>CALWKR010000020.1 GCA_944381315.1 uncultured Christensenellaceae bacterium
TTTGCGCGGTTAACGAATTTTTGCATGGCGCACCTCCGAAATGCTTATATCTATATTATACTCAAAATTATAATAATTGCAAGTATAATCTTCCAGAACGATAAAATTATTTGTCGGTTCGCCAAAGGTTGATATCAGAGAACGGGTAAATGCGAATTGATTTATTGCGATAAATTTACCATAGTAACGTTATAAACAACCCGGAGAGAAACCGACAATCAATTAGTGCCAATGCTTATTACACTGAATTATGCTTTTTCGACGAAATTTTGAAAAGTGTGATTTTATCCATTCATTTTTATTTGAAAAGTGTATATTTTGGTGTATATAGATACTTGAAAAGTGTTTGCTATTTGTTTGCTATTACTTCGCGGAAACCACACGAAAACAGCCTTAAAATGGCTATTTTACCTTGTATTTGCCCTTAAAAAAGACTGCCTTTTACGCTCTAAAACGGTCTAAAACGCAAAAATAGCAAACGGAAGCAAACAAAACGGCATTTTTAGGTGTTTGCTATAAAAATCAGAACAGCCCCAAATTTGAAAATTTCTACTATATATTGTTGTCAATAGCAAACAATTTATCGAGATATTGTGGCGTGTTTTTCCTTGGCGTATTTTAGAGCACTTCCTTGGTAAGGACGAGGTCACCGGTTCGAATCCGGTTAGCAGCTCCATAAAAATGCGACACATCTTCGTGTCGTATTTTTTATGCAAACTGATACCGATATTCGAACAGGTGACCGAGTCCAAGGACGAAGCGCGACGCGTTAAGAAAACAGTCCGGTGGACTGTTTTTAGCAAAGCGGGTTCGAATCCGGTTAGCAGCTCCAGACGAGAAACCACAAGATATTGTGGTTTTTCACATTTTTGCCCCTTAAAAACCACAACTCAATCGTAAAAATGCACCATTACCAAAAGTTGTAGCAAACAAAATTTGCTACAACATATAATTATATCCTTAAATTTATACCACATTTGCGGCTAATTGCACTTTTCCTCAATCCGCCTGATTTTCGCCCTGCCTAAACCGCTCTAAAACTGCCTTTTTCGGGTGCGGTAGCAAATAATAGCAAACACCTTCTGCCCGATGTTTGCTTAAATCGGCAAAAAATTTTTCTCACTCAGCCAATAGAAATCCCTTCTTTTTTTGTGCGGTAGCAAATGGTAGCAAACAATTTTTTGGGGTAAGCAAGCATAAAAAAAAGCCGCCGCACTCGGCGACGGCTTGACTTACTTTTAGACACCTATTTTTTGGGTTTGTCCTCGTCTATCGCTTTCAAAAGCTCGTCTATGGAAGATACTCCGTATCCGCTCATCATATCGTTTATGCTGTTGGGATTGGATCTTGTGTTCTTGGTCGAACACAACAACAAAATCCTCTACCCCGTCGAGCGCATAGACAGGATAAACAAGGAGTTTGACAAGATAATCGAAGTCTGTCACAAAAACGCAGTAAAAACCATACAGGCGAATGCGGAGCTGATCAAAAATTTGATACCCGAACTCGTGGACAAAAAGAACATCTTCAAAACAGAATGCGAGAAGATATTGCAGGACCTCGGCGGCATCAAAAAGCCCGAAGAGTGAGTGAGTCCTCAAATCGGGCACGAGGCGGAGCCAAAAGCTCCGCCTCGTGCTGTCGACAGACGAGGTATTCGATGTTTGCGCATACCTCGTTGATTTTGCTGATCGTCGTCGCTTTGTTGCTGCTTGCGTCTTTCTCTTTATTTTATAGAAAGCGCGGTAACTCTTCCATGCTTATGCGTTTCTCAAATTCTCAAATTTGTCGCACAGGCGCGAAATTTTGCGATCGAAAATTCGTGCCCGTGTCGATCGCGAAATAAATCGCTCTGTTTGCGGCTCATCCGTACAGGGCGTCGTATTTGGCACCGTTGGCGGCGTCGGCGGTTTGTTGAGCGAAGCTGTTGGGGCTGTCGTTGGGGTACATAAAGAAGCGGAAGTCCTGCGTGCCTGCGGCGAGGGGCAGGAAGTCTCCTTGGTCGAGCAAGACGGGGTCGTCGGACTCTTTGAGGATGGAGATGTTGACTTGGTAGACATTGAAGTCGGCGAGGTCGGGGTCGAGGTCGGAGAGGACGACTTGGGCATAGTTTTTTCCGCCGCCGTACAGCGCTATCCCGCCGTGGACGACGTCGCCGTTGTCGGATGCGGCGATGATGTCGCCGTATTTGTCGGGAGCGAACGCTGCGGCGAAGCGGAGCATTGCGCCGAGGTCGAGGCTGAATCTGTCGATCTGCGAGTCTATCAATGTGGAGCTGTCGATGAGGTCAAGGCTTTTCCAATCATAGAGCCGCACGTCGCCTTTGAGGCGCAAGACGCTTGCGAACGACGTACCGCCCGTGCCTGCCCAGCCGTCGAAATCTACGCCCGACTCGGCGGCGTTGCGGGCGAGGACGGGCCCGGCGAAGTTGCTCTCGACGCCGATCGAAAAGAGTCCGCTCCTTTCGAGCACGCAATCTTCCACCGTGAGATCGGTCATCACATAGCGGCTGTAAAAATAATCGTCTTGCCACAGCCCGTCAGTGCGCGGCGCATAGGGATCGCCCGACGCGTCGACGAGGTCGGGCTCGGCATTGGCATACAGATCGGCGGCGAGCGCGCGGTCGGAGCCGAGCTTGATCAAAAATTCTCTGCCCTGAGAGATCAGGCACTTTTCGATCGTCACGATCGCTCTGTCGGAGTCGGAGATAGGCGCGCCGTCCAACGCGTCGCGCATATAGTCGTTGCCCGACGTGTTGCCGCCGTAGACGCGTACCACGGTACGGCCGTTGCGGATGCGGCAGCTGCGGAGCGCGCAATCGGCGTTGACTTCGAGCACCGTGCCGACATTGTTGAGTTTTTCGAGCTTGGTCTGCCCGTCCTCCTCTATCGCGGCATCGCTGCAGCCGAGCAAGGTGACGTTGGAGATCTCCACGCCGTCGGTGCGGATCAAGAATGCGGAATTGTCCTGCCCTGCGACGGACGCGGAATCGCCGAGGCTGACGAAGTCGAGCGGGCCTTTGAACAAAAGCGGCATGCCCGTGCCGTCGGCGGCCGTCGTGAACAGTTCGGCATTGAGCGTATGCCCGTTGCCGTAGAGATCGTTTTTGAATTCCAAGACATAGTTGATGACGGCTTCGCTCTCCCTGCCGGTGTTGGAATAGAATTCGGCATTGTAGGTCGATCTCATGCTTCCGAGCCGCGCGCGCATTGCGGAGACGTTGCCTCCAAACTCCTCGCCGAGCATGATATCCGCGTCGAGCACGATCGCGAGACCTTTGTCGGCGGCGTCGAACACCTGCGCCGACGTAGTGCATGAGACGGCGTCGGCGGCGACTTTAAGCGTGATCGACGAGGCGACGTTCCTGCCGAAAGCGCCGTTGCCCTTCCATGCGGCGGTGACGGTGACTTCGCCGTTCTCGACGGGGCGAAGAGAAACGGAATTGCCGTCCGTCACAAGCTCGGCGATCGCCGGATCGGAGACTGAGAATTCGAGATCGTCGACGCAATCGGCTATCGGCCGAGCGCCGAAAAACGCGCGCAGATCGAAAGTAAACGTATTGGACACGGTCTTGCCGTCGCGATATGCCGAGCCCGCTATGACGAGCTCGCGCGCCAAGCCGAGATCGGTGCGGTCTGCGATCTGAACAGACGTCAGCTCGTCGATCGCCGAGATCTGAATCTCTATCGGATAGACGTCGAGCGGATAGCCGCCGCGCGTCGGCCTAACGACGAGTTTGAACGACGCCGCGCTGCTCGCGCCTATCGTGCAGCTGTCGCCGTGCGTCTCGATCGATATGTCGTCCGAAGTGGCATCCTCGATCGTCCAAACGTATTCTACATCGTCGGCGAGCACGGACGGCACGGCAAAGAACGTGACTTCTCCGCCCGTCAAAATGACGGCGTCCGCGCCCTGTACGGGCAACGTGGACGACACAGAGAAAGCGAAGTCGGCGTTCGCGATAGCAACGGTCGCGCTGCCATCGGCGCCGCAGACTTGGATCTCGATGTTGTCGGGCCTGTCGGGAGCAAGTATCGCGTCGACACGGTAGCAATGCTCGCCTGCTCCGTCGATTTGAGTTATCGTTTTTGAAGATATGTATTCGCTTTTTAGCTCGATCTCGCTCTTTGCCTGCACAAAGAAGGAGATGTCGGAGCTGCCGCTCTCGACGGCAAGAGAGGCGTTTGCAGAACCGTTGACGACAATGCCCGACACCGTCTCGGGGACGCTCACGTCCACGGTCACACTGTGCGAAATGGCGCCGAACGCGCCGTCTTGCACGCAAAAATCCAAAGTCGTCCTGCCCGAGAACGGGAATGTCAGCGTGCCTGCTTGAACGACGGCGAAGCCTGACGTCACCTGCACTTGCGCCTCGGCGAAACCTGCCGGGACGGCGTCTGTTCCATAGGCATATGCGCCTGCGGCAACAGAGGCATACAGTCCGTCGGAGGACGACGTCAGCAACTGGACGTCGTCGCCGACGGCGGTCAAAGACAATTCAAAGTCATACGGCTTGGACGAGGACGCAAGCACGACGAAGCTGTCGGTATAGCCGCCGTCCTTGGTCGCTACGACTACGCGCGCGGAGCCTGCGCTCTTTGCCGTCACTCTGCCGTGTTCGTCGACGGACACGTCGGCGAGGGGCGCACCCTCGACTGCCTCGACGCGATAGACGACGCTCTTGTCGCTCGCGTTTTCGGGTGTGACGAGCGCGTCAATGACAAAGTCTTCTTGAGGATCGGCGATGTCTATCGCGAGCACGTCCCCGTCCGGAGCGTTGAGGATCTCGACGCCGTTGACGGCGATGGACACGCCGAGCCCTGCGACTTGCCCCGATGAAAATACCGCAAACACGAACAGCAGCGGCAATATCAGCATCAAAGCCACTACGGTCTTCCTCACAGCACGCCTCCTTCAAAGCGATAGTAACGTTCTTTGAGCCTAAATACAAGGAATATCCAGCCGCCTGCAGCGGCGACGACGGCGAGCGCTCCGCCGATCAAATATGTCAAGAAGCCGTACTCCTGCGCAAGTCCGCGCAGCGATAGCGCCATTCTCGACGCGAGGACCGCGCCGCCGACGGCGAACGCAGTCAGCATACCGACAACGACGACGAGGGCTGCGGTGTTGCTCTGCTCCTTGATCTCGCCGTCCGGTTGGGAAGAAAACTTGGCATGATCGAAGTCTATCCTCGTCGCGAAGCAGATCTGCGAAAAAGAGAATGCGCTCGCAACGGCGAAGACGAACAGCGCGTGCAAGACGTCGAGTCCTCCGGCAGCGCAAAGCAATATCGCCGTGAGCAGCTGCGAGAGCACGGCGACGACGAGACACAGCAATACCTTGGAGAACACGACGGAGCGATAGCCGAGCGGCATCACCTTGACGGAGTAGAACATCATTCCGTCGCGGCTTATGTTGGTCGTGCAGAACACGTTGGCGAGCGAGCCGAACAACAGCGACAAAAACAGCGCCAGCTCCAAGTCGCACGATATGCCGATCAGGCGCACGACGAGCGCGGAGCTTATCGACATGCAGAAGTAGACCAAAAGAGGCACGACGAGCGCGACCGAGAAGTAGGAGAACATATAGTCGGGAGTGCGGAAGATCAGCAAAAATTCCTTTTTTATCAAAGCTGCGAGCGGCGACAGAGCACGCCTCTGCGCCCTCGCCGTCAAGTGTCGGACGCCGCCGGAAGAGACTTGAGCTTTGAGCGCGCGCGTCAATATAAGCTTGATGAAGATCAGCGACAGGGCGAAGCATACGACGAGCACCGCCGCTATGACGAGCGCAGAAGACAGCACGTCCTTGCCCGTGAGCAACGCAGCGAAGAGATCCGCAGGATGCAGCCATGCGACTACGGCGGCTATCTTTGCCATCACCGCGTCGTTGAAAAAGTAGCGCAAGTCCTCGCCGAGCAGCATAGAGCTGACCAATCTCAGCAGATAGGCATAGGCGAACAGCAACGCGGCGGTGACGAGAGTTATCAGCACGAACGTCGCCGCAAATCTGTCTTTGAGCAACACTTTGAGCGCGTGGATCGGCAGCGCCAAAACGGACGCTATGCCGACCGACAGCATCGGCAACAGCGGACACGACAGCGCGGTGACGAGCCAAAAGTACCACTCCACGCTCGCGTGGGCGGCGACGGTGATGTTGGCGGTCAACACGCAGACGGTGCAGACGAGCGTCTGCCTGGCATAGATGACGATCGCCTTTGCGGCGAAGATCGTATTGGCGCCTATCGGGAGCGCGGAAAAGATCCTGACGTCCTCGCTCGAAAACAGCTCGCGCTCGAGCGCCGTCATCGCTCCTATCACTGTCAGCGCCATGATCGCGGCATAGACCATCGTCATCAGTTCGAACGCTCGCGTCAACGGCGCCGGCTCGCCGTCCGTCGTCACAGCGAGATAGACGTCGGCGAAGTCGCCGAAAAAGACGACGAAGATCGCGATCAGCGCGACGATGAGCAACGTCCTGACGGCAAAGCCGACGACGTTGAAGTTGCCCTTGGCGAACGAAGCGGCGCTCTCGCAAAACTGCTTGCGCAGCAGCGCGCCGAGGACTTTGCGGCTTTCAGCTTTCATTGCTCAGATAGTACTCCTCAAAGTCAAAATCGGGATCGCTCGCGGCGATCTCGCGCACATTGAGATCGGACACCTGTTTGCCCTTGCGGATCAGCACGACGCGATCGCACAATTTGGCGACGGTATCGAGCGCGTGCGACGAGAAGAGTATCCCGTTGCCGCTCTTTGCATAATCGGTCATAAGCTCGCGCACCGCCCTCATCGTGCGCGGATCGAGCCCCGTCATCGGCTCGTCGAGCACCCACAGCTTGGGACGATGGACAAGCGAGCCCATCATGCATATCTTCTGTCTCATGCCGTGCGAATAGGACGCGATCAGATCGCGCACGCTGTCGCCGAGAGCAAAGACGCTCTCGAGCTCGCGATAGCGCTCTTTGCGCACGCCGACGGGCACCTTGTAGACGTCGCAGATAAAGTCGAGATATTGGACGCCCGTCATCTTGACGAACACGGCGTGGTCGTCGGTGACGAATCCCATCTGCGACTTGGCTCCTATCGGGTCGCGGACGATGTCTCGGCCGCAGATAGAGATGTTGCCGCGATCGAACGGCAACATGCCTTCCAGACAGCGCAAAGTAGTGCTCTTGCCTGCGCCGTTGTGTCCGAGCAAGCCGACTATCTCGCCGGCTTTGACGTCAAAGGACACATCCTCGACAGCCCACTCTGCGCGTTTGCCGTACTTCTTGAACAGCCTGTCTACCTTGACGATCTCGTCGCTCATGCCCACACTCCTTGGGTGCAGACATATGTCTTGCCGGCAGTCACGTCGGCAGGAGCATAGCCGTCGCCGCTCTTGTTTTCGAGCTTGGCGGTAAATGTTATGTCGTAAGTACTGCTATCAAACAAACTTGTAGCATAATCTTCCTTTATCGTCCCCGAAAGCTCCGCTCCCGAGTTGACGACCAGCTTGCCGCCGTCCTCGCCGTAAGTGCCGATAGCGAACACGGATCCCGAATTTACGTTTACCGTTCCGCCGACGACGAGCGTCGCAGCAGAGGAAGTCGTGTACGAAGGCGTGGGCGTGATCCTGTGCGTCTTGGCGAAGATGCTGTGCGGATAGCCTCTATTCAGCGTGCCGTCCACCCAAGTCGTCTTGTCGGAAGGCAGTGTGAAGTTGCCGTCGCTGAGTCCGTACAAATTGCCGCTGACATTGAGAGTCGCGCCCTGCTCGACGACAAGCTCGGCGCCGGGCAGCATCTTGATCTGCACGTCGGCGGGTATCGTCGCGGTGCTGCCATCCTTGACACTGAGTTTGAAATGTCCGGCAAGCGGAACTTGCAGTCCCTCGGTGGACATGTTATATATCGACGAAATCGATACACTCAAATTGTTGAATGTACTGCTGCCGTACAGATCGAAATGCACGTCGCCGTTCTTTTCGTCTACATATTTTACTAGCTTACCGCTGTCCAATTGCATAAACGCATCGCTGGTGTCCGAAACAAAATCAACATCCGCTGTTTGAATACCCGCAGCATCAACAACTGCGGACGCCTTGTACTGCGCGCCGCTCTCGATCGTACTCTTGGCGATCAAGCTGTTGAGCGTGAACTGATTGATCGGGAAGACTTTTCTCATTATCGCAACCGAAATTGAACCGCCCTTCCAGCCATAGAGATTGAAGGTCTCATAGAGATTTGAGCCGCTCTTGAAAGTCAGCTCGCCGTCGCCGTAGATAAAGCCGTAGACATATGTCGACGAGCCGCTCTCGGCGACGATCGTCGCGCCCTCCTGCACCTCGATGTCGCCGTGCGCGACGGGGGAGCCGGAATACGAGCCGCCGACCGTAGCCCTCTGCGCGTGCGCTCTCAAAGTGCCGTTGACGACAAGATGCGTGCCCTCGGGCAGCGTCAGCAATACATATGGATCTGCGGTCACTCCTGCGGAATTGCTGACGGTATCCTTTGCGCTGTTGGTATAGTCGGCGCTGAAAGGCACAAGCAGCTCAACTCCGCTCTTGATCGTGCGATAGCCGTCGCCGACATAGGCGATGTCTCTGACGTCGGGATGAGCGAACGAAGTGTCGTGCGCGATGATGACTTGACCATCGGTAGCGACGTTGAGAGCGTCCTCGATCGTATAGAGCGCATCGCCGACTTTGACGGACTTGATCTTGATCGGCACGATTGCGCTTTTTGTGCCGTTGGCGAACACGGGCTCGTAAAAGTCCATCGTGCCGTCCAGGGTGAGATCTATCGGATAGGTGCCGCCGACGGCGGTGTTGACGCGGTCGGAAGAGACTGTTATCATCTGCGACGGGAGCTCGCGGACGACGCCGCTCTCATCGACTGAGGTATATGCCAAAGAGAGCTCGGGCAAAGCCGCGCCATACTCGATCTCGAAGGTATTGGCGACGGTGACGGTCAGGCGCTCCTTGCGAGCGTCGAAGTCGACGGTGAGCGGATATGGCTCATAGTGCTGCGGATCGCCGCACCAGGTGAGCTCGACAGATTTGTTGGCTCCGACGGCATAGCTCTCGCTCGGGTATGTCCACGCAAAGCCTTCATTGAGCACGATGTCGGCGAGAGTCTTGTCGGCGCCAGCAACGATGTCGTCGTTTGCAAAGACATCTGTCGGGACGTCGCTCTCGTCATAGAGCGCCTTGATAGTGTCGACGCTGACTGTCAGCTCTGCGTCCGTCCAGTTGTTAGACTCGGCGACGACGAGCGTGAACGAATGCTTCCCGACGCTGTCCACGATCGCGGACGAGCCGTCGGAAAGCTCGACCGTGCCGAACTTCGCCGTGACGTTGGAGCGCCAGTCTATCGTCTCGCCCCAGCTGTATGTACCCCACTCGCCAATCGTTTCGATGGCGTTTTGGGCAGGGCTGATGCGAGCGTTATATCTGCCGCTATAATCTTGATAGTTGGGCGCGGAGATCGCATAGTAGACGGTGTAATCGCCTGCATCGGTCGCCGTCGGCACGCTTTCCGTCATCGCGTCCTCGCTCAAGCCGTAGACGATCGTCAAGCCCTCGGGCGCGTTGTTGACGACGATGCCGTTGCCGAGAGCGATCGCGTTGCCGTTGTACTCTGCTTCGAAGTCGTCTATCTGCCCTATCCCGAACGGGATAGCCTCTACGCTCACAACGACGTCTATCTCAAAGACGAAGTTGTCGGTGACGTCCTCGCCGTCCGAGACGACTCTCGGCTCGACGGTCCAATCGAACATATCCTCGTGCAACGCGTATTTGTATTCGCCGACGTCGGCGCCGCTCATCGTGAGCGTACCGACAAACGAATGCCCGTCGGGCAGCGTCGGCGCAAAGTCGGACTTGCTCCAAGCCGCGCCGGCATTGACCGTCGAGCTCGCCCGGATCGCCGCGCGATACGGCTCGACGCTCAAACTCGCGGTCTGATATTCTATGATATAGTTGGCGGCGCTCAGCCCGCTCATCACGACCGAATAGTCTCCGACGGGAAGTAGTCCTTGCGGCGCCTGCTCTCCCTGCGCGTCGACGATGACGTAGTCGGCATCGCCTGTGACTGCGTCGTCGAAGTCGTCCCCTTGCACGATGCCGAGATAGGACATAAACACGGACGGCTCGTCGCCGTAGTCAATTCTCGACGCCGTGACGGGAGTGATCGTCAACGTCGCGACAGTCACGTTGAAGTCAGATTCTGCGTCTGCGATCGTATAGTTGCTCGCGCTCCAGCCGGACGCAGTGACTTTGTGCTCGCCGACATCCAGCAAGCCGCTCGCGGACATATCGGGATAGCTGAATTCTCCTGCCGTCACGACGCTCGCGTCGTCGTCATAGGCAAAGCCGCTCAAAGAGATCTCGGGCGTCGGAGATTCGCCGTACACGACGTCGCCGACTGTGATCGTCATGGTCAAAGCCTTGGGAACGATCGAGAACTCGCCCTCGCCGACCATCACTTGATAGTTGGTCAAAGCGGACACGTCCGCGCCTATCGAATAGTCGCCGACTGCGGGACTGTCGCCTATCGGCGAGCCGTCTGCGGTCTTGTAGACGAATGTCATCGTCTGCGACAGCGATGCGGCGTCGTCGCCTATCCAGCCCAATATCGAACAGGACGCTTCGGGGAGCGGATCGCCGTAGATCACGCTTGCCGCATCGGCAGTCACGCTCACGCTCAAAGGCGCCTTGGCGACTTGCGCGTCGGCGGCAAAAGTCTTGACATCGGTGATGACGACGTCGCCGACGGCATAGCGCGCCTCGACTTGCGCCGAAAGCTCTGTCTCGCCTGCCGCGGCAAAGACAAAGTCGGCGTCCGCCGTGCCGTCCTGCCATTGATATTTGAATTCCAGATCGGGGATCTCGGGCAAGATCATGCCCACACTGCCGCCGTAAACTGCGGCGGCGACGTCGTCGGAGTCTATCGCGACGCCCGTCCAATCTATCGCAAAAGCCGCGACTGCAGTCACGTCGTGCGACGGCATTGCGGCGTATTGCTGCTGCAGCGGGACGCTCTCGCCGTCGACGTCGACGAACCAGCCGACAAACGTCAAGCCCTGCGGCGCGACGGGATCGGCAAGCATGATCTCGGAGCCGTACTCAACGCTGTCGGACGACTTTGCGCCGAGCACGTCGGCAGTGAGCTGATAGCTGTCGATCGAGTATTGGGCGGTGACTTCGGTGCGTCCGACGATCTCGTCGAACGGCTTGTCCCAGCCGACGAACGTGTAGCCGTCGTGGCTCGGAGCTTTGGGCGCAGTAGCCGCGCCGCCGTATTGCACCTTGACCTCGTCGATCGTCTCGCCGCTCAGTCCGTCCTTGAAAGTGACGGTGTATGTGGGCAGCCGAAGATCGCCCTCTTCGTCTCCGTCGTCGACTTGCTCGAACACGGCATAGTAAGTCGCCGCGGCGCTCACAGTCACCGCAGAGAGATCGACGACGTCGCCGTTCTCGTCGTCGCTCCAACCGACAAAGCGAGATCCGTCCTCCGCGACGGGATCAGTCTCGGGGAGCGGCACAGGCTGACCTATCTCGGCCTGAATGACGGCGAAGGTCTCGCCGTCGCCGACGAATGTGATCGTGACCTCTGCGTCGTCGACAGACTCGCAGCCAAACAACGCGCACAGCGAAAGCGCGATGACGATCATCGCGATCGCGAATTTTTTCATGGTCGATTACCTCCAAACGATCTTTGCCGCCAACGGCGCCCTCTCTGCCATACCTATCAAACTTGCACCATATGCAAAATTTTGCGTAAATACGCAAGCGAGCGCGCGCCGTCTTTTTGCACAAAGACGGTGCGCACAATATTTTTCTGTTATGAATATATCTCTGAATAATGATTTTGTCAAGCTTTTTTCGGTACAAAAGTATTGATTTTCAAATTTTCTTCTTGTTATTTTTTTAACACAGATATTAATGGTTATATTTACGAGAATTTCTCGTACCAAAACGGAGTTTGCGGACATATTTTCTCTTTTTGCGACAAATTTTGAAAATCGGCGAAAAATGTCGAAAGGTAAGCTGAAAATGTACCGAAATAAGTACATTGATGAATATTTATACATAATATCGTGAATTTTTATCCACGATTATAGCCTCCGCCATGCACTAAAACGGAAAAATCGGTCCGTCGCTCGGCGCTCCGTATACCGTCTTTTGGTTCTATAAGTTTTATCTGTTAGTTTGTACCAAACAACGCTGCCTTGCAGAATATCTCATTCCACCGAACGAGTGCCGTTGCAAGTGCCGACATTGATGTCTCCGCGCGCCTATGCGCTGTCATAATGGACTATTTTCGAAAATATTGCGCTTTCGCGCCGCTAAATGAAAAAATCGGCGCAGCTCGGGCAAAAAATACATTAAAATTAAATCATTATTTTCGTCGAAAATATTCGCGCATTAGTGTTGCGCGCCAAAATTATTTATAAAATTTGCGCCCCGCTCTCGCGAGGCGCCGACGGTCGTCACACCTTTTTCGGTTTGCGCGCTCTGTTGCCGCTCCCCCTCTTGCGCCGTCTCGGCGGCTCGGGGACAACGATCTCCTCAGGCAAGCTCGTCTTGGGCGCGCGCATCTTGCGCTCTCGCACCTTGGGCTCGCGCAGATCCAATTCCGGATCTACGATCGGGGGCATATAGACGGGATCCGTGTTCTCGGGCTTGTGCGACAGATAGAGCCTGCGCACGGCGAGGACTTCGTCCTTGACTTCGCTGACAAGCTCGGTCGGCGCGAGGACCTTGACGTTTTTGCCGAATTGCATGATCCATATCTTCATCGCGGACGGGCTGGCATACACCGAGAAGTACGTGTCCTCGTCCCTCTTCCAAATGTCCACGTTGGAACCGAACGTATCGATGACAAAGTCGATCATCGACGGCGGCGCATACGGCGTCGTGCGGAAGACGACCTTGACGGGATCCTCGACATAGAGATAGGGCGACGTGTTGGAGATCTTGCCCAGATTGATCCCTCTCTCGCAATTCTTGACAGTGTGCACGTCGCGTACGGGATCTTGCGTCTGCCTGATGTATGTGATCTTGTCTATGCGGCAAAATGCGAGATTGTCGTGCCTGTCAAAGTTGCAGACGACGTAATAGTGCCCGTTCTTGAAAAAGAGCGCGTACGGATTTACGATATCGGGAGCGCTGTGCGTCGGATGCAGCCGCTTGTCCGTGCCGTAGCGATTGTAGACGATCGCGACCTTGACCTTCTTTTCGATCGCCTCGCCGAGTACTTCGATGTTGAAGAAGAAGTCGCGGTTGTCCTCTTTGCGCCAATCGTCGAGATTGACGACTCCCTCCGCGTAGTTGTGATAATATCTGCCGCCCTCGGCGACGAGTTTTTTGATCAAGTCGCGCGTATATTGGACGCAGACGTTGCGATTGGCGAGCAGCGAATCGGTCAGCAGTCTGAGCTCTCCGTGCTCGAATCTGCGCGAAGCAAGATAGCACCCCCTCTTGTCCGCGACGATGTCAAAACCCGCGCGCTGCAAAAAATCGATGTTGCGCGCGACCGCCTTCCTCTCGCACTCTATGCCGTAGAGCGACGACAGCTTCTCGATTATGTCTTGCTGGCGAAGCTTGTGATCGGCGTCCGAGTATTCGCCGAGCACCTGCAAAATGCGCAAGATGGTCAATTTTTTCGGTTCGAAATCTTCCATATGTGCCTCTTTCTCTTTAGTGTAACACATTGTGCGTACCAAAAAAGCCGCAATAATATTATAACATGGCACTATGGTTTTCGCAACTTATTTTTCAAAGTTTTGCGGACGGGAGATTCTCTCCCGTCCGCACGCGTTTTTATTTACGAAAATTTCTCGTTTAGCCCAAATCGGGTCTCGAATCTATCACGACGCTCCCCTTTGCCTTTTCGAGCTCGAGAATGACAATCTCGTTGTCGCCTTTGAGCAGACTGCCCGGCAGATAGAGCGCCCTCTGCGGCCCGATCTCCCAATATCTGCCGAGGTTGAAGCCGTTGACCCAAACGACGCCCTTGCCGAAGCCCTTCATATGCACAAAGCAGTCGCCGTCGTTGTCGGCGCGGAACTTGCCGCGCAAGAACAGAGGATAGCGCTCCGAGCCGCCGTATTTGACGCCCGAGACGTCGTCGAGCGGCAGCGTCGTGACTTTGAAATTGGTCAAGTTTTGGTTGATGAGCCTCATTCCCGAAACGCCCTTGCGGTCCTTGATGTGCTCGCCGTAGTTGACGTGCCCCATCACGTCGACGAGCAGATCGAAGCGCTTGACGCCGCTGAACGGCGGTATGATCGCCGCAGGCTTGCCGTACAGCTTGGAGACGGCGTCGCTCTTGCGGTAGTCGAACGTCTTGTGCAGCGCGCCGTCGACGAACAGATAGCCGCGGTCGCGCAGATCGTCAAAGGTCATGAACGAGCGGCAATATTCGCCCTTGACGTCGACGGAATAGAGAATGAGCCCCGACGACTGCCCGTAGTGCTCCATCGGCTCGGGCACGGGCGAAAAATGCTCTTCGCCCAACACGTCCAAGTTGTCCCAAAGACTGCCCTTCTCGTCCAAAGTCACCGTGCCGACGTCTTGCAGCCGCGGCGACGGAGGCAGCTGCCCGAGAGGCTCGCCGCTCGCGTCATGCAGCATCTTGCGCACCGCGTGGTAGTTGGGGGTATAATCTCCCCACTCGGTCAGCAGAGCGCCGTAGTCGTAGCTCGTCACCGTGGGCTGATATTTTTTGGCATAGTTGGCGCCGGCGGTGAAGCCGAAGTTGGTGCCGCCGTGGAACATATAGACATTGAAGTTGATGTCGTGATCGAGCATATAGCCTATCTCTTTGACAAACTTCTTGTTCTGCCTGTGATGGACGTCGCCCCAATGGTCGAACCATCCGCACCAAAACTCCATGCACATCTTGGGCATCTTTTCGCCGAATCTGTCCAGCGACGAAAACGCGCCCGCGGCACCCGATCCGAAGTTGAGAGTCTTCCAGACGCCGTCCATCGCGCCTCCCGACAGCATCCAGTTGTCGGGGCCGTCCGACGTGAATCTGAGCACGTCGACGCCGCACTCGTCCAAAATGCCGTTTACGGCGGCGAGATAGGACTTGTCGTTGCTGTAACTGCCGTACTCGTTCTCTACCTGCACGGCGATGACGTTGCCGCCGTTGCAAGCCAAGCGCTTGCCCACTCGCGAGAACAGCTCGCGGAAATAGTCGCGGACGTGTCCGACAAAGACGGGATCGTTGCAGCGCAGCCGCACCGTGCCGTCTCTCAGCAGCCATGCAGGCAGTCCGCCGAGATCCCACTCCGCGCAGATGTACGGTCCCGGACGCAGGATGACGTCCAGTCCGAGCTGCGCGGCCTCGTCGATGAATCTCTCTATGTCGAGCCGCCCCGAAAAGTCGAACCGCCCCTTGCGCGGCTCGTGCAGGTTCCAGCAAGTATAGGTCTCCACGGTGTTGAAGCCGGCGGCTTTGAGCTTGCGCAATCTGTCGCCCCAATACTCGGGCAGAGTGCGGAAATAGTGGATCGCTCCCGACCATATCCTGTGTCTCTTGCCGTCTTTGAAAAATTTGCCGTCGTCGATAGTCAACATACTTTCTCTCCTTGGGCGACGCCCTGCGTAGATACTATCATATTACCATGATCGGGCGCGCCCGTCAAGCGCAGATCCGCGCGCTCTTGCACCGCCTTGAAAACAAGAATTTTGGCGCGCGTGTCGTTACGGTGCAAAAATCACTTTGCGCCATCTCGGCAAGATCTCGGCTTTGAACAAAAAAATGCCCGTGCAAAGGCACGGGCGACGACGCCTTGACTTGTCAAGGTTCTATGTCGCGAAAATCGCGGTCGGCATGCCTGAGAGGCAATATGCCCATCACGATGAAGGACGTGATCGAGACGGCCGCCATGGGCAGCCATACGATCAATTGCACCGCATACGGCGGCAGCGCCGCGCCGGCGAACGCAACGATCATCGCAGGCAGTCCCGCGACGAGACCGAGCGCTACGCCGATGATCATCATTATGAAGTTGGTGCCGCTGTTGGCTGCCTTGGTCAGCTCCTTGACCGTCACCCAATTGAACTTGGGACGGCGCAGATCGCGCGACATCGAGAAGGTGTTGCAGCCGACGAGATAGAGCGCGAGGAACACCGGGAACAGGACATAGGTATACCACGGCAGAGAGATCGCGAACGGCAGTACGATCGCGACGAGCGCCACCGAGATCAGCGACACCGCGTCGGCGATCGCGAGCTTGGTCAGCACCATGTTCCTGCCCGAGATCGGCATGCTTTTGAGCGTGCAGATGTTGTCCTTTTCCAGCGAGAACGCGTACGACGCGCAGATGTTGGACGTCGGCGACGAGATCATCAGCGTCATCGCGATGAGCCCGATCGTAAAGTAGCCGATATAGTCGAACATATCGAGCGTCGCCTCGGGGTCGTCCGCGACGAGTTCCTCCGCCGACGGCATTATGAAACACATCAGCGCCGCGATTAGCACGGGCATGAGCAGCGTCAAAAGCAGGTTGACGAAGATGTCGGGCGAGCGCGCCATCGTCTTGAGCTGAGTCATGACGAGCGACTTGGACGCGCTCCTTTGGACGACGGTTTTCTCTTTGGTACGGCGCTTTTGAGCGCCGCCGCCGTCTACGCTCATCGAGATCGCTCTGCGATAGAGCAGCACGGACAAGCCGAGCGCTGCCGCCGCCATCGCGACTGTTATCCCCAAGAACGCGAAGAAGTTGCCTGCCGACGAGAAGCCGAGCATCGCGTCCGCCAAAAACGCCGTATAGAACGAAACGGAGCCGAGAGCCGTGAAGGCGCTCGTGTCCGTCTGCCCTTCGCCGCCGAGGCTCATAGTGCTCGAATAGCTGAAAAAGTAGACGACGCCGACGAAAGCGAGGACGAACACCGCCTGCAAGATCGCGGAGATCATGGGCTTTTTGGACAGCTTTTGCGCGAGCATCGCGATCGGGAAAGCCACGACCGACAAGATCAAGAGCGGCATCACCGGCAAAAGCACGATCGCGAACGGGATCAAGATCCAATATTGGGCGCCGAACAGATGCCCGTAACCGCCCTGGATGCCTGCCGCCGCCGTGACGATCGTGATCGGCAGCACTACGATCGCGCTGACTACGAGCTCGTTGAGATAGGTGCACATCAGCTTGGACGCGAACACCTCGACGCCGCGCACGGGCAAGTTGAGGACGATCTCGTTGTCCTTGGCGAAGAAGATGGACGAGATGTAGGTATAGATCGAAAAGAAGATGACCAGCACCTGCGACATCGTGAACACGCCGGCGAGCAGCTGCGAACACATCCCCATCGCAAGCATCGCCTGCGCGGCGAACCACAGCGTCATGCAGATCATCGCCAGCGGCGCAAGGAACGCGACGAATGTCAGCGCGGCGAGCGCGATGAAGCGCGTCCGCGACTTCTTGCTGTCGAACTTGGGCAGCACATAATATTTCAGATTGAGTTTGAGAAGAGCGGCGAACTGTTTCATTTCCCCTCCTGCTCCTCCGTCAGAGAGAGGAATACGTCTTCGAGCGAACTGTTGGCGCGGATCTCGTCCAGCTCGTCGATGCCGAAGTCGGCGATGATGCCGCCGTTGTCGATGATCGCGACGTGATCGCACACCTTCTCGACGACTTCGAGGACGTGCGAAGAAAAGAACACGCTGTTGCCCTCTTCGCAATGCTTGCGCATGAGCTCTTTGAGCTCGAACGCGGACTTGGGATCGAGTCCCGTCATCGGCTCGTCCAAGATCCACAATTTGGGGGCGTGGATCAGCGCGCCTATCACGCAGATCTTTTGCTTCATGCCGTGCGAGAACGTCTTTATGTCGCTGTCCCACGCGTGCGACAGCTCGAACATCTCCATGTACATCTCGCCGCGCGTCTTGCGGTCGTTGGCTCCCACGCCGTAGATATCGCAGATGAAGTTGAGATATTCGCGCGCGGTCAGCTTTTCGTAGACTGCATGGTTGTCGGACACATAGCCGAGCTGCATCTTGGCGGCTATCGGATCCTTGGCGAGGTCGACGCCGCAGATCTCGATCGTCCCTCTCTCATAGGGCAATATGCCCGCGACGCACTTGATCGTCGTGCTCTTGCCCGCGCCGTTGGGGCCGAGGAAGCCGAATACTTCGCCCTCCTTCACGTTCAGCGAAACGCCGTCCACGGCAAAGCGGTCGCTGCCGCGATAGCGCTTGCCGAGATCAGTGATGTTCAACATAACTCCTCCGTGTCATCCCTTGTTTTTGCGTATTTTTTTGGCTCTCACCAAATTTTTTTCTTCGCCGTTGGACGACGGGCGATATATCTCCGCCCCCTCGAGAGACTCGGGCAGATAGCTCTGCTCCACCCATCCGCCGAAGTCGTGCGGATACTTGTATCCCGTCTGCGGCGCGCCTGCGTAATGCGTGTCGCGCACCGCAAGGGGGACGTCGTCGTCCTTGTGCTTTTCGACCAGCTCTTCCGCCGCCTCCAAAGCCTTGATGACGCTCGGCGACTTGCTCGCCTCGCACACATATATTATCGCCTCGTACAGCGGTATCTTGCCCTCGGGCATCCCCAGATTTTTGAGCGCGACCAGCGCCGATACCGCGACCGTAAGCGCGCGCGGATCCGCCATCCCGACGTCCTCGGCGCTGTGCACGACCGTGCGCCTCGCGATCGAGAGCGGATCGCATCCCGCATGGATGAGCCGCTCCGCCCAATAGATCGCCGCATCGCTGTCGCTGCCCCTCAGCGACTTGCAGAAAGCGGAGAGCATATCATAGTACATCCCCTCGTCCACGCTCATCGCCTTTTTTTGGATGGACTGCTGCGCGGCGGTCAAGTCGATGACGATCTTGCCGTCGCTGTCGGGATCTGTCGTCAGCGCCGCCATTTCCAGCGCGTTGAGCGCGTTGCGCAGATCCCCGTCCGCCGCCCAGACAAAGTGTTCGAGCGCCTTGTTGGTGATCGTCAGATCCAAGTTGCCCAGTCCTCTCTCCTTGTCGGCGGCGGCGCGCAAAAGCGCCTTGCGCACGTCGTCGGGCGACAGCTTTTTGAACTCAAAGATCCTGCACCGCGACACTATCGCGCGCGTCATATTGACATTGGGATTCTCGGTCGTGGAACCGATAAAGACGATGTAGCCCTTCTCGATCGCCGCGAGCATGCTGTCGGACTGAGCCTTGTTCCAGCGATGGCACTCGTCCAGCAACAAATAGGTGCGCCTGCCGTACAGCTCCAAGTTGTGCTTGGCGTCCTCTATGACGCGCTTGGCGTCGGCGACTCCGCTCGACACCGCGTTGAGCTGCACGAAGTCGGAGCCCGTCGTCCCGGCGATGATCTCGGCAAGCGTGGTCTTGCCGCAGCCGGGCGGACCGTAAAATATGCAGCTGCCCAATCTGTCCGTCAAGATCGCGCGGCGCAGCATGCTGCCCTTGCCGACGATGTGCTCTTGACCGACGAACTCGTCGAGCGAGCGAGGACGCATCCTCTCGGCGAGAGGGGCGTTGCCTTTGATGTTGAGATCGAACAATGAGTCCATATCTTCATTATATAAAAGCTCCGAGCAGATGTCAACAACAACGGCGCGCAAGCCTACCGTCGGCGCTCTTTTTGCGGGCTGCGCTCGAAGAAAGGCGAAAATTTGCCTCGAATGTGCAATTTTGGGCGACCTGTTTTGATTTTTTTGTAAAATTTTTCGCATTTTGCTTGTATTTTCAAGGACGGTATTGCAATGCACGATGTGCAATGATATAATAATGATATATGGGCAACGCGCCCAAGGAGGAACTATGAAAAAATTCGCAAAGATATTCGTGTGCGTATTGGTCGTCGCGGCTTTCGCCGTCATGGCTTTTGCCTGCAACGGCGACAGCGGCAACGAGAACAACGACAAAAAGCCCGTCGCAGAACCTCATGAGATCACCGTCTCCGCTCCCGACGGCGTCGACGTCACGACTAGCGCGTCAAGCGCGACCGAGGGCGTCGTCGTCACCGTCACGGTCGACGCTCCCGCTTGGTATGAAGTCACCGGCGTCACCGCAGGCGACGCAACCTGCACGAGCGGTGCGGACGGCTACACCTTTACCATGCCCGACGAGGACGTCGAGGTCGTCGTCACGGTCGCCGACTCCGGAGTCGACGTCAACGAGGCGGACGGCATGACTTGGGTCACCGCTCCGAGCCAGATCGCCCCCAACTCCTACAACAGTCAATACTTTGAGGTTTCGTTCGGAAATACTGCCGTGACCAACACCATCACCCAAGAAGGCATGTCCAATGTCCGAGTCGTCTCCACCAATCAAGCCGTCATCCCCGAGGACGCGATCTCGGGCGTTGATTCTACGAACGACGGAGCTTCCGCTTTCGGAGCAGTCTTTGGGATCGACTTGTCGCAGGTCGCCATCGGCTCTACGACGCTGATCTTCACCGATACCCAGCATGACCGCACGATCGCCAAGTACGTCACCGTCTGCGAGGCGGGCACCATACAGCCCGAGCGCGCCTGCGTCGCCGAATTGACCATTCAATTCAACGACATCGTCCAAGACGCCGATCTCGGCGACTTCACCGCCGACAACGTAGTTGTCCTCATCTCCGTCAACGACCAAGACTACATCTACGGCACCGATCCCGAATACGGCAAGCAATATGCTCAACAGCGCTTTGTATTGTCGTCCGAGGGCAGCCACTTGATGAACGTATCCATCCTCAAAGACCACTCCTACACCGTCAACGCGTCGCTGTGGGGATTTGAAGAAGGCGAAGATCCCGAGACTGCACAGCTCCAACAGCTCTACACCGGTCAGTCGCTCAAGATCTATAACAACGTAAATTCCGCCTATTCGCTCACGACGGCGACGGGCAACTCCGTCAGCATGGAGATCTATGATCTCGCAAATCCGGAGATCTTGATCTCGCTGTACATCGAGTAAAAAACGTGCGCGTCCCAAACAGGGCGCGCGTCGGATAGCACAAACGAGAGGCGTTCTCTGTTCGGGAGAACGCCTCGCTTTTTGTCTCATTCCGTCGAGCTTCAGCCGAGGACGAGATCGACGAGATAGCTCGAGCCTATCAATACGGCGAGATACGAAAAGTTGATCAGCGAAAACAAGCCGAGATAGCGCAGCGTCCTGCCCGGCATACGCTTGCGGTACTCGCCGAGAGTGATGAGGCTGGCGAGCGACGAGATCGGCGTGCCCAAGCCGCCAATGTTGACGGCGATCAACAGATGCCGATAGTCGTCGGTGAACCGCGACAGCAGCACCGCCGACGGCACATTGCTGATCACCTGACAAGTCGCCGTCCCGACGAGCAGCGGAGACATCGCGACGAGCGAGCCGAGTGCGTCTCTGACAGCAGGGGTGCGCGCGAGATTGCCCGAAAAGACAAAGAACGCGCAGAACGTGAGCAACAAGCCGTAATCCACGCGCAAGAAGCACTTGGGCTCCAAGACGAGCAGCGCGACCGTGACGACGATGAGCCCGATGTAGAACTCAAAGACGCGGAAGACTATCATCACCGACAGCGCGAACAATATGAAATAGACGACCATGCGCCATGCCGGCGGGGCCGCTTCGGGCGACGCGGTCAGTCTGATCGGCTCGGGCTTGACGATCATGCAGGTACCTGCGATCAGCACGAAGGCGACCGCAAACGGGATCGCCATGATCGCAAAGAACTCCCCCGCTCCGATCGAGTAGTAAGAATAGAGATAGAGATTTTGCGGATTGCCGAACGGCGTGAGCATGCCTCCGAGGTTGGCGGCGACATTCTGCATCACAAAGACGAACGCCGCATAGCGAGTCTGTCCGCACGACGAGAGCACGAGCCAGCCGAGGGGCAAGAACGTGATCAGCGCCATATCGTTCGCCATCACCATGGATCCGAAATAGGTGACGAACACGAGCGCGAACGTCACGCGGCGCATGTTGCCGAACGCGGAGACGATCTTGACCGCCAGCCACTCAAAGAAACGGCGGCGTTTGAGCGCGCTGACGACGGCGAGCGTGCAGAACAGACACGAGAGCGTGTCGAGGTCGAAGTAGTCCGCGTAGCCGCTGTCGGGCGGCACGAAAAAGCAAGTCACGGCCGCCGCGACGATCGCAACGATCAACACGATGCGGCTCTTCAATATCCCCTTGATCTGATACCATCTCGACGCCCTGGCGACGTCTTTGTCACTGTTCATAACACTCCTTCTCTCCGACAAAAACTCAAACTATCGACACGGGCGCCTAAATTTCGACAGCCTCGCCGCCTTGGGCGAGGATGATCTTGTGTCGCCTCTCGCGCAGTATCGCCGCAAGATCGCGCTCATCCTTAGGCGCGCGCGGCAACACCGTGCCGCCGCCCTCTCCGCCGCGGTAGTGGAAGTCGCTGCCGCCGGTCGGGACAAGTCCCGTGCGCTTGCACAATTCGAGCGCAAGCGCGTTGCGCGAATCGTGTCCCGGATGCGTATTGGCGACCTCTATGCCGTGCAAAAAACGCACGTCCATGACGTCGCAGATCTCGCGATAGGGATGCGCCTGCACGAGCAATATGCCGCGCTCGTCGCACCAACGGAACAGTTGCTCTTGATCCATCGTCAAAAAGCTCTGCCCGTACTCTCTCAGCTCGTCTGCGGTGACGCCGTAGAGCAGATATTCGGCATACGGATGACCGGGCTTGTAATAAGTCACCTGATCGGGCGAGACTTCCGCGCCTGCGAACACGTCTATCCCGAACGCGGCGCACTCGTCTTTGAGCTCAAAAAAGTCGCGCAGATAGCACCCCATCACTCCCCTCGACAGCCTCTTCCACGGCGGCGCGACATAGCCGTAGAGATCGTTGCGGTTGAGGTGGTTGGTGCAGACGATGCCGTCGTAGCCTGCGTCCGCATAGATCCGCGCGATATCCTTGGGGCACTCCTTGCCGCAATCGCTGTTGCGAGAAGTGTGCAGATGCATCTCCAATTTGTAGCCTCGAGTCTCTTGCATATCTCCTCCGTCCCCCTGTCCGTGCGATATTCTACCACCGCCGCATAACTCTGTCAACAAAGCGCGCGCGATTGATGCGCGCCAAACAAAAAAAGCACCGCCCCGAAAGGGACGGTGCGGCCGTTGCAACGCGTCAGCGCTCTATGTATCTGTCAAGAGCGTTCTCTATCCCCCTCGCGACGGAGTCGGGATGATCCATCGTCTTGTCGCACGCGAGCCTGAACACCATAACGCCGCCTGCGCCGCTCAACAGCGCATATGCGGTCTTATCCCCTGCGAGCGCGGGCGCGCAGAACGTGAAGTCGGCGAGCTGTCCTTCGCAGACGACGTTGTATTGCATGCTGTTCCAATAGTCCTCGCGCTCGACATCGCGCCAATTGGCCCAATACGTCGCGCCGTCCACAGGTCTGCCGTATGCGGCGATGCCGATGTTGATCTGTTCGAGCTTGACGCCCTTGTCGAGGAAGTCGAGCAGTCCTATTTGAGCCTGCTCCAGCGACGACTGATAGCCGTCCTCGTCGTTGCCGTCATACGCCATATATTGGATCTGATCGAATCGCGCGAGCGTATCTTCGCTCATCCCGAGCGCTCCCGCCGAGAGCGCGGCGGACAAGATCGCGTCCTGCTTGAATTCCTTCATCCCGTCGTCAAGACGCGCGATGAAGTTGTCATAGCACTTCCAATCGTCCTTGGACTGCGGATATTCCCAATCAATGTCTATGCCGTCGAGGTCGTACTTCTTCATGAACGCGACGATCTGATCGGCGACACTGCTCCAATGCTCCGCCATGAACACGTTTACGCCGGTATGCCCTGCGCCGCCCGCGCCGTCGGCGAGCGCCGTGCAGACGATCTTGACTTCGTGATCGAGATCGCTGCGGCGACCGATCAACTCTTTGAGCGCGGCGAGCTCGCGCGCAAAGCCCTCTTCGCCGTCTTCGAAGCCGAAGGTCATCTCTCCCTCTTGCCAATTGACTGCGCCGAAGATGAGCACGGTGTCATAGACGTCGTAATAGCGCGCATAGGTCGCGATCTCCTCGTCGGAGCGCTGCAAGATCTCGGACGGCACGTCGCCGTCGAGGCGCTGATAGACGGTGACGTTGAAGTCGTCGGCGGCGCGCTTGGGCTCGTTGTACAGTTGGATGCTGTCTATCTTGGCGCCGCCTCCGCGGAACTTGTCGATCGACAGCCTGATCGCGTCGGCGGTCACGGCGTCAAAACTCATCAATCTGAGAGATTGGATCTTTTCGCTCTGATAGACGACTTGCCACTCGCCGTCCACGCGCGCCATCAGTCTGAAATATTGCACCTCGTTGCCGACTTCGCGGACGACGGCGGTGTTGAACGTGCGCTCGCCGCCGAGATCGATCTCGACATAGCTGTTGCAGACTTCGGGCTGTCCGTCGGCAGGATCGCGGTCGGGATAGGACGGAGTCCAGCATTTGCCGTCGACGGCAAGGATGTTTTGGGCGTCGGCGCGCTCGTTCTTTTTGAGCGTTTCGTAGGTGACGGAGCAAGCTCCGTCGATGAGGTTGGGTGAAGAAAATTGCGGTTGGACAAAGTCGTCCGCACTCGGCGTACAGCCGAACAAGAGAGTTCCGCCTATCGCGACGAGCATGGCGAGCACAAAGAGCCGCAGGCAAGACTTGGTTCTCATAATTCCTCCTTTTCGAGACAATGATAACATAAGTCGGAGGATATTTCAAGATATATTCGCAAGATCGCGAGCGTCGGATATGCATTTTTGCTCAATGCGATCGGCAATGTCTCGCCGTTCGCTTGATTTGCAACGGCTCTCGTTCTTTGCAAAAAAACGAGCGCATTTGCTGCGCTCCAAAAAACCGAGGCGATAGTTTAACCCCGCTGGTAAGCAGGTGGGTATGCTGTGTCGAAGTTCTGTAATCCTCAACGGGGAGGCACGCCATCCCTCCGCCAACTCCGCATTCCCGTATTGATTTCTGCGGTTACACGCATCGCTTCGGTCAACTATATTATATCCTATCTATCGCAAGATTTCAATACCCTTTTTGCAAATTTTACATTTGACTCAAAAATTGATCGTCAAATCGTTGATTTTGCAAAATTTCCGTCGTTTCATAGCGAAATAAATTGCTCACTCCGCGCTATTTTCGCCGTTCTCCGCCGCGTCGCCGCCGTTTTGCGAGTCGACGGCACCGCTCTTTTCCTCGCTCTTCGGCTTCTCTTTTTGCTTCTTGCCGCTCTTCTTGTCCTTCTTTTCGGGCTTGGCGACTTGCGCTCCAAGACGCTCTGCGAGCTTGAGCGACTCCGCTTCTGCCTCTTTCCTCTCCTCTTTTTCGCGATCCCTGATCGCCTTGCGCTCCTCCTTGGAGAGCTTGGGCTGTTCCTTGGCTTGCTTTGCCGCCTCGGCAAGCGACTGCTTGGCCTTGGCGCGCCTGTCCGCCCTCTCCTCCTTGGTCAGCAAGAAGTCCGCCCAGCCCTCGGGCTCAGGCGGATTTTTGGCACAGGTGTCGATTATGCCCTTGATGCGTTCTATCTCCCTGTCGACTTCTTCGCATCCGGTATCCCCGTTCTTAGCGATAGCGACGGCTGTCAGTCCATAGCAGACCACGCCCATCGCGTGCTTCGGCGTATGCACTACGGACGCCGCCTGCGCCACCGCTCGCGCCGCCGCGCAAGCCGTAGGGCTGTATGCCGCCCGCGCCGCCGAATGCGCCGCGAGGATCTTGATCTTGGCGGCAGGCATCTTGATCCGTCCCTTTGCCCAAAGCGCTGCGGCTCCCATCGCCTCGCGCACGCTCGAACGGTGCCTCTCCTCTGCGAGCTCATAGAGCTTGCAATATTTTTCGGCGATCGTCAAAGCCGCGACTATCGCCGCGCGCCGTCCGCAATTCGCGAACGCCTGCGACACTTCGGCGAGTTTTGCGTCGTTGGGAGCAAAGAGCAGCTTTTTTCTCATAATCTTGCGCTGGCTCCTATCCTCGTCGCGCCTGCGGAGATGAACGCCTCGGCGGTCGCGGCGTCGCGTATGCCTCCGGCGGCTTTTATGCCGCAGTTGCCGCAGTTGCGGCGGATAATGTCGACTGCGTGCAATGTCGCGCCCGACTTGGAAAAGCCCGTGCTCGTCTTGACGATGTCGGCGCCTGCACGCACGCATACGCGCGTCGCCGCCGCTATCTCGTCGTCGGTCAGCAGACACTCTTCGATGATGACTTTGAGCGTGACGCCGCAAGCCTTTTTCACTGCGGCGATGTCGCGCTCGGCATATTCGAGATCGCCCTCTTTTATCGCGCCGATCGCGATGACCATATCTATCTCGTCCGCGCCGTCGCGCACAGCCGTCTCCGCTTCAAAAGCCTTGACTTGGGTCGCCGCCGCGCCGAGAGGGAATCCCACGACGCACGCGACTCCGACGCCGCTGCCCTGCAACTGCCGCTTGCACTGCGCGACGAATCTGCCGTTGACGCAGACGTTGGCGTAGCCCCGTTCACGCGCGACGTCGCACAGCTCGACGATGTCTGCGCCGGTCGCGTCGGGCTTCAGATCGGTGAAGTCTATGTACTTGGCAATATTCATAAGTCCTCCTTGTCTATCTTGCAAATTATCCTACTCTTGCGCGGCGGCTCTTGCGCCGCGATCGAAAACGCGTCCGCGAGCAATGCGGCGAGCTCTTCGTCGCCGGGGCGGCTGAAATACAGCGTCGCGAGCGGCATTCCGCGCTCCGCCCTGTCGCCGACCGCGACGTGCAGCCTTGCGCCGACTTCGGGCAGGATGGGATCGCCCTTGCGCTTGCGTCCGCCGCCCGCTTCCAGCACCGCGCGAGCGACTTTGAGCGCGTCGACATCCGCTACGTATCCGCTCTCGCGCGCCTCGACGGTGACGCTGTACTTTGCGACGGGCAGCCTGTCCAAACACCCGGGCTTGCCGCCCTGTGCCGCGATCATGCTCTCGAACTTGGCGTACGCCGCGCCCGACGCTATCGCGCGGTCAAAGGCTCCTCCGTCCACTCCGAGAGCGGCGCAAAGCGCCTTGGACACGTCATAGACTTCGCCCCTCTCTTCGCCGCGCAAAATGCGGAGCGCGCACTGCACTTCGATCGCGTTGCCTATACAATTTTCGAGCGGAGAGTCCATGTCGGTGACGAGCGCGGACACGTTGCTCCCTACGCGCGAGCCTATGCCGACCATGATCTTGGCGAGGGTCTCGGACTCTTCGCGCGTCTTCAAAAACGCGCCTCTGCCCGTCTTGACGTCGAGGACGATGTTGCGCGCGCCGGCTGCGAGCTTTTTGCTCATCACGGACGACGCGATCAGCGGAATGCTGTCCACGGTCGCGGTGACGTCGCGCAACGCATAGAGATATTTGTCCGCAGGGCAAAGGCTGTCCGTCTGCCCCGCGATCGCGATGCCTGTCTTGTCGATGATGTCAAAGAATTCTCTTTGCGAAAGATCGGTGCGCACGCCGTCGACAGATTCCAGCTTGTCGAGCGTGCCACCCGTATGCCCAAGGCCTCTGCCGCTGAGCTTGGCGGCGATCTTGCCGCAAGCCGCGGCGACGGGCATGACGATCAAGCTCGTGCCGTCGCCGACGCCGCCCGTCGAATGTTTGTCCACCGTCACGTCGCCGTAGCGCGAGAGATCTAGCGAACTGCCGCTTTGCAGCATAGCTCGGGTGAGCGTCGAAGTCTCGCGAAAGCTCATGCCGTTGATGACGATCGCCATCAGCAGCGCGGAATTTTGGTAATCGGCAAAGCTCTCCAAGCCGTCGATCCAAAAGCCGATCTGCTCGTCGGTCAGTTCTTCGCCCCTGCGTTTTGCGGCAATGACGTCGGTGATCCTCATGATGCTCCTCTCCTGCGTGCGATGCCGTCGCACAGCTGCTCTATCTCGTCGCGATCGCCGTCGGCGCTCGCGATGCGATAATAGAGATCTGCGTCGGTCGTGACTTCGGCGCGGACGTATCCCAGCTCGATCAGATCGGCTCTGACCTTGTCGAGGAATTCCCTCTTTTGGCTGAGCGAGAACATGGGCCGAGTCATCAGTCCCACGACTATGCGGTCATCCGCGGCGGCGATGCGCCAAGCGGTGACGGCGTCCAGCGAGGCGAGATAGCCCTCCGCGCTCGCGTATTGCACCTGTACGGTATGAATGTCGATGTCCATACCGAAAATATGCCCATGGCGCGGCTGTTTATTCTCTGCCTTCGTCGTATCGGGACACGTTGCCGCCGTCTCCCCAGAGCTGTTCGAGCGAATAGACCTTGCGCGTCTCCTCCTCGAAGATGTGGACAATGACGCTGCCGTAATCGAGCACTATCCACTTGCCGCCGCTCCTGCCTTCTGTGCGGAGCGCGCGCACGTCGTACTGCTTCTCCATTATCTCTTCGAGATTTTCGGACAGCGCCTTGACCTGAGTGGTCGAGCGGCCGCTCGCGATGACGAACCAGTCGGCGATCTCGGTCAGACCGTTGAGGTCGACGGTGGCGACGTCGACGGCTTTCTTTTCGTCCAGCGTCTTGCAAATCAAGTCTTTGAGTTGTGTAGTCTGCATATATACTCCTTTGTCGTTATGCCGAATAATATTTGACTGCGTCGAGAGTGAGCGGATAGATGTCCGCGCCCTTCTCGACAAGGTATCGATAGGATCGGTCAAGGCACGCCCTGAATCCCGCCTCGAAGTCGCGGCGGATGAGCTTGCGCAAGTCATCGACGCCGTCGAAGTCGCGCGCCTGCTCCAACATGTCGGCGCAAAAGATCAGCTTGTCGAGCGCGGTCATATCGGGCTTGCCCGTGCAGTGGCACGCTATCGCGCCGATCACCGCCTCGTCGTCTATCCCGTACTTGGCGCGCGCGAGATATGCGCCCAAAAATTGGTGCTCTACTTCCGTCCCCACGCTGTCGGGCGGACACGGCGAGCCGTCGTGCGGCTGTCGGCAGATCTTCTTGGCGCAGTCGTGGAGCATCGCCGCCAAAAACACTCTGTCCGTATCTTCGCGCAAGCCGCACTCGGCGTTGAGCGCGAGAGCGCAGACAATGGTGCGCTTGATGTGCGCGTAGGTCTTGGGCTCCACGTCGGCGGCGAGCATGTCGGCGAGCGGCGTGAAGTAGGAATACAGTCCCCTCTCTCTGACATAGTCGGCGACGACGGGCATGAGCTCCGTATAGTCGCGCATGGACGCGAGATAGCGCGCCGACGTGGAAGACAGCGCGTCCGGGACAAAGTCGTCGGCGTATATGCGCGCGCCTCTGCCTGTCCAATGGTCGCGCGCCGCGTCAAACGCCGCGTCGCGGTCATTGCGCGGAAAGGCGAGGATGGGCATGCACGCGATCACCTTGTCGGGCTCGCGCCATCTGCAGAGATCGACGAGACTGTCTCCGCCGATGACGAAGACGCAGTCGCCGTACTTGCGCGCAAGACGCGGCAGCGTCCGATAGCTGAAGTGGACGTCGTCGTCGCCGTTCTCGATCTCGTCGACGGACATATGCTCTCTGCCGCCGATCGCGGCGCGGAGCATCGCGGCCCTGTCGCGAAACGACGCCGTGCAATGCTTGTGCGGCGGATTGCCCGACGGGACGAACACGACCGAATCGCACCCGAGCGCCAGCGCGCGCTCAGCCATCTGTATATGCGCCGAATGCGGCGGATCGAAAGCTCCGCCGAGCAGCGCCGTACCATGCAAAGGCTTCATACGTCCATTATATAACATTCTCGCCTGAGAGGCAATGGATTGACGCAAAAGGCGGCGTCGGACAACGAAAAAAGCGGCGATCTTCGCCGCAAAGACGCAACAAAACACTTGCCGCCGATCGGCGACACTTGCCGCGAAGCCCGCTCAAAGATTGGCGAGCAACACGCGATAGACCTCGATCGCCTCCGCGATCTCCTTCTCTCGGCGGCAGCACTCGTTGAAGCGCCACACCATCGGATGCCGCGGATCGGTGACTGCCATCATCGCCGCATTGGCGCGATAACGGGGATCGTTCATCTCGTTTTGAGCGATCTCGAGCCTTCTGAGCCTGTCCCGCAGGTCGTCGCTCTTGAACAAGAAATCGAGGATCTCGTCGAGGTCGGTCTTGCGAAGTTGTGCTTGTTCGAATGTCATATGCGCCTCCAAAGTCCGTATCCTTTCCGCTTTCAGCATATTGCCATGCGCGCGCGTTGTCAATGGAGAGCGCAACGATTTTACACAAATTTTACATTAGGACAGTTCAAAAGTCACCGTCTGCGCATTTTCGCCGTCCATTTTCAGCTCCGTCGTCTTGCCCGACGCGCCGCACGACACGACGATCGTCTGCGGCGAATCCGCTTCGATGACCGCGGTGACCTTGCCCGTCGTCCTCGACCACTCCAAGCTGACCAACGTCGCGTCGGTGCGCAGTCTCAGTCCCGTGATCTTGCCCTTGTCAAAGCCCTTGGTCGGCAGCGCCGGCAGCAACTGCACTTCGCCCAGCGCGGAATAGACGAGGCTCTCGTTGACGATGCCGACATAGCCTATCGCGAAGTCGGTGCAATAGCCGCTCTCGCGGTTGGTATGGTGATTGGTCATCAGCGAATCATAATAGATCATCGAATTCATCAATTGGGCGAGCGCGTCCGTGACCGTCTCGGCGTCCTCGAGCTTGGCGCCGATCAGCGCGCGGTGGACGAGCGCGTGGCTCGCCTCGTTCTCGCTGGCGCGCACCTCGACGGCTTTCAGCGCCGCCTGTCTGAGTTCTTCGTCCTGCTTGGTCAGATCTACGGGCCATGCGCAATAGAGATGGCTGAGATGGCGGTGCTCGTTGTTCTCTTCAAAGTCGTAGCAAGCCCATTCTTTGAGCGCGCCGTCCTGCGTCAGGAAGGGCGGCAAGCTGTCGGCGAGCGCGTCCCACTCGCTCGTATCGACGGACGCGTCCACAGACTTTGCGACGTCTTTGAGCATCTCTATGCAGCTGAGGCACGCGGCGATGTCGACCGCGGAATTCGCCGCCGCCGGCGACGGATAGTTGCGCGGAGTGTTTTCGGGCGAATAGGAAGGGATGATGCAATAGCTCTCCCCTTGTTCGAGCCGAGTCTTGCCCTGCTCGTAATGGATGTATCCGTCCGCGTCGGTATAATACTCGGGGGTGAGCAGCTGCGCCCAATAGTTGTAGGTCTTGATCAGCAGCGGATAGAGGATCTCGGTGCGCAGATCGAGATAGCCTCTTTGCTTTATCTCGGCGATGTCCGAGTCGGTCAGATCATCCTGCGTCGGCGACAGCACGGAGCGCAATTTGTCAAGCTCGAACTGCGGCGACAGCGGCACGCGTATGTCGCCGTAACATTGAAGCGCTTCGTAGAGCGGCTGCAGCAGCCACGACGCGCCGGCATTCCAATATCTGAACGGATATGGATACGCAGACTCGGTCATCAGCGCCATGTCGCCGTCGCTGTTGACGGGCGCTTGGATAGCGTCGACATAGCCGTGCGTGGCGCGCGCGTTGTCCTCCCAATCGTCGACTTGGCGCAATATGAAATTGGCATAGCCTATCGGCGCGCTCGCGATGTTGGACGTATTGAGCGCGGAGACTTGCAAGTTGACGTTGGCGTCCATCGTGTACTTGGAGCCCCACGACGCGCCCCACTCTCCCGTCCACATTCCGTACAGGCGCGGCGCGCTGCCGACAGAGCAGCAGATCTGCTCGTATCTGCCCGAATAGTAAGTCTTTTGGGCAAGAGAGCTGTCTATCTTGTCCTTGGTGACGAGATCGGTGATACTGACCGAGATCAGCTCTTCATTTGGCTCATAATCGGAGCCGCCGATGTCGAACGTGACGGCTTGATATTGCGGCGAATATATCTTCGCGTGAGCGAGCAGCGCCGCGTCGAAGTCGAATCCCGCCGAAGTGGCGTACTTGTCTGCGACAGCCTTTGCCTTGGAGGCGAGAGCTATCGCAAGATCTGTCCCCGACGGATCGGAGACGTCGCCTTGCAGATCGTATGTCCTGTCCGAAACGGTGATCAAATAGACGTTTTGCGCGCCCTCTATCTCGACGGCAAAGTCATCGGACGCGCGATATTGCTCCTCGTCGGGCGCAGCCGTCGAAAGCACGTCGACCGAGCCGCCCTCGACGACGAGATAGCTGACCGTGGCATAGCCGCCGTCTTTGAGCTCGCTGCCCTCATAATCTTGATAGTGCGCGACAAAGTAGAGCAGCTTGCCGTCGCCGGAAGCCTCCTTGCCATAGCTCAGATCGTCGGACGTGTCGCGGTCTCTCTCGTTGACGGGATAGTCGGTCAAGTCGTCGTAGGACAGAGTGACGTCGACCGCAGAGCCGCTGTCGGACGCCGAGATGCGCGTGATCGTCGCGTCGTCGGCAAAGGACGTGAACGTCTGCCTCAGCCACTCCCCTCCGCTGTCGGAATAGCGCACTCCGACGACCGCGCTGCGATAGTCGGTGTAGCGGATGTAGTCGCTCGTCTCCTTGGCGTCGGAGACTATGCGCAGCGTCGCGCCGGGGTGGTAACAATAGACGTCGTCATACGACTGCGTGTCGACGATGTCTTTGCCGTTGACGATAGCTTGGCGCACGTCTTCGAGCTGATAGGCGCTCTCGGGATTGACGCGAGGATTTTGGTTGGGCAAAATGAAGTTGATGTTCTGAAAGATGATCGTGTCGCTATATGGCGAACCGGCTATGACCGCGCCTTGGGTGCCGTTGCCCGTGACCATGCCTTGGCGCCAGCGTTTGGTGCCGTGTCCTCCCTCGTAAAGCTCATAATATTTTTCGGAAAAAGAGGACATCGCGCACGGCTCGAACCTTTGGGTCAAAAAAGAATAATCTATCACTTGGGGCGCGGGCTCGTCGTCGCACGCCGTCAACGAGACGGCGCACAGCGCGACCAAAGCTATGCATATAAATACGGAAACTATCTTTTTCATAATTTTCTCCGTCTTTATTTTAGCAAAATCGCGCGCGTCGGTCAATGCAATATTCGCTCAATATTATGGAGAAAAGCGCGTCTGCGCCGCGCTCGCATACAAAAGCGGCATCCGCAAAAGCGAATGCCGCGTCGCTAGCTCTGTCGGATCGCTCCGAACGCTCACAGCTTGTCCGCGATCTCGGTCAGCAGTCTCTCCGTCTTTTCCCAGCCCAGGCAGGGATCGGTGACGGACATCCCGTACTCGCATCCCGTGACGGGCTGAGCGCCGTCCTTGATGTAGCTCTCGATCAAGAATCCCTTGACGAACTTGCGCAATCTCGGGTTGTGACGGATGTTGTCGGTCACCTCTTTCGCGATGCGGATCTGCTCGATGAACTTCTTGCCGCTGTTGCTGTGATTGGTGTCCACGATGACGGCGGGATTTTTCAGCCCCTGCGCCTCGTACATATCGGCAAAGCGCATCAGATCCTCATAGTGATAGTTGGGGATATTGTTGCCGTAGACGTCCACGCTGCCGCGGAGTATCGCGTGCGCATAGGGGTTGCCCTCGGTGCGGACTTGGCAGGTGCGGTACTTGAACTCGTTGGGTATTTGCGCCGCATAGATCGAGTTGAGCGTAACGGGGAAGCTGCCGTTCATCGGATTCTTGATGCCGCACGGAATGTCTACGCCGCTCGCGACAAGGCGGTGCTGTTGGTCTTCGCTCGATCTCGCGCCGACGGCGACGTAGGTCAAGAGATCGTCCAGATAGACGTGATTCTCGGGATAGAGCATCTCGTCGGCGGCGGACAGTCCGCTCTCTCCGATAGCGCGCAGATGCATCTTGCGCAGCGCGATGATGCCGGCTTGGATGTCGGTCTCGTTCTTGTGCGGATCGGGGTTGTGCAATATGCCCTTGTAGCCCTCGCCCTTGGTGCGCGGCTTGTTGGTGTAGATGCGCGGAATGACAAAGATCTTGTCCTTGATCTTGTCGGCGAGCACGGCGAGCCTGGACACATAGTCACAGACTGCGGTCTCATTGTCGGCGGAACATGGCCCGACGATCGCGATGAGTCTGTCGTCCTCTCCGCGCAAGATCGCCTTTGCCTCTTCGTCGCGGCGCGCCTTTACGGCGGCGATCTCGGGCGTCACGGGCTCGAGTTGCTTGATCTCCTCGGACGACATGATCTGTTTGACTTTGACAAACATCAGTCGACCACCTCGTATCCTGCGTCCTCTATCGCCTTGGCGATGTCCGCTTTCGCGACGTCCTTGTCCATGGTCACGACTGCCTGTTCGGCATCCTTGTCCGCCTTGCAGTCGACGACGCCGTCCAACGCTTTGACCGCGTCGGAGACGTGCTTTTCGCAATGAGCACACATCATGCCCTTGACTTTTACCGTCATTGTCTTCATTTCTCTTTCCTCCTCGGGAGCAACGGCGCACGCGTTGCACGCGCAAGCGCGCGGCTGCTCTGCCGCTTTGTTTTCAATTATATTATCTTTGCCGCGATTTTTCAACCGTTTGGGCTTGAACAAACTCAATCTCAACGCGTTGAGCACGACGCTGACGGACGACAGACTCATCGCGAGCGCCGCGATCATCGGATCGAGCAGCAGTCCGCCGAGCGCATATACGACGCCTGCGGCGAACGGGATGCCCAAGATGTTGTAGATGAACGCCCAAAACAAGTTCTCCTTGATGTTGCGCACGGTCGCCCTGCCGAGCTCGGTCGCGTATGCGGCGCCGCATACGTCGCCTCCGACGAGCACTACGTCCGCGCTCTCGACTGCTATGTCGCTGCCCTCGCCGATCGCTATGCCCACGTCGGCGGTGGACAGCGCCGGCGCGTCGTTTATCCCGTCGCCGACCATGGCGACCTTCTTGCCCTCTCTCATCAATGCGGCGACTTTGTCGGCCTTGTCGCCGGGCAGCACCTCGGCGATGACTTCGTCGATGCCTGCCTCCTTTGCTATCGCGCCTGCAGTCGCGGCATTGTCGCCGGTCAGCATGATCGCCTTGATGTGCTGCGCGTGCAAGTCCTCGACAAGTTCTTTCGCGCCGCTTTTCAGTCCGTCCGCAAGAGCGATCGAGCCTATCGCCTTGCCGTCATATGCGGCGGCGACGACGCTCGCGCCCATTTGATATGCGCGTCCCAACGCGTCCGCGATCGGCGCTACGTCCACGCCTTCGCGCTCCAAAAATGCCTGCTTGCCGCACAACAAGACCTTGCCGTCCACCTTGGCCTTCACCCCATAGCCGCTGATGTTCTCCACCTCTTCCGCGACAGCGGCGTCGGCGCCGTTCTCGGCAGCGTATTCTGTGACCGCCTTGGCGAGAGGATGAGTGCTCAAACTCTCGGCAGACGCACACAGGCCCAAAAATTTTGTTGCGTCGATCGTCGAGAAGACCTCTTTGACCTTGGGGATGCCCTCGGTCACCGTGCCCGTCTTGTCGAGCACGACGGTGTCGACGTGCGCGCACCTCTCCAACGCCTCGGCGCTCTTGAACAAAATGCCTATCTTGGCTCCCGCGCCGCTGCCGGTGATGATCGCCGTCGGCGTCGCAAGTCCGAGCGCGCAGGGGCAGGCTATCGTCAATACGGACACGAACACTTTGATGACGAACGCGCTGTCCTCGCCGCCTGCGGTCGCCCAAATTATCGCCGCGACGACTGCGATCGCCATGACCGACGGGACAAAGATCTTGCTGACTTTGTCGGCGAGCTTGGCGATCGGCGCCTTGCTGTTTTGCGCGTTTTCGACGAGCTTGATTATCTTGCTGAGCATCGTGTCGCCGCCGACTCCCGTCGCGCGGAACTTCAATGTCCCGTCGCCGTTGACGGTGCCGCCGATGACTCTGTCGCCGACCTTTTTGTCGACGGGCAAACTCTCGCCCGTGATCATGCTCTCCTGCACCGCGCTCTCGCCCTCAATGACTTCGCCATCGCAGCAAAAACTCTCGCCTGCACGCACGAGCACTATGTCGCCGACGGCTACGTCCGCCGCGTCGACCTTGACGAATTCGCCGCCGCGGAGCACATATGCCTCCTTGGGCGCGAGCATCGTCAGCTTGGAGATCGCCTCGCCCGTCTTGGCGAGCGCGCGGTGCTCCAAATACTTCCCCAGCGAGATCAATGCGAGTATGACTGCCGCCGACTCAAAATAGAGATTGTGGACCGCATGCGTATCTCCGCCGCAGATGAGCACGAATCCGTAGATGCTGTACGCGAACGCCGCCGTCGTGCTGATCGCGACGAGCGTGTCCATGTTGGGGTCGAGTCTGAAAAGGTTGCGATAGCCGCGCAGATAGATCTTGTAGCTGACCGCCATGACGGGTACGCAAAGACAGATCTGCACGATCGCAAAGACGAGCGGATCGCCGTCCGGGGAGATCGCGTCGGGATAGGGCACGCCGATCATGGGCAACATCGACCACAGCAGCAGCGACAACCCCAGCACGATGCGGACGATCGCAAGCACGAGATCGGCGTCGACTTTGGTCGCCGTCCTGCCGCTCTTCTCTGCAAATTCTGCCTGATAGCCCGCCTTGGCGACGGCCGCGGCGAGCGCGTCTTTGCCGGCGAGCTTTTCATCATACTCGACGACTGCCTTGCCGCTCGCAAAGTTGACGTCGGCGCGCGAAACGCCGTTGACTTTGAGCAACGCCTTTTGGCAGCTCGCGCTGCATACGACGCAGCTCATGCCTTTGATGTTGAAAATCACGCTCTTCATTTCAATCCCTATCAAATCAGTAGACTTTGTTTTCTCTATGATAACATTATGCGCGCAGGATGTCAATAAAAATACGCCGGCATACGCGACTTTGTGTACTGCGACGCCTTTTCGGAGAACTTGAAAAGGCGGTCTCTGTGCAGACAAAGCCTTCGCTTTGCAAAAAAAATCGCGATATGTATCGCGATATCCCACTTTTGCAAAAAAACGGGGCAGGTCGCCCTGCCCCGTCTCTCGATCCGTCAAAGCGTGGGTACGGATACCGCGCCGCCGTCCTCGCCGTAGGCGATGTCGATGACGATGTGCATGCTGTCAAAGACGTCCGCTTTGAGCACAAGCTTTTGGTTGACCGCGTTCTCCTCGACATAATAAGGCATGATGCGCTCGACGTAATAGTCGATCTGATCCAGCCTGCTGTGCTTGTTGTTGTAGTCGTAGGTATAGCGCGCGGTGGTCATTGCGCCGATGTTGTCCCAGACATAGGAGATGTCCTCGTCAAAGTTGCTCCAATACTTGTTGCCCGACTCGATGTTCTCCTCAAGATTGATCCTCAGAGCCTCGTCGAAGTATGTCTCGATCCCGACCTGCCACTCTGCGACCGACTCTTTGAGACTGTCGAGATATTGCGGGATCGTCTGTTCGATCGCCGTCGTCCAGCCGGCGTCCGACGTGGAAGCAGGCACTTCCGGCACCGTCTCGAAGCCGATCACGGGCGCGTTCTCGGGCATGGCGTAAACCGATCTGTACTGCGCCTGCATGACATGGGTATAGATCTTGTTGCCGTTGGAGAAGCCGACGCAGTCTTCGGACAGGAAGGTGCCGACGTGCACGCCGTATTCTTCGAGCAGAGTGAGCCCGTCCTCGATCGTCTCGAACACGACGGGATCGCCGCCGTTGACGGAAGTCTTGGTCACTCCGTCCTCGCTCGCGACGACATAGACGATGCTGTTGTCTATCGCCGCCTTGATCGTGTCGTATCTGTACTTGTCGCTCTGCGATTCTGCCGCCTTGGTCTGCAACTCTTCGAGTTTCGCTGCCCCGTCCTCGCCTATGCAATCGGTGAAGTCGTCATAGAAGTTCTCCCAGATCTCGGGATAGACGGTCAGCTTGAAGTAGAAGTTGTCCGAGCCGTTCTGCGCGTACTGAACATACGAATATTGGTCGTACCACGCATTGGTCTCTCTGCCGAGATCGGCGAGGGCTTGCTGTCTGTCGCTCTTGGTGCCGAACAGGTCGTCCAAGAAGTTGCTGTCCTCGTCGGCGAGCTCGTCGCTGAGAGCGTTGTACATCTTTTCGTATCGATCCCAACCCTTGTCGGACGAAGTGCCGCGCTCGATCGCCGCGTTGAAGTGTCTCTCGACGGCGAACTCTGTCGTGAAGGACGCCTGCTGCAAGTTGGCGAGAATGGACTCGTACTTGCTCTCGAAATCCTTCATATCGTCCTCGATGGACTGATAGTACTCTTCTTCGCTCTGCGAGCAGCCGACGAACACGGTCGCAAGCAGGCATATGACGGCAATGATCGCCGTGAGGATAACGTATCTCTTTTTCATAGCTCACTCCTCCCCGTCAAAGTGCACCGTCTCGGCGGCGACCGCCTCTTTGAATTCGACGACGTCTTTGCCGTCGATGACGACTTTGCCGTCCTCGGTGACGGGAGCTTCGGCGCCCTGCTCGGCAGCCTTCTTGGCTTCGTACTCCGCCTTTCTCTTGTGCGCGAGCCTGACTTCGATCTCAGCCATCTTCTTGCCCGAGAGGTTGTAGAACAGCATCGGGATGATGGACACGAGGTTGGTGATGGCAGGTATGATCGTGAAGATCATGAAGATGCCCATCTTGGTGAACTCGGTCTGCGCCGGCGTATGGTCGTTGAGGAAGCCGAGCGGCTGCGAGAACAGGAAGAACGCGAGCAGCCAGGACAGGAAGTAGTCCTTGAATCCCGACGAGACCTTGCTGCGCAAGCTCATCAGCGAGAACGTGATGCCCTCGAGTCTCTCGCCCGTCTTGTCTTCCCAATAGTCGAGCGTATCGGTCGCCATGAGGTGCGGCACGACGTTGAGCACGCCGACTGGCAGCATTGCGAAGAACATCAGCACCGCGACGAGTATGAAGTCGGTGCCGCCCAGCAGATATATGATGAAGATGAGCGCCAGCGCCGCTGAATGCCAAACCGTAGCCAAGATGAACAGCCGCTTGGAGTCCATCTTGCGTTTCAGCCGCGGAGCGAACAGCATGCCTATCATCGACGCGATCGCGCTCGGGAGCGCAAACGCTATCTGCAGCGAGCCGTTGCTGTATATGTATGCGACGACGTACATGATCGCCGCGCTGACGAGGTTGCGGAAGAACGTCAGCAAATTGGACAAGATCAGCAGCAGGAAGGGCTTGTTCTTGAACATATACTTGAATCCTTCCAACAAGCTCGGCGTGGTCTCGGTAGGTTCGCATCTCTCCTTGACGCGGATGCCGCCGAGCACCATGAACAGAGGTCCGAGCACGCCGATGATGATCGCCGTGATCATATAGGTATTGGTGTAGTCGTCGTTGCTGAGCAGCAAGCCGAGCGAGATGAGCACGAGCGCGGACTGCTCGCCTATCGATCCCAGCACACGGCTGACCGAGATCAGCTTGGATCTCTCGTCCATATTGGGCGACGCGACTGCCGGGATGCCGTCCAGAGGCACGCCGACGATGGTACCGGTGATGTCATAGAGGATATATGTGACGTACATCCACGCGATCTTGCCGCCGGAAGAGAATCCGGTGACCGGCATGAACATCAAGATCGTAACTATCGCCCACGGCACCGCGCCGATGACGAGGTAGGGGCGCATCTTACCCCAGCGCGTACGGGTCTTGTCGACGATCATGCCCATGACGGGGTCGTTGAGGCCGTCGAAGATCTTGGTGATCAGGAACATCGTGCCAACATCCGTTGCATTTATGCCCACGCACGCTGTGTAGAAGAACAACAGGTAGCCCTGAACAAGACCGGTGACCGCGCTGCTTGCGAAACGCGCGAGCGCGAACAGGATGTAATCCTTCTTGGACAGGAACTTTTCGTTGATCAGCTTGCTGTCTTCGGCGGCATTGTTGTCCGCGCCGCCGTCAGGAGCGAGCTGAGCCAACTCTTGGTTGGTGTCGATCGTATTTTCCAATTCATAACCTCCCGATTATCACTTTTGTGATATCTCTATTTGGTGACTTGCGTCACTTTGTCCTTTGGGTGAGCTGCTTGTCGAAGAACTTGCCGTCCGCATAGCTCATTACGAACGCGCCCGTACTGCTCCAAGCCTGCAACAGACTGCCCTGCTTGTGCAGCGGAGAGAAGAACTCCACCGGAGTGTAGTTGCCCTTCTCGAAGTTGTATTCGAACCAGCGCGTCAGCGGATAGACATAGTCCATGCCGTGCATCAGCTTTGCGTACGCATAGACGCAGGACAGATAGGGCCAGTCTCCGCCGTTGTGATAGTAGTACGGCAGCGAGGACTTCTGAACGATGTCCGTCGCGCGCTTGTAGAAAGGATAGACGCTCAGCGTGCCGAAGTCGCCTGCGATCTGCTCGCCGTTCTTGTCCGACTCCAACCACTTCTCCATGGCCGAGAGCACCGATACGGCGCGCTTGTCGTCGCACAGTCCGAACAAAATGACCGGCACCGTGTCAATCGACAGGTTGTCCTCGACGAAGTCTGCGTCCTTGTAGTTGACGAACCACCCCTTGGCGTCGTCCCAGAGCAAGGCGTTGATGGACTCCTTGACTTTGCGATATTTGGCATACCACGAGTCCCCCGACGCGCCGACGACGTCGCACATCTCCGCCATCGCGAACAGCGCGCGCGCATAGAGAGCTTCGTCGTAGGTGACATAGCCGCAGCGGAACACGTTGTCGCACCAATCGCGGCGGTTGAACTCTCCGCTCTTGACGAGCAAGCCGCTCGCGTCCGTCTCTTCTCCGAGCCTGTCGAGGACGAGCCGCGCGGCGTCCAAGACGGTGCCGCAGTCGCACTGCTCGCTCAATATCGACTTGTCGCCCGTGTGGCGCAGATAGTCATAGATCATTATTACAAAGAAGGACGGCGAATCGTAGTGGTTGCCCCAATAGTTGCGGAAGTTGAACTTGACCGCAGACGGACACTCGCCCTTCTTGTTGATGCCGCACGCGAGAGTGACGATCTCGTTGCGGACGAGGTCGGGCCTGACGGGCAGCACCGACAGCACCGTCCAATAGGCGTCGCGGTAGTACGTCCTTGCCGGGAACTGATAGACTATGCCGGCGAGGAAGCCCTTGAACTTGCCCAGCTCCTTGTAGTTGGACAGCGAGCAATTGAGCAGCGAGCGGTAGTAAGCGTCCGCAAATTCCTGCCCCTTGACCTCGGCGACCTTGCCTCCGTCCGGGCACGCGAGCGAATCGACGTATGCGTCGGCGTCCGCGAGCGCGCGGTCAAAGGAGTCGAACGCGTCGTCCACGCTGCTGAAAGTATAGTCGTTGCGCGTCCCGGCGCTGACGACATAGCGCATCTTCTTCACTTCGCCGGCATTGAGTCGCGCGCCGTAGGCGAATTGATTGAAGAATCCTCTCTCATGTTCGAGCGCAACGGCCTTTTCGCCTATCGCGAAGTCTATGTAGAAATCGCCGAGCACGTCGCCGTGCAGACGATAGTGCGAGCCGACTTGCGTCAAGCCGTTCTTCTTGCTCTTGACAAATCCGGCAAGCAGCGTCGCGATCGTCTTGGGGCTAAGTCTGTTGGCGAGCAGCTGCTCGACATAGGAGCTGTAATTCACGCCATAATTGACCGTGTCCGAAAACTCGATCGCCTGCTTTGCCGCGACCTGCGTCTGCACGAAGATCGCATTGGTGCCCGAGTCGAGGAAGAGCGTGATCTCGATGTCGCACTTGGGGTGAGCGATGCGCACGACCTGCTTTTTGCCGACCATCGTGACCGTCTTGGGCTCGGAATAATCGAGCGGCACTCCGTCCACCGAGTAGACGGAATAGAAGTTGCTGAACACGGAAAACTTGTTCATCACCGCATACTTGGAGACGGCGCCTCTGCCGTCGAACTGCGCGGTGATGCGATTGTTGCTGACGTCGTATTCCGCGATGTCGGCGAGGACTCCCTCGACTACCATCGCGCCGCCCTTGAAGTACTTTTTCATGCCTGCTTGACTCCGCCCTGTTTCTCTTCTTCTATCCTCTGCTCGAGACCTGCGATGAACGCGTCCTCGTCGATCGGATAGACGACTTGCTTGCCCGTCCAGCTCGAGAGATGGATGGCGTTGCTGAACGTCAGTCCGTTGAGTCCGTCCGCATACGGCGCGATCAGCTTGCTCTCTTTGCCGAGCACGACGAGAGAGAAGTTGCGGATGACGTTGATGTGCTGCTGCTCTATCGCTCCCTTGATCATGTCGATCAAGTTGAGCTTGTACTTGTATGTCTTGTTGGGGATCTTGCCCATAAAGACCTTGTTGGTGGCGCTGAATTGAGGTTCGGGCATACTGTTCTCGACAAAGGTGAGCTTCATCGTGATGTCGCTGCCCCCCTCAATGATCATCTTGCCGCCGTCGCCGCTGATCTCGAGACGGTTGGTGCCGGGCGCGTCGTGGGTGGATGTGATGAACACTCCCTCCGCGCCGCCTTCGAACTCGCAGACCGCGGTCACGTCGTTCTCGACATTGATCTTGCGCCCGACGGTCTTTGCGACGCTCCACACCTTGGTGATGGGCTTGCCTGCCAACCATGTGAACAGATCGAGCTGATGCGGATCTTGATTGATCAGCACGCCGCCGCCTTCGCCCGCCCAAGTGCCGCGCCAGCCGCCTTGGTCGTAGTACGCCTGCGGTCTGTACCAATTGGTGATGATCCAGACTATGCGTTTGAGATTGCCGAGCCTGCCGGAATCGATGATCTCTTTGGCCTTGACATACACCTTGTTGGTGCGTTGATTGTAGAGCAATCCGAATTTGAGCTCGGGCTTGGTCTTGCCGTGTTCCGCCGCCTCGCGCACCGCCTTGGTATAGACGCCTGCCGGCTTGTCGCACAGCACATGCTTGCCTGCGTCGAGAGCCTCGATCGCGATGCCGGGATGCGCATAGTGCGGAGTGTCGATGATGATCGCGTCGACGTCCTTGTCTGCAAGCAGCTGCTTGTAGTCGTCAAAGACTTTGACCCCTGCGAGGTTGCTCTTCGCCCACTGTCTGCGATCTTCCTTGATGTCGCAGACGGCGGCGAGAACGCCGTTTTTGTCCATGCCCTTGAAGAGCCTCTTGGCATAGTTGCTTCCCTGCTTGCCTATGCCGATGATCCCGTACCTGACCTTGTCCATCATGCCTTCTCCTTTTCCGCTCTTTCGAGGATATCTTTGAGTCCGCGGTATTGCCATGTGAAGATGTCTTTGCGCGTGACTTTCTGCATCGGCTCGATGCCTTTCGCCTCGTCGATGCGTTTGAATATCTTGTTCCAATTGCCGACATAAGGCAGCATCCAAGTGAACCATCCGAAGATGTGGAACAGCACCTTGTGATCCGCATACTTGCCGGTGTGCGGCTCCAGCGTCATGAAGCCGTCATAATTCCTGTTGACGACGAGATCGCGGATCATCTCGTTGTAGCCGCCAAGACCGAGCCCGATCGGGACCTCGACCTTCTCGGGCGAGCAGTCCTTGATATGATAATAGACGACGTAGTCTTTGAGCATTTGATACGCCATCGGCGCGTTGACTCCGCATTGGATGAAGTTGGACGCGTCATATGCGAGCTTGAATTGGGGATCGTTGATCTCGCTGTACAATTGCAAGCATCTCTCGGGAGTGTCGCCGTAGATGCGCTTCTCGTTCTCGTGCAAAAGGATGACGTCCTTGCCTTTGACTCTTTCGAGGAAGCCGCGCAACTTCTTGACGACTTCGGGGAAGTAGGCGTCATAGTCGCCGCCCTGCTTGACTCTGAACGAGAAGATGCGGATGTACTTGCAACCCATAATCTCGCAGATCTTGACCAGCTCGTCCAGCTTGGTGAGCTGAGCCTCATAGGCGGCGTTGTCGTGCAGCCCTATCTTGCCTATCGGCGAACCTATCGACGAAAAGAGTATCCCCGCCTCGTCCAAGCGCGGCTTGATGTCCCTCGCGAACTCCTCCGCGGTGTAGTCGGCGATGTTCTTGCCGTCGACGACGCGCGGGCACAGATACTTCTCTCCGAACTCCTTGATCAGAGCGATCTGGTCGTCCAGCTTGGAGCTGACCTCATCGTAAAAACCCGATATCTTTACCTGTGACATAATTCCTCCACCTATTTGCTTATTCCGGCTTTGCCGTTCATTTCCTCTTTGATCTTGGCGGCGAGCGCGTCGGCATACGCCCCCTCGTCGACGGGCAAGCTCACCTTGCCTCCCGACCAATCCGAAAAGTTCATCGCATTGATCATCGACAGCGCGCCCATCCCCTCTTCGCCTCTCGCGACGAGCAGCGAGGGATCGTGCCTCTCCGCCGCGCGCACGAATGCGCGCAATACCTTGCATTGCTGCCCCATCCGCCAGTCGAACAGATAGTTGTCTATCCCGTAGAACTTGCGCACGGTGCGATATTTTTTGTCCTCTTTGTTGCCGTAATCGCGCTTGGAACGCGCGTTGATCTCGCTCTCGTCCATTTTGAGCAGCTTGGCGGTCAGCATGCCCCTCGTGACCGTCAGCAAACCCTTGGTGCCGGCTATCTCCAATCTGTTCACTCCCGGCAGCTCGTGCGTCGACGCGCGGAAAGAACAGTCAAAGCCGTCGTATCCGAACAGCGCCGTCACGTCGTTCTCGGTCGAGATGTGCCTGCCCACGGTCCTGCACTTGCAGGTGACTTCGGACGGCATGCCGAGGATCCACTGCAACAAGTCGAGCTGATGCACGCATTGATTGATCAGCGTGCCGCCGCCCTCTCCCGACCAGCTCGCACGCCAGCCGTTCATGTCATAGTAGAATTGCGAGCGGTACCAATCTGTGACCGTGAAGTCCGCGCGCACTATCTCGCCCAGCTGTCCGCTGCCGACGAGCGCCTTGGCTCGGGCATAGAGAGGATTGGTGCGTTGGTTGTAGACGATCCCGAAAATTACGTCCCCGTGTCGATGAGCGACGTCTATCAGCTGTCTCGCGCTCTGCGCCGTGACGGATATGGGCTTCTCCACGAGGGTGTGTACGCCTGCCTCTATCGCGTGCGAGCAGATCTCGACGTGCGAATAGTGCGGCGTCGCTACGACGACTGCGTCGGCGGCTCCCGAATCTATCAATTCGCGATGATCGGCGAAGGTCTTGACTCCCCACTTGCTCTCGGCTTTGGCACGGACGGACGGATCGATGTCGCAGATCGCGGCAAGCTGCGCCCCGGGCACTGCTCCCGACGCGAGATTCGCCGCATGGCGCGACCCCATCCTTCCTGTTCCGATGACCGCAACTCTCATTGTTTTTCCTCTTCTTTTTGGCTCAACTCATATCTTATCGCGGACGCGACCACGGGCAGATTGGTCGTCACGTTGGCGACGCCCCAGCGCATGAATCGCGACAGCTGTCTGTACGAATCGAGCGTGAACACGGACAACTTCACTCCGTGATCGCGGCAAGCGGCGAGGAAGTCGTCTCTTGCCATATACTTGTTGACGTTGAGTCCTGCGAAGTGCGGATTGCCCGATTCTTCGAGCGCGCGCTTGATCGCAGGGACGTTCTTGGCGATGTACGGCAGACCCTTGATCTTGTTGAGCCAAGCGTCGCCGGCGGTCAGCACGTCGCTGTCCGTCAGTCTCACCGCGCCGGTGAAGATGAGATTCTCCTTCACACCGAGCTCTGTCGCGAGATCTATGACGTCGCGGACGAGTCCGCTCATCTTGAGGTCGCAGTTGATCTTGAGACCGCGCTGTTTGACGATCGCGAACGCCTCGGCGAGAGTGATCTTTTTGCGATACAGGAAGAGCGACGGCAAGTGGCTGAGATACAAGACGCCTCCGCGCTTGTATACGTCCACCTCGATCGCGTCGGCGTTGTAGGCGCTTATGTTCTCAAAGTACATACGCGAATTCCTGCCGGTGCCAAGTGCTCCTCCGTGTGCTGTGATCATGCTGTCGACGCTCTCCTCACTTTTGTATGTCCGGGATCTCGGACATCTCAACCTTTGCGCCGCCGCGGTGTCTGGACAGTTCCGCAGCGGTGACTATGCGGTGGCTCTCCACCGTATCCTCTATCCAAGTATATTGTCCGTTGGGATCGAGCTTGCCGCGCAGCAGATCCGCGGTGGCCTTGCTTATCCCCTCGTCGCCGCCGTAATGTCCCTTGATCACGGGGATGATGTTGACGACGATCTTCTTGGTGCGCTTGTCGAACAGCCTCAGCTCGATGACGCTGCCCCTGTCGTCGGCGATCAGCTCGCCCTTGGTGCCGCGGATCTCGGTGTGGCGATGGTCTTTTTCGTTGAACGCGTTGGCGGTCATCACGATCTTGACGCCGTTCTCCATCTCCATATTGACCGTCTGGCAGTCGACGACGTCGTTGTCGCACGCAAAGACGCATCTCGACCACAGCTTGCCGCGCTCGCCGTTTTTGAGCGCGTCGATGACCGCGTCCTTCTTGGGACTGACGCTGAAAGCATACGTCCCCCACGGGAACTTGTGCGGTCTCAGCCCTCTGCCCACATATTGATAGGTGCATTCATAGATGCACTCGTTGCGGTACTTGCAGTCAAAGCAGTTGTCCGCCGCACCCTGCGGCGCGTTGGCGGAATTGAAGAAGGACAGATCTCCGTACGACGACAGGCTCTTGCACTTGGCTCCGGCGAACCAATAGAGCAAGTCCATATCGTGACAGCACTTGGCGAGCAGCATCGGCGAAGTCTCCTCTTCGCGGCGCCAATTGCCTCTGACATAGCTGTGACAGAAGTGCCACCACGAGATATGCTCGTCATGCTTGATCAGCTTGATGTCGCCGAGCACGCCTTGATCGATCAGCTGCTTTATGCGGCGATAGTAGTTGGCATAGCGCAACACATGGCAGACAAGCACTTTTCTGCCGTGCTCGCGCGCATACTTCTCTATCTCCAAGCACTCCTCGATGTTGGGGCTGACCGGCTTTTCGAGCAACAGGTCGTAGCCGAGCGCGAGCGCCTTCATCGCGTGTCCGTAGTGGTCGCGGTCTTGAGTTGCGATGACCATGACGTCGGCGACTTTGCCTTGACCGAAAAACTTGTCCTCGTCGACGAAACACTTGTCGTCGGGGACGTGCCAAGCCGTCTTGACGTTGTCGATCTTGGCTTGATATTTGTCGCAGATCGAGACGATCTGCACGTCGGGGATCGCGTTGAGATGATTGCCGTAATTGCGGCCTCTCGACCCGAGCCCTATCACCGCGACCTTGTGCATATCAAACCCCCGAATAGGCGGAGAAGCCTCCGTCGATCGGCACGACGATGCCCGTGACGAATCCCGCCTTGCTGTCGTCGGTGAGCCATGTCAGCGTGCCGAGGATCTCCTCGGGCTCTCCGAATCTGCCCATCGGAGTGCTCGCGATGATCTTGCGCGCTCTCGCGGTGGGCGCGCCGTCCTTGTCGAACAGCAAGACGTAATACTGCTTGGTGACAAAGAAGCCGGGCGCGATCGCGTTGACTCTGATCCCCTCTTTGGCAAAGTGAACGGCGAGCCACTCGGTGAAGTTGCTGACCGCCGCCTTTGCGCCGCTGTAAGCCGGGATGCGCGTGAGCGGACGGAAAGCGTTCATCGAAGAGACGTTGACGATGTTGCCGCCCCTGCCGACCATATCGGCGGCAAAGACCTGCGTGGTCAGGAAGGTGGCAAGGAAGTTGAGCTTGAACACGAAGTCCACGCCTCCCCCGTCGAGATCGAAAAAGCTCTTGACGTCGGGATCGTTCATGTCCTTGACGTCGAAGTAGTCGTTGGTCGTCGTCCCCTTGGGATTGTTGCCGCCGGCGCCGTTGATGAGGATGTCGGTCAAGCCGAGATCCTTGTTGATCTGCGCCTTTGCCGCGATCATCGTCTCCTTTTCGAGACAATTGACGGCATATGCCTTGGCGATCCCGCCGTCCGCGACGATCTCGTCGGCGACCTTTTGCGCCGCGTCGAGATTGAGATCGAGCACGGCTACCTTTGCGCCGAGTTTCGCATACTCATTTGCCATCATGCTGCACAGGATGCCTCCTGCGCCGGTGATGACTGCGACCTTGTCCTTGTAGATATCCATTTTCTCCTCCCTGTGTATGTTATCTCACTTTATTGTCGGCACATACTCGCCGCGCTGTTTGCCCACTGCTTCGATGATCCCGTCAAGATACATCGCGCCGAGCGCACGGTCGTACAGTCCGTATCCGCCTCTGCCCTCTTCGCCCCAGATCATGCGGCCGTGGTCGGGTCTGACATAGCCGTCGAACTTGGCGTCATAGAGAGCGTTGACGATCTGATACATGTCGAGGCTGCCTCTTTCGGAGACGTGTCCGCTCTCTTCGAAGCAGCGGTCGCCCGTGATCTTGACATTGCGCAGGTGGGCGAACGAGATGCGGTCGCCGCACATGCGGATCATATCGGGCAAGTTGTTGGCAGGATCGACTCCGAGCGATCCCGTGCAGAAAGTCACGCCGTTGAACGGAGTGTCCTCGATCGCGAACATGCGCTTGTAGCTCTCCGCGCCCGTGATGATGCGCGGCAAGCCGAAGATGCCCCACGGCGGATCGTCGGGATGGATCGCCATGCGCACGCCGTACTCCTCGGCGACGGGGATGACTTCGTGCAAGAACGTCGCGAAGTTGCTCCACAGCTTCTCTGCGTCGACGTCGGCATATCTGCCCAGCAATTCTTTGAGCCCGTCCTTGGTGTAGCTCTCGTCCCAGCCGGGGAGACTGAGCTCGCTCTTGACCGGATCGAGCGCGAGCACGGTGTCACGGTCGTATGCGAGCGCATGCGAGCCGTCGGGGAGCTGCTTGGAAAGGTCGCTGCGCAGCCAGTCGAATACGGGCATAAAGTTGTAGCAAATGCATCTGACGCCTGCGTTGCCGAGACGGCGCACGTTCTCCTTGTAATTGTCGATGAGCCTTGCGGCGTCGGGGCCGCCCAGCTTGATCTCTTCGTGGACGGGCACGCTCTCGACCACCTCGAACTCCAAGCCCTTCGCCTCGGCAAGGGTCTTGAGCCTGTTGATGCTCTCGTTGCTCCACACCTCGCCTACGGGGGTATCGTAGACGGCGGAGACGACGCCGGTCATGCACGGGATCTGTCTGATCTCGTCCAGCGTGATCCTGTCTTTTTCGCCATACCAGCGGAATGTCATCTTGAATGCCATTTATCTCTCCTCCAAAAGGGCTTTTGCGTTGCCGTAACAGAGCGCGTATGCGACTTGCTTTGCGGCGTCCGTGCTGCCGTCCGCGTGATCGGCGAGCCAATTGCAGACGACTTGACGATAGTAGTCGTGTCGTGTATAGGACAAGAAACTGCGGCTGTCGGTCAGCATGCCGACGAGCGAGCAGATGTGTCCGAGCTCTCCGAGCGCGTCGAGCGTCTCGGTCATGCCGCGCTTGTGGTCGCAGAACCACCAGCTTATCCCGATGTGCACTCCCCTGAACGCGCCTGCAAGCGTGATCAGCGGATAATACGCGATCGGATTGAGCGAATAGATGACGGTCTCGGGAAGAGCGTGCGCGTCGTTCATCGCGTCGAGCATGCGCCTGACGCTCTCGACGGGAACGGGATCGGCGACACAGTCAAAGCCGCTGTCCGCGCCGAGCTCGCGGAAGCCCTGCGAGTCGCAATTGCGCGCAACGGACAGGTGCATCTGCATGACCATGCCGCGCGCCGCGTATTCTTTGGCGAGCGCGAGATAGAGCGCGCCTTTGTAGGCGTCGACGTCCTCCGCGCTCGGAGTCTGTCCCGAAACGAGCTGCGCATATATGCGCGCTGCGCGCTTGTCGTCGGCGATCGCGGACGGGAAGCCCTCCACTCCGACGTCCGAGAACTTGCATCCGTGCTCGACGAACGTATCCATGCGCGCCGCGACAGCCGCCTTGAACTCGTCCCATGTGTCCACGCTCATGCCTGCCGCCGCGCCGATCGCGCGAACGTAGTCGGCATATCCCGGCTTGTCTGCTCCGACGAGCTTGTCGGTGCGGAATGACGGCACGACTTTGACGTCGAGATCTTTGTCTTCGGCAATGAGTCTGTGCCAATGCAGATCGTCGCACGGGTCGTCAGTCGTCGCGACATAGACGACGCCCGACATCTTCATGAGCTTGCGCGGCGAGAGTTTTTCTCTCGCGATGACGTCGTTGGCTTTTTGCCAAATGACGTCCGCGTTTTGGGCGTTGAGCTCCTCCGTTATCCCGAAGAAGAAGCCCAGCTCCGACTTGACCCAATCGCGCATGGGATTTCCGAGCGCGAGTCCGGTCGCTTTGGCGAACGCGCGGAACTTGTCCTTGATGTCCGCGTCGCCGGTGATGTATTTTTCGTCTATGCCGAAGCCGCGCATCAGTCTCCATTTGTAATGATCCGCGGCGAGCCACATTTGCCCGATGTCGTCAAACGGCTTGTCCTCAAAGATCTCCTTGGGCGAGAGATGGCAATGATAGTCTATGATCGGCAGCGACTGCACGCCGTCATAGAGCTCTCTCGCGAGCGCGTTCTTCAAAATGTCCGCCGTCTTACCTTTGAACTCTGCCACTTCCGTCACCCTGCATGAGTTTGAGCACTTCTGCCTCGGTCACCGCGTTGAAGTCTCCCTCGATCGTATGTTTGAGGCAAGACGCCGCGACAGCGAATTCGAGCGATCTCGCCTCGTCCCAACCGTTGGACAGTCCGTGGATGAGGCCTGCTCCGAAGCTGTCTCCGCCGCCGACTCTGTCGACGATGTCGATCTCGTAGTGCTTGCTCGTCAGGACTCCGTGCCTCCCGACGAGGATCGCAGACCAACCGTTGGAGTCCGCATTGTGACTCTCGCGCAGCGTGAACGCGACAGCTTTGAGCGAAGGGAACTTGGCGAGCAGCTGCGCGCCTATCTCGGAATAGCCGTCCTTGGACAGCTTGCCCGAATCGATGGAACTGCCCTTGGCTTCGATGCCGAAGACGTCCTTGCAGTCCTCCTCGTTGCTTATCAAATATGTAACGCCGTCGAGCAGCTCCGTCATGACCTTGTTGGCTTTTTCGCGGCTCCACAGCTTTTTGCGGAAGTTGAGATCGCACGACACGTCGATGCCCTTGCTTCTCGCCTCTTTCATCAATTCGCCGATCATCTTTGCGGCGTTGTCCGAGATCGCGGGCGTGATGCCTGTCCAATGCAGCCACTTGGCGCCGTCCAGCACCTTGCGCGCGTCATAGTCGGCCTCCGAGATCTCGCTTATCGCGCTGTGCGCGCGGTCATATATGACTTGCGACGCGCGTTGCGAAAAGCCTTTTTCGCAAAAATATATGCCCATGCGCTCGCCGCCGCGGACGATCTTGTCCACTCCGACGCCCCATCCTCGCAGCGTGTTTACGCAGGCGTCGGCAATGGGATTGTCGGGCAGCTTGGTGAAGAACGCCGCGTCGTCGCCGAATTGGGCGAGCGACACCGCCACGTTTGCCTCGCCGCCGCCGTAGACGGCTTCGTAACTGTCGGTCTGCACGATGCGCTTGTAGCCGGGCGGCTGCAACCTGAGCATGATCTCTCCTGCGGTGACTATCTTGCTCATCTCGCGCCTCCTCTGACTCTCTCTATCTCGGCGACGAGATCGCGCGCGGTCTGCTCGACCGCCGCATAGTCGCCCGTCTTGGCGCCTTTGGTCAAAAAGCTGCCTGCTCCGACGGCGCAGGCTCCCGCCTTGAACCAGTCGGCGACATTGGACAGATCGACTCCGCCCGTCGGCATGATGTCGAGCTGCGGCAGAGGGCCTTTGAGGGCTTTGAGTCCCTTGGGGCCTGCGACATCGCCCGGGAAGAGCTTGACGAGATCCACTCCTGCCTCGAGCGCCGCGACCGCCTCGGTCGGGGTGAAGATCCCCGGCACGACGGCAACGGCATATCTGTTGCACAGCTTGATCGTATCTGTGTTGAGCGCGGGCGAGAACACGAATTGCGCTCCCGCGAGTATCGCTGCTCTCGCCGTTTCGGGATCGAGCACGCTGCCTGCGCCGACAATGACGTCTTGGCAGTCGTACTTGGCGCACAGCTCGGCGATGAGCTTGTCCGCCCCGGGCACGGTGAACGTGACTTCGATCAACTTGATCCCCCCTCTCACGCAAGCGTCGACGGACGCCAACGCCTTGTCATGGCTGTCACCGCGGATGACCGCGACGACGCCGCACCGTTTGATTGCTGCCAAAACCTGCTGTCTGTTCATTCTACCTTCCTTGAGGACGCGCCTTGCGCCCATCATCATTCTGTTGATATTATTATAAAATAAACACACACGAATTTCAAGTATTTGATTTTCAAAATTATGGACAAAACGGTTGAGTTCTGCTATAATCAAATCGAAAGGAGGTGCACCGTAATGCCCGTGATCAACTATATCGGCAAAAATATGAAGACCTACAACGTCTCCAGCCACCAGCACGACTATTGGGAGATCATCTATTGTACGAACGGCGACGGCAAGATCGTTTTTGAAGACGAATCCGTCATCGAGTATACGCGCAACCAAATGGTCATCATCCCGCCGCACGCCGTACATTCCAACATTTCCAAGTCGGGATTCCGCAACATCTACCTCACCGTCGCCAATTGGACTCCGACGTTCAAGCGGCCCCAGATCGTCTCGGACAACCCTCAACGCGACATCTACAACGTGCTCAACCTCTGCTATCGCTACTTCAATTCCGAGACGGGCAACCAAGGCAACATCATCGTCTCGTTCACAGAGCTGATCATCAACCTGCTCGCCGCTTTCGCCGGCACCAACAACTGCTCTCGCCACGTCGAGATCATTGCGTCCGCGATCGTCGAAAACTTCTCCGATCCCAACTTCTCCCTCGACGACGTCTATGCGAGCTTCCCTCTCAGCAAAGACTACATCCGCAGACAGTTCATCAAAGAAAAAGGCATCTCGCCGCTTCAATTCCTCAACAACACTCGCATCGCCTTTGCCCAAAAACTGCTGCTCGGCAAGACCGTCAACAACTTCAAGATCTATGAGATCGCCGAGATGTGCGGCTTCTCCGACCAGCTCTACTTTTCGCGAGTGTTCAAAAAGATCACCGGCGTCAGCCCCAAAGAATATACGAGCATACCGAGAGCGGAGCATTACAATAGTATTTAGCTTTAAGGGGGGCGCCACGCCGCGTATAGCGGCACACCTTTGCGCCTTACTGCAGACTTAGGTGCGGTCACGTATTTCATATACGCTTGGCCGCGCCTCTCGCTTTTGTACGGCGCAAATCTGCACCACTCTCCGCGGCGTGGTACCCTTGCGATACCGTAGTATGGTGAGCTTATCCGAGTAAGCGGTTACGCTTAGATGTATGTATGTTGCCTTTACAAGTAGTATTGGGTGAGCGATTTTGCGGCGATACTTCAACACGAAAATTAAATAAGCGCACGAGCGGAAACCGCGTTTTTCGCCGTGCGCACTATGCGGAGCCGCGAGCGGTGAGCGAACGTGCTCCGTCGGAGGGGATCATTGAAGGGGAACCAAAATGCCTCCGTATATAAGCGAAGCGATTTAGGAGATAGCATTTTGGTGCCCCTTCAAAGAGGAAGAGAGCTATCGCTTTCGCGACAGCTCTCTTTGATTCGAAGCGTTATTTTGGGTTGTCTCCCCAAAATATGTTATTCCGCCACATACGGCAGCAATCCCATATATCTCGCTCTCTTGATCGCCTGGGCGAGCAGTCTTTGGTGCTTGGCGCAAACGCCGCTCATGCGCTTGGGGATGATCTTGCCCTTTTCGGTAATGTACTTGCGCAATTTGGCGACGTCCTTGTAGTCGATGTCTTGCGCTTTGTCTACGCAGAAGTTGCAGACCTTCTTGCGCGGAACTCTCTTGATAGGTCTTTTGACCGTAGTCTTTTCTTCGCTCATTGTTGTTCTCCTTGATTAAAACGGAAGATCTTCTTCGGAAGAATCTATCCTTTCGAGCTTGGGCGCGGGAGCGTCTTCTTTGCGGGCGGAATAGCCGCCGGAGGGAGCTCCTTCTTCACTGTTGCGCGAGCCCAAGAACTCGACTTCGTCGGCGCTGACTTCGACCGACGTGCGTTGTTTGCCGTCCTGACCCTCGTAGTTGCGGATCTGAATGCTGCCGACGACGCACACCTTTCTGCCCTTGGTAAGGCTCTTGGCGCAGGAGTCGGCGACGCCTCTCCATGCGACGACGTTGAAGAAATCGACTTCGTTGTCGCCGCCGCGGCTGAAACGCCTGTTGACCGCAAGCCCGAACCTGCACATCGACACGCCGGACGCGGTGGTCGTATGCTCGGGGTCGCGAGTTAGGTTGCCAATCAAAATTACTCTGTTCATAGATCCCTCACTTCTTGATGATCATGATCCTGACGATCTCGTCCATGATGCGGCTGAGACGGTTGATCTCGGCAGGAACGGTCGCAGGAGCGGTGAACGTCATCAATACATAGTAGCCTTCGGTCTTGAAGTCGATCGTGTAGGCGTACTTGCGAGTGCCCCATTTGTCGAGAGAGACGACTTCGCCGCCGGCTTCGGTGACGACTGCGCTGAGTCTGTCGATGACAGCCTGCTTTGCGTCTTCGGACAAATCGTTGTCGATGATGTACAAAAGCTCGTACTTGTTCATATAAACCTCCTTTTGGTCTGATGTCTCCGTCTCTGAGGGCGGAGCAAGGAGCAAATCTTTCGATTCGCCTAACTAATATAGCACAACTTTTGGCGCTTGTAAAGCGTTTTGGGGCACGAAATGCCCTTTTCGCGCGCCTATCCTATCGTGTGCGCGGCGAGCCACTCGGCATACTTGCCCCACGCGCTCGCGCTCGTGTTGGTCATGTCGCCCGCTCCTGCGAACGCGAACATCCTGAGCACTGCGATGAGCTTGCGGAAGTTGTCGGTCACGAGATCGCCGTCGCCGTTGATTGCGACAAGAGCTGTGTTGAACACATAGTCGTTGACGACAGCCGTGATCTCGGCGTTGTCGCTCCAAACGATCTTGGCGCTCGCCTCGTCTGCCTCGGCGACTTTTGCGCCGTCCTTGAAGGCGACGTCTTGGACGAAGCCGTTGTTGCTCGCGGAGCCGCTGCCGATGACTGCGCCGCCTATCTGCGCCGTAGCCGCGCCGTATGCGCGCAGCGTCGCGACGGTCGCGTTGTCTGTCGCCGACGCCGCTCCGTCCGCGCCGATCGCTATGCCGACTGCCGCAGAGCTGCCGCTCGCCGACGCCCAAACTTGGCCGTTGATCACGCTGACGCAGCCGTCGATCGCACCGTAGTTGTTGACTGCGACGCCGCCGAATTTGGCGCTTGTCGCGTCGGATGTGCCGCTCGCGATCGTGCCCTCGACTGTGCAATCTTGGATCGTACCGTGGTTGTCGATCGCGACGCCTGCCGCCGCCGCATTGTCGCCGTAGGCGTCGAACACGGAGTCGACGATCTTGACATTGACGATCGTACCGCCGTTGCTCTCGATCAATGCGGACTTGGCTCCGTCGCCGACGTTGAACTCGAAGATCTCCGCAAGCGTGAAGCCTGCGCCGTCAAGTGTGCCCGTGAAGTCGAGC
>CALWKR010000021.1 GCA_944381315.1 uncultured Christensenellaceae bacterium
ACGCGACGCCGCCCGCGTTCGCCGCCTTTGCGGGAGCGAACAGCACGCCGTGGTTCTGGAAATACTCGGCAGCCTCGATCGTGCAGGGCATATTCGCGCCCTCGCCTACCGCCTTGACGCCGTTCGCAGTGAGTTTTTCTGCCGCGGCGAGATCGAGCTCGTTCTGCGTCGCGCACGGAAGCGCGATGTCGCACGGAATGCTCCAGATGTCTTTGCATCCCTCGACGAACTTCGCGGTCGGATGATACTTGACGTACTCGCTGATCCTGCCTCTGTTGCGCTCCTTGATGAGCTTGATCGTTTCGAGGACGATGCCGTTTTCGTCGTAGATATAGCCGGACGAGTCGCTCATCGCAAGCACGGTCGCGCCGAGCTTGTTCGCCTTTTCGTGAGCATAGATCGCGACGTTGCCGCTGCCGCTGATGACGACCTTTTTGCCGTTGAAGTCGAGATTCTTCTCTTTGAGCATCTCTTCCATGAGATAGATGAGACCGTAGCCGGTAGCCTCGGTACGGACGAGCGAACCGCCATAGGTCAGACCTCTGCCGGTCAGTACGCCGACGTGCTCGTTGACGAGCTTCTTGTAATAGCCGAACAGATAGCCGATCTCTCTGCCGCCAACGCCGATGTCGCCTGCCGGAACGTCGGTGTCTGCGCCGATGTGACGGTACAGCTCGCTCATAAACGACTGGCAGAAACGCATGACTTCGCCGTCGCTCTTGCCCTTGGGATCGAAGTCGCTGCCGCCCTTGCCGCCGCCGATCGGAAGCCCGGTGAGCGAGTTCTTGAAGATCTGCTCAAATCCGAGGAACTTGATGATCGAGAGGTTGACGGACGGATGGAAGCGCAAGCCGCCCTTGTAGGGGCCGATAGCGCTGTTGAATTGGACTCTGTAACCCTTGTTGACATGGACTTTGCCCGCGTCGTCCACCCACGGGACGCGGAACATGATCACTCTCTCCGGTTCGACGAGCATTTCGAGCAAACCGAGCTTCTCATACTCGGGGTGCTTGTCAAAGACGAGCGACAGCGAGGTCAAGATCTCGGTCGCAGCCTGATGGAATTCGGGTTGGTTGGGATTGCGTTCGATAAGGTCGTCGAGGACCCTTTGCACATAAGCGTTCATATTACACCTCAAAAATTGCGTTCGTTATTTTAATGACGATATTCTATCGCAATGAAGTTTTAATGTCAAAAAAATCGGAGCACAATTTTGAGATATCGGACATTTTTGTGCAATTTTGTATCATAAGCCGACAAAAGTGTCACTTTTTCGCAGTTATGTTACACACAATGCCCATTTTTGTAACCTGCTTTTGCTCTCGGATCGGGCGAGATCTCCTTGCCCGAGATGTTGACTTGCGCCGCGCGCAATGATACACTATAACAAACAGGAGGTAGTATGGTAGCCGACGCTTTTTCGATGTTGTTGGAATTGCTTTCCCACGACAAGATGACCGCCGCCGCCCTCGCCGAAAAGCTCGAGGTATCGGAGCGCACGATATACAGATACATCGACGTACTGTCCGCGGCGCACGTCCCGATCGTCTGCGTCAAAGGGCGCAACGGCGGCATAATGATAGGCGAAGAGTTCCGCCTCAATTCTTGTTATCTCACCGCCGACGAGATGCAGCTGCTGATCGCGGCGACGGAGTCGTTCAGCTCCCCTGCCGAACAGAAAGAAGACATCTTGCTCAAACTTCGCTCGATGCGTCCGACGGGCTCGGCGTCCGGATTCGCGGACGAGGACTTTGCGGTCGACTTTTCGGACACGCCGCTCGGCGACGCTTTCGGCGCAAAGCTCGACGTGCTCATCAAGGCGAAAAAGGCGCGCAAGGCCGTCGGCATCTGCTATCACAACCGCGCAGGCGACGTGTCCGAGCGCACGATAGAGCCTTACATCTTTGTCTACAACAACGGCAATTGGTACGTCTTTGCCAAGTGCCGCCGCGAGATGGCGATGCGAATGTTCAAGGTCTCGCGCATCACGCACATGGTGCGCACCGACTCCGACTATGTCATCCCCAAGGACTTCGAGCGCAGCTGGGATCTCGCCGATCCCACGCGCAAGCGCAAGATCGGCGTCTCGCTCAAAGTCAGCGAAAGGGCGCGCTACGACGTGGAAGAATGGCTGGGATTGGAGAATGTTCACCGCGCCGACGACGACGGCTTTACTGCTTACGGCGAGATCTATGACAACGACGCGTCGTTCGCCAAACTGCTCTCTTTCGGTCCCGACGTCAAAGTCTTGCATCCGACGGCTCTCGCGGAAAAGCTGCGCGCCGCGCACGAACAGGCGGCAAAGCTCTGACTCGCCGCCGCATTTCGACGCAAAGGTCCTGCGCTCGCAAAGAGCGCAGGTTTTTTATGTGCCGAAGATTTTTCCGCGCTTGAACGCAAAAAGTTTTTCCCGCTCGGCGTTGCGCGTCGCGAAAGGACTTCTCCCTGCGCGGCGATATGCAAAGCCGATTTGCGCTTGCTCCTATCCTATAAGATTTCGCGCCGCGCACGTCAGTATGCGCCGAGGAGTTCCCAGCCGCTTTGCGTACGGCGATATGCCGCCGCGCCCTCGGCAAGAGGCGCAACGACGGAATATGGCGCGCCGTAGACTTCGAGAGAGATGCCGCAGCTCTTGCTGAGCTTGGACGGCGTCCCCACCGCCCTCGAATAAATGCCGGCGGCGTCGAGACGCGCTTTGACGCGGAGCGCCGCGCTGCGCGAAGAAAAGACAAGCAAATACATTTTTACCTCACGGTGTGTTATGTATCGCGCGGCATTATCGCGTTGCTCCGTCAATACAATATATTACCATATCCGATCGTGAGGTGAACAATGATCTATCTCGACAACGCGGCGACGGACAGATACAAGCCGCAATGTATGTTTGAAGCGCTGATGCGCGAGTGCTCCGAGAGCAGCAACCCCGGCAGAGCATCCCACTCCGACGCGATCGCGTGCGCAATGAGGATAGGCGCCGTCCGCGAGGACTTGCAACGCCTGCTCGGCGCCGACGACGACTTCGCGACTGTCTTTTGCTTGGGCTGTACCGAAGCTCTCAACTTGGCGATCCTCGGACTTGCGGACGAGCTGGACGGCGGCGCGGTCGTCACTACGGTCACCGAGCACAACTCGGTGCTCCGCCCTCTTCGCGAACTGTCCGAAAGACGCGGAGTCGACATACGCATCGCGCGTCCGTCCGAGGGCTTGTCCGTGCGCGCGTCCGACATCGAGCCGCTGCTCGACGACAGAGTCAAGGCGGTCGTCGTCAACGCCGTCTCCAACGTCACCGGCATAGCCAACGACATAGACGAAATTTGGCGCCTGTGTCGATCCAAGGATATTATCACTATCGTCGACGGAGCCCAGGCTCTGGGACATGTGCCGCTGTCGCTGCAAGGCAAGTCCAAGCTCATGCTCGCCGCCGCAGGACACAAGGGGCTGCACGGCCCGCAGGGGGTGGGCTTCCTCGTCTTTGACAAATCTATCCCGATCAAGCCGATCAGATTCGGCGGCACGGGGACGGAAAGCGCAGATCTGCGTCAGCCGCGCGGTATCCCCGAAGGCTTTGAAAGCGGCACGCTCAACGCCGCCGCGATCATCGCGCTCGGCGCGGCGGCAAAGTGGACGTACACCAACTTGGACAGCATCACGGCGCGGCTGTCGGCGCTGTCCGAGAGCGCTCAGCGCGGACTGTCGTCGATCAAGGGCGTGCGCGTGCTCGCGCCGTCGAGGACGGGAGTGCTCTCGTTCACCGTCGACGGCTACGACTCCGCCGCGATAGCCGACTATCTCAACGACAACAACAT
>CALWKR010000022.1 GCA_944381315.1 uncultured Christensenellaceae bacterium
CCTCGTCCATATCTCTGCCGGCGCAGAACACGCCGTGGTTTGCCATAAAGCAGGCGTTGCGGCCCTGCATCGCGGCGACGGTGCCGTTGCGCAGCTTCTTGGTGCCCGGCAGACCGTACGCGCCGACGCGCGCGCTGCCGCCGACGAGCTTCTCCATCTCGTCGCTCATCACGGGCAGCTCGATGTGCGCGGACGCAAACACGGAGCACCATACGGGGTGAGAGTGTATCGTCGCGTTGATCTCGGGTCTGTCCGACATGATCGCCGCGTGTATCTTGCGCTCGCTGGTCGGTTTTTTGCCGTCGCTCCAGATCGACGGATCGCTGATCTGTACGATGGGCATATCCTCGGGCTTGAGCGCGACATAGTCAAGTCCCGTCGGAGTGACGAGCATATGATCCTCATCGAGCCTGACCGCGGTGTTGCCCCACGTGCCCTGCACGAGATTCTCGGCGAGCAACGCGACGCCGCTGTCCTTGATCACTTGGCGCAGACGCGCCTCTTCTTCTTTGCTCCACGCCATCTCAGTCGCCCTCCCTCTCGGAAATGTTCTTTTGGTTGGTCTTGCTGTACTTCTTCTTGTAGACGAAACGCATCAGCTTTGCCTCGATCGTGTTGATGATCTTGCAGCCGCCGATCATCGTGCCGCAGATATAGACGTGCGCAGCCTTGTCGAGCACGAGCGCGCAGGTGTACGCCTCGTCCATCGTCCTGCCCGAAGTCAAGGCTCCGCCGCCCGCAATGAGGCAGGAATTGCGGCCCTTGATCGCTTTGAGCACTGCGTCCACGGACGCGTCCTTGCTGGTCTTGCAGGTCGTGCCGACGATCTGTGCCATGTCGTCAACGACAGCCGGGATCGTAGCCTTGGCGTCCGCCACCGCGCAGACGAATGCCGGGTGAGTGATCATCACGGCATTGATGTCCTCGCGCGTCGCGAACAGTTGGGAGATCAGCGCATAGTCGGCGCCGGCGTCTCCCGACTTGACCTCGACGAGCTTGTCGGGCGTGAGCTCCGCGAACGGGCATTTGCCGCCCGTGACGAAGCCGTCTTTGGTGCGAATGGCGATCATGTCGCCGTTGCCGCAGATCCTCTCGTCCGCCGCTTTTTTTGCGTACTCGCAGACGGTGGCGGCTATCTTTGCGTCAATCATCTTCTTCTCCTCCGAATCTCAGCGCGTTGGCCTTGTAATAGGTGCGTTTGAGGCTCTTGTACAGTCTCTTGTAGGTGGCGAACATCTCGTCGTAGATGTAGCCGTTGGCAGGGTTGGGACGGTAGGTCTTGTACTCCTTGACGAACTGCTTCGCGCTCTCGAAATTCTCGAGCTCGCCGAGTCCGATCAGCGCGATGATCGCAGCGCCGAGCGCCCCTGCGTTGCGCGGATTCTCGACAATGGCGAATTCCGCGCGAGTGATGTCCGCAATGATCTGCATCCACGCGTCGTCCAACGCGCCGCCGCCGATGATGCGGAATTGACGGCAATGGAAGCCGTAGTCCTTCTCGAAGTTCTCGAGGATCCATCTGAGGTTGTAGCCAATGCCCTCGTAGACGGCGCGCATCAAGTGCTCGCGCGTGTGCTCGGGGCCGATGTTGAACAGCGTCGCCCTCGTCGTCGTCGACGATACGGGGCATCTCTCGCCGAGCATCCACGGCGTACAGATCAGGTGATCCGACCCGGGCGGTATCGTCTCGATGACTTTGTCCATATAGGCATAGATGCCTTCGCCGAGCTCCTTCTGTTCTTGACGGAAGAACTGCTCGATCAGCCACTGTATGTTGCTGCCTGCGGCCTCGGTGATGCCGACGATGAGATTCATGTTTATGTCCGCGCTCTGGATCGCCGACGCGCCATGCTTGAACTTGGTCTTGTCCTTGGACGCCGCTCCGACCCATGCCGAAGTGCCGAGATAGATGTGGATGTCTCCGTCGCTGTTCATGCCCGAACCGATGCACGCGCTCTGCGTGTCGTCGCAGCCGCCGAACACCGGCGTGCCGACTTTGAGCCCCATAGACGCGGCTGCCTCCGCGGTCAAGCCCGAGCCGATCATGTCGGTGCTCTTGACGAGCGGCGGCAGCTTGGACATATCCAAGCCTGTCAGTGAAAGGACTGACAACCATTGCTTCTTTTTGAGATCGAGTCCGTAGCTGGACGCGCCGCTGTATTCGGCGACCATCTCGCCGGTGCACTTGAACTTCAAGAATCCGTTGACGTCGAGGAAGTACTTGGTGCTGTTGTAGACGTCGGGACGCTCCTCTTTGAGCCAAATGAGCTTGGCGATGACGTCCTTGCCCATGATCGGAGTGCCGGCGACGAGGCTGAACAGCTTTTTGCCGCCGAGCTTGCGCATGATCGAACGCGCCTGCTTTTCTGCTCTGCCGTCCACCCATGTGATGTTGGGGTGCAGGACGTTGCCCCATTGGTCGATGGGGATGACGCCCATCGCCTGCGTGGAGAACACGATGCCCTTGACTTCGTCGGGATCGATCTTGGTCTGCTCCACGATCGCTCTCGTGGACTTGCAGACGGCGTCCCAATACTCATCGGGGTTTTGCTCGACAAAATTCGGGCTGGGATAATAGGTGGGATAAGGCGCGGTGTTGGTGGCGATTATCTTGCCGTCAAAGTCGACCAAGACCGCCTTGTCCGAGCTGGTGCCCATGTCGTGAGCTATGATATATCTTCCCATAAGTTTTCCTCGCGGCAAAAGCCGCCCTCTGTATTCAAAAAAGGGTTGCTCGTGCGCCCCTGCGCACGGGCAACCCGCTCCTTTGCGGAAATTACTTGTTGTTGCGAGCTGCGATGGCCGCTGCCTTCTTTGCCTCTTTTGCCGCTCTGTATCTCTCGACCTGCTTCTCCATCGGCTCGGTGCGCTCCTTGACGAGAGCGAACACCTGATCGAATCTGGCGAGTGCGTCGTCGATGATCTCATCGGTGTCTGCCATCGAGGTGTAGAGCCTGCTGCCTGCGAGAGTGACGATGCCGTGAGACATATACGCCGCGCCCATGTGCTCCATAGCCTCTTTGCGGACCATGATCATATCCTTCATCTTGAGCGCCTTGACGAGGTTGAGGATGTTCATCGACGAGAAATCGTAACTCATCGCGCCCGTGCATTCGAGGTGGACGATCGAGCCTTGGTTGTACGCCACATAGGGCAGCTCGTACTTGCCGATCAAGTTGACGAGTCCGTCGGTCAATCTGTCGCCGGCGTGTCCCGCCTTGACGCAAGCGTCCGTCTTGGCGATCTCTTTGATCGCGACATAGCCTGCCATTGCCGAGAGGGGGTTGGCTGCCAGCGTGCCGCCGACGTATGCCTTCTTCGCGCCGCCCGCGACGCCTGCCGCCATCAAGTCGACGAGGTCTCTTCTGCCGCCTACGCCGCCTGCAGCCGGATAGCCGCCCGCGACGATCTTGCCGAAGATGGTGAGGTCGGGTTTGACTCCGAACAAGCCCTGCGCGCCGCCGAGGCCGACTCTGAATCCGGTGACGACTTCGTCAAAGATGAAGATCGCGCCGTATTTGTCGCACAGCTCTCTGACGCCCTTGTTGTAATCCCAATCGACGGGTCTGGTGCCCGACTCGGGGCCGACGGGCTCGACGATGACCGCCGCTGTGCCGCCGCGCAGCTTGTTGAGTTTGAGGTAATCCTCCAACATATTGAGATCGTTGGGTCTGACTTCGTCGACGACGGAGAAGATCTTGTTGGGGATACCGAAAGATTCGAGGAACTGTCTGGTGCCGGGAACTTTGAGTCCGTAGACCATCTGATCCGACCAGCCGTGATATGCGCCGCCGATCTTGATGACTCTCTTCTTCTTGGTGGCGCATCTCGCAATACGGATCGCCGCCATGACGGACTCGGTGCCGCTGCCGAGCATACGGAACTTCTCGACGTTGGGCATATTCTTGTTGATCTCTTTGGCGATCAACAGCTCCGCCTCGTGGAACAGACCGGTGACGGGGCCGCACTCCTTGATGAGCTTGATCGCCTCTTCTTGGACTGTGGGATAGTTGCTGCCCAAGATGGTCGGACCGCCGGCTTGGAGGAAGTCTATGTACTTGTTGCCGTCGATGTCGGTCAGATAGGCGCCTTCCGCCTTGACCATGCACATCGGGAAGGGCTTGTTGAATGCAAGATTGTGCTGGACGCCGCCGGGGATGTACTTCTTCGCTTCCGCGGTGATCTCCTTGGACTTGGCGCACTTCTTGTCATAATATTCGGTGCAGATCTGCTTGTAGGTCTCTTCGGGAACGCTGTATATGTTCTTGTCAGTGAGCTCTTTGAGACTTTGGTTGATCTCTTTCGCGTTTGCCCAACGGGTGACGCCGTAATGAGCCTCCGCCTTGCCTTCGAGTTTTGTGTAAGTTACTTTCATAAACTCCTCCTTGATGGCATGAATATTTATTGATATTATTTTACCACACGCATTTTGGCGGTGTCAATATGAAATATTTGAAATTGCGCCCCAAATATGCACCTTGCGTGTATTTGAGCGCGTTTTGGGACGCACAAGCGCGCGTATAGACATCATTATCGATTTTTCGCGCACGCGAGCGCGCGCCGACGCGACTTATGCTCTGCCCTTCAGGTCTCTCTTCCGACGAATATATATGCACGCTCCCGACCGCCGACGGCGCTGTTCCTCGCACGCGCCTTGCGTCATTCTCTGTCTGCGGCGGCACATCCGGCCCCGTCCGACGAATATATATGCATGCCGCTCGCTTCCGATAACTCTCCTGAGGCAAATGCGCGCCGCCAAGCCTCATTGCGCTTTCGTCGGCCGTCTGCCCCGCACCGCGCCTGAGCGCCTCCGAAACTCGAGTTTGATATACACAAAGTGGACAATACCACAATATGATGACGAAAAAGGGACAAAATTTGCAAAAACGCGAAAAAAGTTGGAGCAAACGCATTGTGCACCGCGGTGCAATGTGCTATAATAGACGAAAAAATAAGAGGAGAGGAAAATGACAGAGAAAACCGAGTACGGTCAGTACATCTACGACTTCGCAAAAAAAATCATCGACACCACCGGCCCTCGTCTGCCCGGTTCGCCCGAAGAAGCCCAAGGCGCTGCAATGATCGCCGATGAGCTCGAGCAGATCGCAGGCAAACCCAGCGTGACTGAAAAATTTACGATGGCGCCGCGCGCGTCCATCGCGGCGATCCCCATCCTCGGCTTGATGGGCGTGATCTCGTTCGCGCTGTTCTACGTCTCGCCGATCGCGAGCCTTGTCGGTACGGCTGTCACGCTGTTGATCGCGGTGCTCCAAGTGTTCACCTATTCGGGCAAGCTCGACTTCTTGTTCAAGAAGGAGCCTTCTCAAAACGTCTACAACACATTCGAACCGAAGAGCGGCGTCGTCAAGCGCACGATCATCCTATCCGCGCACAACGACAGCAGCTGGTGCTGGCAGCTCTCGGTCAAGAACCCCAAGACAGCCATACTCAAAACAGTGATCGGCGTCGTCAGCGTGCTCGCGTTGATGTTCATCAGCGTGGTGGCGATCTCCCTCGGGATGTACAGCTTTATGTACATAGGCGACCTTGCGACGGCGGAGAGCTTCACTGCCACGCAGATCGCGTCGATCGTGCTCTACATTCTGCCGATATTCTGTCTCCCGGGCTGCTATTGGCTGTGCATGTACCTCTCCTGGGACAAGTCAAAAGCCTCTCCCGGCGCGATGGACAACTTGACGGGCGTGGGACTGTGCGCGGCAACTCTCAAATACTACTATGCGCATCCCGACGAAGCGCCTGCCGACTGCCGTATCGTGGCGTGCGGAATGGGCGCCGAAGAAGCAAGCCTCAAAGGCGCGCTCGACTTTGTCTCGCGTCACAAGGGCGATCCTTCGCTGATGGGCGAAAGCACCTATGTGCTCAATCTCGACTCCTTCCGCGACAGAGAATATTTCAGCGTCGTCATGGGCGACGCGTGGCTTGGCTCGCGCTTTGATCCCGAGCTGCGCGACATCTGCCTCAAAGAGATGAACGACCTCAAACTCGAGCCGAAGGTGATGCTCAATCCCGCCGGCGGCTGCGACTCCACGCCATTCATCAGAGCAGGCATCAAGACGGTCACTCTGTGCGCGCAAAACCCCACGACGACCAACTACTACCACACCTTCAACGATACGATCGAAGGACTTGACAAGTCGGTGCTGGACGACGCGTTTGAAATGGTCGGCAAGATCGTCGCCGCGACGGCGAAATACGACGAAGAAAAATACGCGAAAGCGAATTGACGAAACGCGATCCCCGAGGCGAACGCCTCGGGGATATTTTTTGCCTTCCGAACTTTGCGATATCGGACCATGCAAAAGCCGCCGCTTGCAACGAAGCGGCGGCTTTGCGCATTCCTTATTCTCTTTCCAGCGTCCAGACTTCGGTGTGCGTCGCGCTTTCGCCCGGCACCAAGTCGAGATGCGGAGACAAGCTCTCGATCTCCAGCATAAGCTCGTTGGTGTAGATCTCGGCGTTGCACTGCAAGTCGGGATAGTCCGCGCCGTCGACATAGCCGAAGTGCTTGGTGAACACGAGCCCCTTGGTGTGCACGACGATCTTGCCGTCGTCTATCCTCGCGCCCACCTTGAAAGGCGGCCTGTCCTTCCAAGTCACGGTGACTTGCTTGCCGTCGGTGGAAAAGCGGTCGTCCGTCATGTCGCTGTATTGCCAGAACACGAGATTGCGGTTGGGCAAAAATCCTGTGTCTGCCTGCGACAGCGCAAAACTCGCGCTCCCGCCCTTGTCCATGACCGTCAGCGCCCACAGCGCGATCGTGCCGCTTTTTTTCGTTCCGGTGTTGGTTATCTTGTGTTTTATCGATATGGATCCGTCGTTGCTCATCGTGATGGCGAGGCTCTTTTGCAGCTTGGTCGTCAGCTCGGGCGCGGCGACGAACACGGCTCCGTCCTTGGCGAAGGCGACGTCCACCGGCGCGTTGTCGGGATAGTAAGTGTCCATATACTCGGGCGACTTCCACAGCCTGTGGCCGCCGTAGATGTGCCAGCCGCCCTTGCCGGGAAGATTCTTGTCAAAGAACTCGCCGCTCTTGTTGATCTTGTCGTCGACGTCCTCATACATTATGTTGGCGCCGCCCTTCATGCCGAAGTAGATGATCCTCGGTCCGACGTCCGTCGTGACCAAGATGCTGCGCACTCCGTCCGTGATCTCGACGCAGGCGCCGTATTTGCCGTATGAAGTCTTGTTTACTTGTATCATATTCGCCTCACAATTCCGCTTCGCCGTCAAAGACTTTGACCGCTTCGCCGGTCAGATAGACGGTCTCGTCTGTATATTTGACTTTGAGATCTCCGCCCGGGACTTTGACGATGATGTCCTCGCCCTTGGGGCAGATGCCGTTTTCGACCGCGGCGACCGCAGCCGCGCACGCGCCGGTGCCGCAGGCGAGAGTTTCGCCCGTGCCACGCTCCCATACGCGCATCCTCAAAGTGTGATCGTCCAAGACTTTGACGAACTCCACATTGGTGCGCTCGGGGAAAAGCGGATCCGTCTCTATCGCGGAGCCTATGCCCTGCACGTCGAGCCCGTCGAGGTGTTTGACAAAGATGACGCAGTGCGGATTGCCCATGGACACGCAAGTGATCTGATATTCGCCGCCGCCGACTCGGCACGTCTTGGCGACGACTTTGTCTCCCTTGATATCGACGGGGATGTCGGACGGAGCGAGATCTGCCTTGCCCATATCCACCGTGATGTTGGCGGCTTCGCCGTTCTGAGTATGGATGACTACGTTGCGCACTCCGGAGAGCGTCTCGATGCCGAACTCGTGTCTGTGAACGATGTTGTTGTCATACAGATATTTGGCGACGCATCTGATGCCGTTGCCGCACATCTTGCCCTCGCTGCCGTCTAGGTTGAACATACGCATACGCGCCTCGGCGACTTTGGACGGGCAGATCAGGATGACGCCGTCGCCGCCTATGCCCTTGTGTCTGTCGCAAAGGCTGACGGCAAGCCTCTCGGGGCTGTCGATGGGCGCGTCCATGCAGTCGAAATAGATGTAGTCGTTGCCGCAGCCGTGCATCTTGACGAACTTGCGCGTGACCTTGCCGGTGCGCAGTCTGTTGATGTCGACGAGCTCGGTGTTGAACTCGGAATAGCGGCTCATAAGGCTGTTGGCGACCGCATTGGCGGTGTCGATGCTCGTCAAGCACGGGATCGCCCTCTCGACTGCCTTGCGGCGTATCTTGACGCTGTCGCGCGTGGGCAGCTTGCCCTTGGACGACGTCGAGATGATGTAGTGGATCTTGCCGCTCTCGATCAGAGTCAGGTTGTTGTGCTCCGCATTCTGGTGTATCTTGTCGACGACGATGACGTCGAGTCCGAGGTTGCGCAGCACCTTTGCCGTGCCCTCGGTCGCATAGATCGTGTAGCCGAGCTCTTCGAACTTCTGCGCGATCTCTCCTATCTCGCCCTTGTCTTGATCGCGGACGGTGATGAAGATGCCGCCCTTCTTCTTCATGCGGTAGCCTGCCGCGACGAGACCTTTGAACAGCGCCTCTTCGAGCGTGCTCGCTATGCCGAGAACTTCGCCTGTCGACTTCATCTCGGGGCCGAGCTGGGTGTCGACGTTGGTCAGTTTCTCAAACGAGAACACCGGCACCTTGACCGCGACATACGGCGAGTTGGGATAGAGCCCTGTGCCGTAGCCCATATCGGCGAGCTTTTCGCCCAAGATCGCCCTTGTCGCCAAGTCTACCATGGGCACGCCTGTGACCTTGCTGATGTACGGCACGGTGCGGCTGCTGCGCGGATTGACTTCGATGACGTAGAGCTCGTCATGATAGATCAGATATTGGATGTTGACGAGTCCGAGCGTGTGCAGCGACAGCGCGAGCTGGCGCGAGCACTCGATGATCCTCTCGGTCATCTCGTCGCCGATGTTCCATGCCGGATAGACGGCGATCGAGTCGCCCGAGTGTATGCCCGTCCTCTCGATGTGCTGCATGATGCCCGGGATCAAGATGTCCTTGCCGTCGCAGATCGCGTCGACTTCGAGCTCCTTGCCCATCAGGTATTTGTCTATCAAGACGGGATTCTCGATCTCCTGCGACAGGATGACGTCCATATATTCGATGACGTCGGCGTCGCTGTAACATACGGTCATATTTTGACCGCCGAGGACGTAGGACGGACGCAGCAGCGTCGGATATCCTATCTCGTTGGCGACTTTGAGCGCCTCCTCCTTGGTCATTACGGTGAAACCCTTGGGTCTCTTGATGTGCAGTTTTTCGAGCAGCTCGTCGAATCTCTCCCTGTCTTCCGCGGCGTCGATGTCCTCCGCCTGAGTGCCGAGGATGCGGATCTTCTCGCGGCGCAGCATCTTGGTCAGCTTGATCGCCGTCTGTCCGCCGAAGGCGACGACGACGCCGTAAGGCTGCTCGGTGTTGATGATGCTGAGCACGTCCTCGTCGGTCAGCGGCTCGAAATAAAGCCTGTCCGCGGTGTCGAAGTCGGTGGAGACCGTCTCGGGGTTGTTGTTGACGATGACGACTTCATAGCCCCTGCGCTTGAGCGCCCACACGCAGTGGACGGACGCATAGTCGAACTCGATGCCCTGTCCTATGCGGATGGGTCCCGAGCCGAAGACTATGACTTTCTTCTTGTCGGTCGGATGCTCTTTGAGGAACTCGTCCGCCTCGTTTTCGTCGTCGAATGTGGAATAGAAGTAGGGCGTCTCCGCCTTGAACTCGGCGGCGCAGGTGTCGACCATCTTGTAGGACGCATATCTCTTGTGAGCGATCTTCTTGCCCGAGATCTTCTCGATCGACTTGTCAAGATAGCCCATCTTCTTTGCGGTCAGATAGAGCTCGTCGGTCAGCGGCTCGTCCTTCATGCGCTTTTGCAATTGCGCGAGCTTGGCGAGCTTGCTCAAAAACCACTTGTCTATCTTGGTGACGTTGTGGATCTCGTCAATAGTGACGCCGCGTTTGAGCGACTCGAAGATGACGAAGATGCGCTCGTCGTCGACGTCGTGCAGCTTGTCTGCGAGCTGAGCGTCGCCGTATCCCGCGAACTTGTCGCTGTCGAGCGTGTCGTGCGAGATCTCCGCGCCTCTGACCGCCTTCATGATCGCCTGCTCGAACGTCGTGCCGATCGCCATGACCTCGCCCGTAGCCTTCATCTGAGTGCCGAGTTTGCGGCTGGCATAGAAGAACTTGTCGAACGGCCACTTGGGGAACTTGACGACAACATAGTCGAGCGCAGGCTCAAAGCACGCGAAAGTCTTGCCGGTGACGGCATTCTTGATCTCGTCGAGAGTGTAGCCGATCGCTATCTTGGCGGCGACCTTCGCGATCGGATAGCCGGTCGCCTTGGAGGCGAGCGCGGACGAACGCGAAACTCTGGGGTTGACCTCTATGACCGCATACTCGAAGCTGTCTGGCTTGAGCGCGAATTGGCAGTTGCAGCCGCCCTCGACTTTGAGCGCGTCGATGATCTTGAGCGCCGCGCTGCGCAGCATTTGATATTCTTTGTCCGCAAGGGTGACTGTGGGTGCGATGACGATGCTGTCGCCTGTATGCACGCCGACGGGATCGAAGTTCTCCATGCTGCAGATCGTGATGACGTTGCCCTTGCTGTCGCGCATGACCTCGAACTCGATCTCCTTCCAGCCGCTGATGCACTTCTCGACCAAGATCTGGTGGATAGGCGAACTGCGAAGTCCGTTTTCCGCGATCTCGAGGAAGTCCTCCTCGTCGTCCGCGATGCCGCCGCCGGTGCCGCCCAGCGTGAATGCGGGACGCACGATGACGGGATAGCCTATCTCGCGGGCGACCTTGATCGCCGAATCTATGTCGTTGACGACTTTGGACGGGATGACGGGCTCGCCGATGCTCTCCAACGTGTTCTTGAACATCTGCCTGTCTTCCGCCTTGTCGATCGTGTCGGGATCGGCGCCGAGGAGCTTGACTCCCATCTTGTCGAGGAAGCCCTCCTTGGCGAGCTGCATGGACAGAGTCAAGCCCATCTGTCCGCCCATCGTGGACAGCAGACTGTCGGGGCGCTCCTTCTCTATGATCCTCTTGACGGTGGTCAGCGTGAGCGGCTCGATGTAGATCCTGTCTGCGACCGCGTTGTCCGTCATGATCGTCGCCGGGTTGGAGTTGACGAGCACGACTTCGAGTCCGTCCTCTTTGAGCGCGCGGCAAGCCTGCGTGCCGGCATAATCGAACTCGGCAGCCTGACCGATGACTATCGGTCCCGAGCCGATGACCATTACCTTGTGAATATCCTTGTTGAGCGGCATTATCTCTTTCCCTCCATAACAGCTATGAAATTGTCGAACAGAAATCTCGTGTCGAGCGGTCCTCCGCACGCCTCGGGGTGGAACTGCACCGAGCAATTGCCGCCCTCGTATTCCACGCCCTCGCAAGTGCCGTCGTTGGCGTTGACGAAGGACACCTTCGCGCCCTTGGGCACAGTGTCGTTGTCGACTGCATAGCCGTGGTTTTGGCTGGTGATGTACACTCTGCCGGTGGCGAGCTGTTTGACGGGCTGATTGGCTCCGCGGTGGCCGTATTTGAGCTTGTATGTCTTTGCGCCGTTGGCGAGCGCGAGCAGCTGATGTCCGAGACAGATCCCAAAGACCGGCACTCCGCTTTTGCTCAGCTTGGCGAGCTGTTGGATCTCAAAGACGTTCTCGGCAGGATCGCCGGGGCCGTTGGACAGCATGATCCCGTCCGGCTTGCCCTCGAGGATGCGCTCCGCGCTCCACGAATGCGGCACGACCGTGACGTCGCAGCCGCGCTTGGCGAGCTCGCGCGCTATGTTGCGCTTTTCGCCATAATCGATCAAAGCAACTTTGAGATGAGGCTTGCCCTCCTTGACGTGATAGGGCTCGGAGCAGCTCGCATGAGCGACGGCGTCCTTGATGCGGAAGGACTTGATGCGCTCCGTCAGCTCCTCGGTCGGCTCTCCGTAGACGATCGCGCCGTTCATCACGCCGTGCTCGCGCACTATGCGCGTCAGCTTGCGCGTGTCTATGCCGCAGATGCCCGGCACGCCGTACTTTTTGAGCATATCGTCCAATTTGCCCTCGCTGCGGAAGTTGGACGGCGCGTCGCAGAGATCGCGCACGACATAGCCGCTGAGGTAGGGACGGTCGCTCTCGAAATCCTCGCCGATCACGCCGTAATTGCCGATCAGCGGGAAGGTCTGCACGACTATCTGTCCGTAGTAGCTGGGATCGGTGAGCGTTTCGATATAGCCGGTCATCGCGGTCGTAAAGACGACCTCGCCGATCGTCTCCTTTTCCGCGCCGATGGCATAGCCGTCGAAACGTTCGCCGTTTTCGAGAATAAGACAAACTTTTTTCATAAAACCTCTCTCGCGTAAGCTCGCGACCGCGCATATGCGCATATAGTGCGCGCGTTCCGCTTTCTAATAATAATATCATATTGCATATCCGACAAGCAAGGGAATTGCAACAAAATAATCTCGGTCTCTCCGTCTCCTAACGCCGCGTCGATGCGCGCTCGCACAAGCTGTTTTTTGCGACCTGTATTCGCTTTTTGCCCCAAAAGCGTCCGCGACGCGGCATTGAATGTCTTTTCTCGGGCACAAAACGCATTTTGCGACGCCGCCTGCTCTTGCCGCAAAAACGGACATATCGCGCCTGTTTGACGATTTTTGTTGCGCTCTGCCGATATCGGGGGTATAATGAAAGCGTCGGCATCCCGACAGAGAGGAGAGATCATGATCACACCTGCGCCGTCCGCTTTGCCCAACCGAGTTCAGCGCGCTCAGATCGAGCGCAAATACGGCATGTTCATCCACTTTGGGATAAACACCTTCTACGACACCGAGTGGTCGGACGGCAAACTGCCGATAGACGGCTATCGCCCTTCCGCAATCGACGCCGACGGCTGGGTGCGCAACGCCTACGAAGCAGGGATGAATTATGTCGTCCTGATCACAAAACACCATGACGGCTTTTGCCTCTGGCACACCGATTCGACCGATTATTGCGTGAACAACTCCCCCGTCAAGACGGACGTCGTCGCCGAAGTCGCGAAGGCGTGCAAGAAGTACGGCGTAAAGCTGGGGCTGTACTACTCGCTGTGGGACAGACACGAAAAATGTTACCGCGACCACCGCAGATACGTCGACTTCATGTGTCGTCACCTGACGGAGCTCATGGGCGGCGGATACGGCGAGATCGTGGAGCTGTGGCTGGACGGAGCGTGGGCGAAGTATCCGTCCCGATGGGACATCCCTCGGCTGTACGATCTGGCTCACCGTCTGCAACCCGACTGCGCCGTGTCCGTCAATCTGACGATAGGCAAATGCCTGCGCAAGCTGACTCCGGACAAGTTCAGACCCGAGCGCTACCGCGAGGGGATGAACATCCGATACTTCCCTTCCGATTTCAGGCTGTGGGATCCCTACTTCACGCGCAGCGACGATCCCAAGCTCTATTCCCATGACGGCAAGAGCTATTATCTCCCCTTTGAGGCGACGATCTGCATCCGCAATATGCGCAATTGGTTTTGGGATCCCGGCTATCACGACGACAAACTCGTCGGGGCGGAATTCATCGCCCAAAAATACCGCGAGCTGACCGCGCAGGACAACGTCCTCGTCGTCAACGTCGCGCCCGACATCTGCGGCAGGCAGGACGACGACGACATAAAATGTCTGCTCGACGCCGCCGATCTGCTCGGGATACGCCGCAGCGCCGAACGTTGAGTTCTGCGCTCAAATTTTCTCGTCTCACGCGCGCGTTTTGCTTTACTTGCGCACTTGCATAATGATATAATCAATTCTGTTTTCGGAGGTCACTTTATGCAACTCAAAGAAGAATGCGGCATTTTCGGCGTCTACAACAAAGCCGGGATCAAACAACTCGGCAACCTCGTCTACTTCGGGCTTTTCGCTCTGCAACACCGCGGTCAAGAAGCGGCAGGCATCGCGATCAACAAGGACGGAGAGGTCGAATTGCAAAAGAATCTCGGACTGCTCAGCGACGTATTCAAAGATTCGCCGATGATCAGCAAGGACGGCGACATCGCCGTAGGCCACGTCAGATATTCCACCACGGGCAGCAACACGGTCGAGAACGCGCAGCCCCTCTGCGCCAGATACTACAAAGGCTCTCTGACCATCGCCCACAACGGCAATATCTGCAACGCGCCTCAGCTGCGCAAAGAGCTGTCCGAACAGGGCGCGATCTTTCACTCCACCAATGACAGCGAGATCATCGCCTATCTGATAGCGAGCGCGCGCATCCACACCGGATCCATTGAAGAGGCCGTCAAGGCGATCATCCCCAAGCTGCAAGGTTCTTTCTCTCTGCTGGTCATGAGCCCCCGCAAACTCATCGCGGTCCGCGATCCCCACGGCATACGACCGCTCTGCATGGGCAAGATCGACGACACCGTCATCTTTGCCAGCGAGAGCTGCGCCCTCGACACCGTCGGAGCGCAATTCGTCCGCGACATCAAGCCGGGCGAGATCTGCGTGGTCACCAAGGACGATATGTTCTCGATCGAGGACTATTGCGGCAAGGAGTCCGCGCTGTGCATCTTTGAGCACATCTACTTCGCGCGTCCCGACAGCATCATCGACGGACAGAGCGTCAACTCGGCGCGCGTCCAAGCCGGCAAGATGCTCGCAAAACAGCACCCCGTCCCTGCGGACGTCGTCATCGGCGTGCCCGACAGCGGACTTTCGAGCGCGATCGGCTACTCGATCGAGAGCGGCATCCCCTACGGCGTCGGGCTCATCAAAAACAGATACATCGGCAGGACGTTCATCCAGCCTTCGCAGGCTATGCGCGAGCGCAGCGTCGCCCTCAAGCTCAACGTGCTCAAAGCCAACGTCGAGGGCAAGCGCGTCGTGATGATCGACGACTCGATCGTCCGCGGCACTACGATCGCCAACATCGTCAAGATGCTCAAAAGGGCGGGCGCGACCGAAGTGCACGTCCGCATAAGCAGCCCCGAGTTCTTGTTCCCTTGCTTCTTCGGCACCGACATCCCCGATCAGGATCAGCTCGCCTGCATAAAATACACTCACGACGAGCTCGTGCGCAAGATAGGCGCCGATTCGCTCGGCTTCCTCGACAAGGACACCGTCGATCAGATCGCCCCCGACAGCCGCCTGCACTTCTGCAAAGCGTGCTTCACCGGACAATATCCCTGCCCCGTGCCCAAAAGAGTGAACAAATTGGAGTTTGAATGATGAACGAGTTGCTCGACACCGAGATCAAGATCAAATTCATCAAGGACAGCTTTGAGCGCATGCTTGCCTCCAAGCTGGACTTGACGCGCGTTTCCGCGCCCCTTTTCGTCTTGCGCGAGAGCGGTCTCAACGACAACCTCAACGGCGTGGAGCGTCCCGTCGCGTTCGACATAAAGCAGACGGGCAAGATCGCCGAAGTCGTGCACTCGCTCGCCAAATGGAAGAGATTCGCGCTGTACGAATACGGCTTCGAGCCGGGCAAGGGACTCTATACGGACATGAACGCCATCCGCCGCGACGAGATCTGCGACGAATTGCATTCCGTCTATGTCGATCAGTGGGATTGGGAAAAGGTCATCACCGCCGAAGATCGCTGCGAGAGCTATCTGCGCGCAACGGTCACGGCGATCTATTCCGCTCTCAAAGAGTGCTCGGACGCACTCTATGCATTCTGCGGAGTGCGCTCTGTCGAACTCCCCGACGAGCCCGTCTTTGTCACTACCCAACAGCTCGAAGACCTCTATCCCGATCTGACCCCCTCTCGGCGCGAAACGGAATTCGTGCGCGAACATGGCGCGATGTTCCTGATGCAGATCGGAGGCAAGCTAAAGAGCGGCAAAAAACACGACGGCAGAGCCCCCGACTATGACGACTGGTCGCTCAACGGCGATCTCGTGCTCTACTATCCTGTGCTGGACAGAGCGTTCGAACTGTCGTCGATGGGCATAAGAGTGGACAAGACTTCCCTGCTCTCGCAGCTGCGCGAAGAGGGCGCCGAGGACAGACTCTCACTCCCGTTCCACAAGGCGCTGATAGACGGTACTCTGCCGCTGACGATAGGCGGAGGCATAGGACAGTCGCGGCTGTGCATGTTCCTGCTCGGCAAGCGCCATATCGGCGAAGTCCAAGCGTCGGTCTGGCCCGACGAGATGAGAGCGCAGTGCGAAAAAGACGGCATAGCTCTGCTGTGACGGCAATTGCTTTGCGGCGATCCGAAAGGGTCGCCGTTTTTTTGCGCGCTCGGACGGCATTGACAAAATTTGCGCGCGGTAATATACTGTATTCGGTATGGATACCACGGCTTCACAGAGAGAAAAATACATCTTTGAGTGCGCGCCCGTCCCCAAGGCGGTCGCCGCGCTCGTGCTGCCCACCGTCGTCAGTCAGCTGATCACGATCGTCTACAACCTCGCCGACACCTTCTTCGTCGGCAGACTCGGCGACGAGACGATGGTCGCCGCCGTCACGCTGTGCATGCCGATCTATATGCTGCTCACCGCGCTCGCCAATCTGTTCGGGATAGGCGGCGCGTCCGTGATGTCGCGCGCGCTCGGTTCGGGAGATCGCTCGCGAGCTTCGTCCGCGGCGGCGTTTTCGGTATGGGGCGGCGTCATCGCCGCCGCCGTCGTGTCGCTCGCATTCGGCTTTTTCCGCACTCCGCTGCTGACGGCTTTCGGCGCGGAGGGCGCACGGCTGCAATATGCAAGCGACTACTTGATCTATACGATCGTCGCCGGCGCGATCCCCACCGTGCTCTCGTCCGTACTGTCTCACCTCGTCCGCGCAGAGGGCAAAGCTCTGCACTCGGGGATAGGGCTGTCGCTCGGAGGACTGCTCAACGTCGCGCTCGATCCCCTCTTCGTGTTTGAAGAGGGCTTCGGAATGGGAGTGAGCGGCGCCGCGCTCGCAACGTTGATCTCCAACGTCGTCAGCGCTATCTACTTCGTCGTCGTCATATTGCGCTCGCGCGGCAGCGTCGTCACTCTGCGCCCGTCGCGACGCGCTTTTTCGCCAAGACTCGCCGCGAGCGTGCTGTCGATAGGGCTCCCCGCATGCCTGATGTCGCTGATGACAACCTGCTCCAATCTCGTCGTCAATTACCTCATGGCGGCATACGGCGACGCGGCGATCGCAGGGATCGGCGTCGCAAAGCGGATAAATATGGCGTCGTTCGCGATCACTCAGGGGATAACGCAGGGCGCGTTGCCGCTGATCGGCTACAACTACGCGTCGGGCAACTCGGCGCGCATGCGCAAGTCGATTTTGTTTATGACGGCGTGCACGCTGATCTTTGCGGCGATCTGTCTCGTCATCTCGCTGACTTGCTCCGAGCGACTTGTCCGCGCGTTCATAGACAACGACAAAACGGTGCGATACGGCACGCGCTTCCTCAACATCATCTGCTATGCCGTCCTGTCCGCAGGGATAGGCTTCGTCGCGGTGACAGTCTTCCAGGCGACGGGCAAAAAGGGCCGCGCGCTCGTGCTGTCCGTGCTGCGCAAAGGCGGTCTCGACATCCCGTTGATGTTCATCCTCGATCCGATCTATCCTGCCGTCGGGATAGCGATGGCGACGCCGATCGCCGATTATACCGCCGCACTGATAGCGCTCGTCCTGCTCGGGACTTTCTTGTTTTCGCCAAAGAAACCGAGCGGCTCCGGCTCTGCTCTCCGCGAAGGAACCGAGCCTGTGTAAAATTCTTGATCCGTGTCTGCAAAACGCATAAATTGCATCAAAAAAGGACCGCCGAAAAGCGGTCCTTCGTCATGGCAAAAACTCAGCCCTTGGTCGAATAGTTGGGAGCCTCTTTGGTGATCGAGATGTCGTGCGGATGGCTCTCGACAAGCGCCGCGCCGGTGATCTTGATGAACTTCGCGTTCTTGCGAAGGGTGTCGATGTCCTTCATTCCGCAATAGCCCATACCGCTGCGCAGTCCGCCCATGAGCTGGAAGACGACGTCCGCGAGCGAACCGCGGAAAGGAACTCTGCCCTCGACGCCTTCGGGGACGAGCTTCTTGGCGTTGCTCTGGAAGTATCTGTCCTTGCTGCCTGCGTTCATCGCGCCGAGCGAGCCCATGCCTCTGTACACCTTGAAGCTCCTGCCTTGGAACATCTCGATGTCGCCCGGGGTCTCCTCGGTGCCTGCGAACAGGCTGCCGATCATGCAGGCGCTTGCGCCGGCGCCGAGCGCCTTGACGATGTCGCCCGAGAACTTGATGCCGCCGTCGGCAATGATGCGCTTGCCCAGCTTGTCTGCGGCCTCGGCGCAATCCATGATCGCGGTGATCTGCGGCACGCCGATGCCTGCGATGATGCGCGTCGTGCAGATGGAACCTGGGCCGATGCCGACTTTGACGACGTCGGCGCCGTGGTCGAACAACGCCTTGGTCGCCTCTGCGGTGGCGACGTTGCCGACGATGTATGTAACGTTGGGATAGGCAGATTTGATCTTGGAGACCGTGTCGAGCACGCCCTTGGAGTGGCCGTGCGCCGTGTCGATCGTGATGACGTCGACCTTGGCTTCGACGAGCGCCGCAACTCTGTCGAGCACGTCGTTGGTGACGCCGACAGCCGCGCCGGCGAGCAATCTGCCGCTCTCGTCCTTGGCGCTGTTGGGATATTTGATCGCCTTCTCGATGTCCTTGATCGTGATCAGTCCTTTGAGATTGAAGTCCTTGTCGACAAGAGGCAGTTTTTCGATGCGGTGAGCGCCCAAGATCTCCTGCGCCTGTTCAAGCGTCGTGCCGACGGGCGCGGTCACAAGGTGATCCTTGGTCATGCACTCGCCTATCGTCTTGGACATATCCGTCTCAAAGCGCAGGTCGCGGTTGGTGATGATGCCGACCAGCTTGCCGCCGACGGTGACGGGCACGCCGCTGATGCGGAACTTGCGCATCAGCTCCTCCGCCTCTGCGAGAGTGCGCTCGGGGCCGAGATGGAAGGGATTGGTGATGACGCCGTTCTCGCTGCGCTTGACTTTGTCGACCTGCTGAGCCTGCTCTTCGATCGTCATATTTTTGTGAATGATGCCGATGCCTCCTTCGCGAGCGATCGCGATCGCGAGCTCGTATTCGGTGACGGTATCCATCGACGCGCTGAGCAAGGGGATGTTGAGCTTGATCTTGTCGGTGAGCCTTGTGGACAGATCCACTTGGTAGGGCAAGACCTCTGAATATGCCGGGATGAGCAGTACGTCGTCGAAAGTAAGTCCTTCTTTTACAATTTTTGCCATATTATTCTCCTTGAGCTTTTTCTAATTTTATAGCTTTTGCGCATTCAAAGTCAAGCATATTGCCGCGCAATTGCGACACACTACGCGCGCGTTCGCGGATTATGTCGACGGACGTTCCCGATTTTCGCTTTTGCGGCTTGTCAAGCGGCGGAATAAATGGTATGATAGACTTGTCCGATCGATCGGACAAGCAAGCGCTTTGGGAGAACAGACTATGACCGACTCGCAAATCGAAAAAATTGTTTCCGACATGACTCTGCGCGAAAAAGCCGCGATATGCAGCGGCAGAGATTTTTGGACGACCAAGCCGATCAAACGCCTCGGCGTCGGCTCGTTCGTGATGTCGGACGGCCCTCACGGCCTGCGCAAAGAAAATGAGGACGACGACAGCCTCGGCATGAAGATGTCCTTCCCTGCCACCGCATTCCCTCCTGCCGTCAATATGGCGGCGTGCTGGGATCCCGATCTCATCCGCGAAGTGGGCGTCGCTCTGGGCGAACAGTGCGTCGATCAGCAAGTCGACATCATCCTCGGTCCCGGAGTCAACATCAAGCGCTCGCCGCTGTGCGGCCGCAACTTTGAATATTTTTCCGAAGATCCCTATCTCGCCGGCAAGATGGGCAGCGCCTACATCAAGGGCGTGGAATCGGTGGGGATAGGCACTTCGCTCAAACACTTTGCCGTCAACAACAACGAACATCTGCGAATGACGATCAACAGCGTCGTCGACGAACGCGCGCTGCGCGAGATCTATCTGTCCGCTTTTGAAGAATGCGTAAAGCAAGGCAAGCCGCGCACCGTCATGGCGTCCTACAACAAGATCAACGGCACATATGCGACGGACAATCCCCGTCTGCTCGACGAGATCTTGCGCAAGGAATGGGGCTTTGACGGCATGGTCGTCAGTGATTGGAACGCGACCAACGACCGCGTCGCGGGGATCAAGGCCGGCATGGATCTCGAGATGCCCACCAGCGGCAACAAGAACGATCGCCGCATCCTCGCCGCGATCAAGAACGGAGATCTCACCGAACAGCAGCTCGACGTCGTCGTCAAGCGCATATTGCGCACGCTGTCCGAGTGCGAGAGCTCGCGCCGCAGCGCAAAGGCCGACTACGAAAAAGCTCACGCTCTCGCAAGACGAGTCGCCGACGAGTCCATCATCTTGATGAAGAACGACGCGCAAGTCCTGCCCCTCGACAAGGGAGGCAAACTGCTCGTGCTCGGCAAGCTGGCGCGGCACAGCCGCTATCAAGGCTCGGGAAGCAGCCGCATAAATCCGTACAGATTGGTCTCTTTCTGCGACGCTCTCGACGCCGCAGGGATCGCATACGACTACCGCGACGCATACGCTCTCGAAGGCGACGGCAAGGACGACTCGCTGCTCGGCGACGCGCTCGCTGCGGCGCGCGACTGCGACTGCCCGATCGTCTGCTGCATAGGACTGACCGACAGCTATGAGAGCGAAGGCTATGACCGTACGCATATGACGCTGCCGTCTTCGCACGACGAGCTCGTGACCAAGCTCGCCGCGCTAGGCAAAAAGGTCGTGTTCGTGCTCTTCGGCGGCTCGCCCGTCGAGATGCCGTGGCTGGACAAGATCGACACTCTCGTCAACGCCTATCTCCCCGGAGAAGCGGGCGGCGAAGCGCTGCTCGACATCTTGGTCGGCGACAAAAATCCGAGCGGCAAGCTCGCGGAGACCTATCCGATCGCCCTCGGCGACAACCTCAACGCCCAATACTTCCCGATGGGGCCCAAGAATGTGGAATACCGCGAGAGCATCTTCGTCGGTTACCGCTATTTCGACAGCGCGCGCAAGCCCGTCGCGTTCCCGTTCGGGCACGGCTTGAGCTATACGAAGTTCGAATATTCCGATCTCTCCGTCACCGACAAGGGCGCGGAATTCACTCTGACCAACGTCGGCGAAGTCGGCGGAGCGGAAGTCTCGCAGATGTACATCCGCGATCTGACGCCCGTCATCTTCAAGGCGGACAAGGAGCTCAAAGGCTTTGCCAAGACCTATCTCGCTCCGGGCGAGAGCAAGCGCATATCCCTGCCCTTCGACGAGCGCACGTTCGCGTTCTTCAATGTCAAGGACGGCGATTGGTACAGCTCGAGCGGCAAATACGAGATCTTGATCGGCGCGTCGTCGCGCGACATCAGGCTGAGCGCGGCGCGCGACTTCGACTTCGGCGCCGCACGCGAAGTCGACGATCTCAAAGACGTATGCTCCGTCTATTATGACATCGCGTCGGCGGACTGCATCCCCGACGACCAATTCAAAGCGCTCTATCGCGGCGAGATCCCGCCCAACGTGCCGAGCAAGCGCGGCGAGTTCAACGACAACACCACTCTCGGCGAGTTCGAGTGCTGTCTGATCGGCAAACTCATCCTAAAACTCGCGCCCTCCGTCATCAAATCGCAAGTCCCCAATGCCGATATGACGACGATGCTCATCCTCACGCAGGGAATGCGCGCAATGCCGCTGCGCGGACTTGTCGGCATCTCGAGCGGCATCATAGACAGCCGCCTCGTCGACGGACTGTTGCTGTGGGGCAACAAGCACAGAATGCGCGGACTCTGCAAGATGATCGCAGGGCTGTTCGGATCTCTGTCCAACATCGCGCGCAAGAACAAGGAGAACTTGCAGCGCAAACTGAACAAGCGCTCCGAGTCAAAGGATAAAGATCGGCAGTGACGGCGATCTCTCGCCGATCCGACAAGACTTTTTTTGAGTTGCAAAAGCGCCGCGCAAGCGACGCTTTTTTGTTGCGATATTTTTGATTTTTTGGTGCCCGTGTCGATCAAGGGCGCACTCTGCTTGTCACGACGCTGCCGTCGACGGGGTCGAGAAGCACGCTCATCTCGTCATTGCGGTCTGCGATGAAAGAGACATACCAATAATATTCGCTGTCTCGGTCCGTCTTGCCGTTGACGAAGCGCAGATAGATCTCTCGCTGCAAGCCGTCCTCGGACGCAAGCTCTGCGTCGAGCTCTGTCTTGAAGTGCTCATACGCCTTTTGCAACGCAACTTCGGGAGCGATCGCTCCTTGCATCTCGTCCGTCAGCTCAAACGTAGTCGGAGCCTCGGGCGACGCAGAACTAGTGACCGAGATCGAGGTCAGCGTGCCCAACGCGTCCGCGTTCTCGATCTTCGCGACGAGACGGTTGCCTATCACGCTGCGCGTCAGCGCGCCCTCTACCTTGCCGTCGGCGCCTTGCAGGACATATGAATAGGTCGCTTCGTCGGACAGCTCCGGGAGCGTGACTATGACGGCGGTGACGGTTTCTTTGTCCCCCACTTCTCCGTCGGCGACGAACACCTTTTCTCTCTCCTGCGTGCTCACCGAGACGTGCGAGTCTTCGGTCTGCCCGGTGTATTGCGTCGTTTGCCTGCTGCTCACTCTCTCGTCGAGGAGCTGCATCGTAGTTTTGGGTTCGTCGCACGCCGAAAAGCAGACGAGCGCCGCGACGATCAGCGTTGCGCACAGTGCGGTTGCGAAAATTTTCTTTGTCATATACCCTCCGTGTGTACGCTATATGTTACGGCGCGATACGGCGCGATATGACAAAAAAAGCGGACGTTTCCGTCCGCTCTCGATATCCGTGACGTCATGTCACTTGAAATTCTCGTCCTCGATCGCCTTGATCTTTGCGACGCGCCCCGCGTGTCTGCCGCCGCCGAACGGCGTATCCAACCAGACGGCGACCATCTTCGCCGCCTGTTCGGGCGAGACGATCCTGCCGCCGAGCGCGATGATGTTGGCGTCGTTGTGTTCGGCTATCATACGCGCGGTGAATTCGTCGTGACATACGCCTGCGCGGACGCCCTTGAACTTGTTGGCGGCGATCGAGATGCCTATCCCGGTGCCGCACATCAAGATGCCCTTGTCGCATTCCCCCGACGCGACTTTGCGCGCGACGGCGGCGCCGTAGTCGGGATAATCCACCGACGAGTCGTCATAGCATCCGAAATCTTCGACCTCGATGCCCCTTTGGTTGAGCAATTGGACGATCGCGGGCTTGAGCACAATGCCGCCGTGATCGCATCCGATGGCTATCTTCATATTCCTCCTTGCGCGGACTTGCCGCAAGATCATTTTTTTGCGCAGAACCTGTCCAACACCGCCGCGGCGAGTTTCTCTATCTGCTTGGCGCACTCTTCATAGACTTCGACGCTGCCGCCGTAGGGATCGGGGATCTCGTGCCCTATGAAGTCGTTGGCGACAAAGAGCTTGTCCGACGGAACGTACTTCTCTATCGCAAAGCGCAGTATGGGCGTCATGCAGATGACGGCGTCGCTCTCGGCAAGATTCTTGGGCGTCACCTTGTTGCTGACATGCGAAAAATCTATGCCGCGCGCTTTGAGCACTTCGACGGCGTTCTCCGTGATCGGATCGCCATAGGGGCAGCCGGTGCCGGCACTGTCTACGGCGACGTCGAGTCCTCTGTCCTCGGCGAGTTTGGCAGTGATGGCCTGCGCCATCGGTGAGCGGCATGTATTGCCGGAACACACATACAAAATTTTCATATTTTCCCTCATTTTTTTGACGAAAAGACTTTGCGTCCTCCCGCCGATTTATTGACTCTATTCATCACCGATCCGCACACTCCCTTGTCGCCGAGATCGACGAACAAGATGCCGTCAAAGCGCGTTTCGGCATATCTCAACGCCGCATAGACGTTGCGGCACACTTGGGCGTCGTCGCCGCCGAGAGGCAGCGTGCGCACGCCGTCCAGCGCGGCGCAGTCTTTGTCGCGCGCCAGCACCACCCAGCTCTCGCCGTCTGCAGCGCGTTTGAGATATTCTTCCCTCGCGGCGTCTGCGTCCGCCGCCACTATCGCGCCGCACTTGGGCGCATAGTGAGTGTACTTCATCCCGGGCGCCTTGGCGACCATGACTTTGCCCTCAAAGGTCTGCACTCCGCCCAGCACTTCGGCTATCATCTCCGCGGTGATCGCGCCGGGGCGCAGTATCGTAGGCACGGGCACGGACAGATCGAGGATCGTCGACTCTATCCCCACTTCGCACTCGCCGCCGTCTATGATCAACGGGATCCTGCCTTGCAGATCGGCAAAGACGTGCGCGGCGCTCGTCGGACTGACGTGCTTGGACGCATTGGCGGACGGGGCCGCGATCGGCGTCTTGCATGCGTCGATGAACTTGCGCGCGATCGGATGCGACGGCATCCTGATCCCCACCGTCGACAGTCCCGCGCTCACGATGTCCGGAACGGCGGAGCTCTTGGGCAGGATCAAAGTGATCGGCCCCGGCATGAACGCCGCCATAGCTGCCTTCGCCGCAGGCGTCACCTCGGCGACGAGCCCGTCCAATTGCGACTCTCGCGAGATGTGCACGATGAGCGGATTGTCCGATGGTCTGCCCTTTGCCCGATATATCTTTTGCACCGCGGCGGCATTGAACGCGTCGGCTCCGAGCCCGTAGACCGTCTCGGTCGGAAAAGCGACTATGCCTCCTTCGCCGACGATCTTCGCGCCGAGAGCGATCGCCTCGTCGCCGCTCATTATCATCGTTTCCATACTCTCTATTATGATAGCCCAAAACGCGCTCCGTGGCAATTGTTTTTTTGTCGAAAAACTTTCGCGCCGTGCGCGCGTACGCAAAAAATCCTTCGACTTTTTCGCGTATGTGTATATCTTAGCGCGTATTTTGCGCCCGTCCGCGCATTTTTTTAAATTTTTTGCATATTGTTCTTGCATTGGCTGTAATTGTGTGTTATATTAGAGTTGTACCGATTTTTCGGAAAGGAGAGGATATTATGCCAGCAAACATTTTGACGGCAGTCGCACTCACCGACGAAGTATTCGGCGGTCTGCCGCTTTGGGTGTTCATAGCCATCGCAGGAGGCGTGATCCTGATCTGCGTCATCGCATTGATCATCGCCGCCGCTACAGGGAAGAAGAAAGCCAAGAAAAAGGCAAAGAAGATAGTCGAAGAGACTCCTCAGCCCGTGCCGACCGAAGAAGCTGCGGCTCCCGAGGCGCAGGATGTCCCCGTTGCGGAAGTCCCCGACGTGACCGCCACGTCGACGGAGAACGAAGAGGTCAACCTCTCCACTCTGCCCGAAGACTCCGCAGTCACCGATCAAGAAGAAGCTCAGCCCGAAGAGCAGCAGGAGCCTGCCGCTCAAGAAGCTCAAGCTGCGGAACAACCGCAAGCTCAGCCTGTTGCGCAAGCTCAGCCCGAATCGGCTCCCGCTCAGCAACCGGTCCAACAACAGCCTGTTCAGCAACCTGTCCAACAGCAGCCCGTCCAGCAACAGCCTGCCGCCCAAGAAGTCGCGGCCGCTCCTGCTCAAGAAGCTGTCGTTGTCGCTCCGGCTCCCAAGCCCAAGCGCGTGCCGCCTGTGAGGAAGAAGAAGGAAGAGACCGCTCCCGCAGCTCAGCCTGCCCAGCCCTCCAACCTGCCTGCCAACACGACGATCCTGTTCGACTTGCCCGAAAGCGACGGCGCAAGGGGCAAATATGTGATCGTCAAGGACGAGTCCAATCCGATGCGTCCCTACAAGTTCCAGCTCAAAGCCAACAACGGTCAGATCCTCTACGAGAGCGAGAACTACAAGATCAAGCCCAAGACCAAGCAGATCGAGTCCTTCCGCAACACGATCAACAACGGCACCTACAACATCGACTCCGAGAAGAACGGCACCTTCCGCTACAAGCTGTTCAAAGCAGACGGCGTGACGCTGTACGGCGTCGGCGAGGGTTACAAGTCGAGAGCCGCCGCAGAGAGCGCTGTCGAATCTGTCAAGTACTTCGCCAACAACTCCAACGTTCTCGAAGACAGCACGATAGAGGTCTAAACGACAAAAAATTCGCCTCGGTCCCATTGCGGGACCGAGGCTTTTTTTTGCTCTTTTGTTGCTACTCGGACTTGACGCGGCTCAGACTTTTGCCTCGATGAGCGTCGCGTCTCCCGACCAGACTACATGCCCTGCTCCTGCCGGAACAAAGCAGGTGTCCCCCGGCGACAGCGCGAGATCGGCGGCTCCTGCCGCGAGCACGCAGTTGCCGCGCACGCAGGTATAGGCGGCGAACGACACGTCGTCGACTTGGGTGCCGTGGCAGAGTGCGGTGTCATAGGCGGTCGAAGTGAAGTATTTGCACTTGCCGAGCAGCGTCACTCCCTCTCCGAGCTTGCGCGTGCCCTCGTTGGGACGGCACACCTTGGACGGATCGATGACGTCGAGCGCCTTGGCGATGTGCAGTTCGCGCGGTTTGCCGTCGGCGCCGACGCGGCCGTAGTCATAGAGTCGGTATGTCAGAGTGCTGTTCTGCTGCACCTCATAGACGATCACGCCGCCGCATATCGCGTGCACTGTGCCCGACGGGATGAACAGGCAGTCGCCGCGCTTGACTTCGATGAAGTTGAGCAAGTCGGTGATCATGCCGTCTTGCAGCGCGCTCTCGAGCTCGCCGCGGCTAACTTTGCGCTTGAAGCCGCAATACATCCCCGCTCCCGGGGCGCTCTCGACGACATACCACATTTCGGTCTTGCCGTACTGTCCCTCGCGCTCGAGCGCATACTTGTCGTCGGGATGCACTTGGATGGACAGATCGGACGCGGCGTCGATCAGCTTGACGAGCACGGGGAAGAACTCAAACTTTGCCGCGGCGCTGCCCTTCATCTCGGGGTGTGCGTCCAGCAGGCTTTGCAGACTCATGCCGTCGTATTCGCCGCCGACAATGACGCTGCCGCCCTGCGCGTTGCAGGCGACTTCCCAGCTCTCGGCGACGCTGCCGCCGTCGCCCTTGCCGTATTTTTTGCCCAGCTTGTCTCCGCCCCAAATATACGATTTGAGGACGGGCCTAAGCCTCATCGGATAGATCATTTCCCCTCCCGAATACGATCGAGACGCGAGTGCCTTTGCCGACCTCGCTCTCCACCTGTATCTTTGCGCCGTAATGATCGGCGAGTTGTTTTACTATCGAAAGCCCCAATCCCGTGCTCAGCGCCTTGGAACGCGTGCGCGCGGTATCCACTTTGTAGAATCTGTCGAAGATGCGTCCTATATGCTCGGGTGCGATGCCGATGCCCGTATCCTCGACTGTGACGCTTGCCGCGTCGTCCGTCTGACGGAGCGAGATCGTCACGCTGCCGCCGCGCTTGTTGTACTTTATCGCATTGGAGACGACGTTGGAGATCATCGAATAGACGTCGTCCTTGTCGGCAAAGACGCTCGCTTCGCCCGAACACGCGATCGTGACGTCGGCTTCGCGCGATTGGACTTGCAATTTCTCGACGACGCTGCGGCAGACTTCGGCGAGATCTGTCTCTTGCAAGTCGCGCGGTCTGTCGGAGACGTCCAGCTTGCTGAGCTTGAGCATATTGTTGATCAGATCGAGCATGCCGCTCGCGTTCTCCCTGATCTCGGACACGCATTTGTCGCGCTTGGCGGCAGACAGTCCCTTGGAGCCGAGCAGCTCCGCATAGCCGGAGATCGCTGTCAGCGGCGTTTTGAGCTCGTGCGACGCATTGTCGAAAAACTCGCTGCGCAGCTTGCTCATATTCGCCTCGAAAGTGATGTCGGTGAACAGCAACATCGCGCCCGTCGCTCCCCACGCCTCGGGCCAATGTTCGGGCTCGGCGACGTTCTCGACCCGATAGGTCTTGCCCGAGCGCGTGAGCTCGGTGACGGCGCCTGTCCTGCCCTCTTTGAGCGCGTCGAATATCTTCTTTGTGTCGTCGTCCTCTCCGATCACGTCGGAGAGCTGAGCCCCGACGAGCCCGGGCACGGAGCCGAAGATGTCGGAGAATGCGTCGTTGGAGATGATCACTCTCTGCTTGTCGTTGACGGCGACGACGCCCTGCGCGATGTTGGACAAGATGAACGAGTTCTTTATCTGCTCGTTTTTGAGCTCCTTTATAGTGTCGTTGATGTTGCGCGCGGCGACGTCGATGTTGTCGACGATCTCCTGCACGTCGCGGTACGGAGACTTGTAGTCGATCTCGGAATAGTTGCCCTTGTTGACGTTCTCGAGCATGACTCTGAGCTTGTCCAGCGACGCCGTCGCGGAGACGATATAGTTGCGCGTCAACAGATATGTGGCGATCGTGATGACGATCCATCCGACAAGGCACGCGCCCGCGAGCGCCCAAAAGTTGATGTCGTTGAAGTCTATATCCGCGCCGTAGACGACGATGAGATAACCGCCCTCGTCGAGATCGGTGGGGACGGCGTTGTAGAGGACATAGAGCGTCTCGCCCATGCCGTACAGCCTTTGCATCCGATAGACAGAGTCGCCCTGCGCGAGCTGTGCCGCGAGATCGTCGTCGAGCGTGACGTCGGACATGTCCTCGGTCGAGTTGTCCGCGATCATGGCTCCGTCGGACGAAAAGACGCTTATCCTGAGCAGCGACGCCTCCGTGCTCTCCACTCTCTCGGCGAGAGAGTCAAGGCTCTCGGCCGAGGCTATCGTGCCGTTGTACTCCGCGGCGACATTGTCGAGCGTGTGCCGCGCGCCTATTATGTTGACGAGCACGAACAGCAAAAAGCAAATGACCACGCCGACGAAAAACACCGCCGACGAGATCAGCAATATCCTGCGCAGCAGCTTTTGTTTCATGGCCTCGCGAACTTGTATCCCACGCCGCGGACGGTGACGATGTATTTGCCGCCCGTCTCCTCGCCGAGCTTGCGCCTCAGCGACTTGATGTGCATATCGAGCGTGCGCGTCTCGCCGAAGTAGTCATAGCCCCACACTTTGGACAGCAGGTCCTCGCGCTTGACGACGTCGTCGGCGTTCTCCATCAGCATATGCAGCAGATTGTATTCTTTGAGCGTGAGCTGGACAGGCTTGTTTGCGACGTAGACCTCGTGCTCCTTGTCGCAGATCATGACGTCGCCGACCGTTATGGGAGCGAGCGTCGCGGCGGCCGGAGCGTGCTTGCGGAGATTGGCTTTGATGCGCGCGACAAGCTCCTTCATGCCGAAAGGCTTGGCGAGATAGTCGTCCGCGCCGATGTCGAGGCCTTCGACCTTGGCTTGCTCGTCGCCCTTGGCGCTGGCGATGATGACGGGGATGTCGGCGGTCCCGCCGTTGCCTTTGAGACGGCGCAGAGCCTCGATGCCGCTCATGCCGGGCAGCATCACGTCCAAGATGACGAGGTCGCACTCCTCGCCGCTATAGAGCGCGTCGAACATATCTTCCGCGCACGAAAAGCCCTTTACGTCGTATTGGGCGTCGTCGAGCGCAAGCTCATAGAGCCCTCTGATGCTCTCATCGTCTTCGACCACGAAAATCTTCTTTTTCATATTCTCCCTCATGGTTTGTTGACTATATTATATCAAAATCTCGCGCGAATGTAAACTGTTGGTGCAAGCAGCGAAAGCGCCCCGCCGCGAGAGTGTCGCAACGGGGCGCAAAGATCGTAGAATATCGTCGAAAACTCGATACAGGTCATGAATTCGTCTTGCCTGCAGACTTTCCTGCGCCAAAGATGTTGAGCACGAACGTATGCAGTCCGTCCTTCCATGTCGAGAAGTCGTGCCCTCCCGAAGTCGTATAGAAGTCGTGCTCTATCCCCGCCTCGGTCATCATCGAGTCATATCTCTGCGTGACGCCGCCCGTCATGAAGTCGAGCCTGCCGATGTTGAGCAGGATATAGGCAAAGCCGCCGTGCTCGGGCTCTATGACGAACTCGTTGAGCACGGGATCTGACACTCCGATCGAGACGATGTTCTTGTTGAAACTCGCGGACGAGAGTGCGCCGATATAGCCGAACACGTCTTGATTCCAAAATCCCGAGAGCAACGCCTCTCTGCCGCCCATGGAGAATCCTGCGACGGCGGTGTCGTACTTGCCCGTCAGCGTGGGATAGTTGGCGTCGATGTACGGTTTGAGCACGCTCACGATCTCCTCGCCCGTCTTGTCGTAGACCTCGGTCAGCTCGGCAGACATCATGGACGGAGCTTTTTCGTCCGCATTGACGATGCTGTTCACTCCGACGACGATCATCTTGCGCGCGCCCTCGAACAGGCTGCCGTTGCGCACGATCTGCGCCGCGGAGCACATATCGAACCATGTCCTCTCGTTGCACATCAAGCCGTGCAACAGATAGAGCACGGGATAACGCTCGCCCGGCTGCGCGTCGGGAGGGAGAAGAACTGTCGCGTGCTTGGTGCCGCCGGCGACTTCGGAGTAATACTCTATCTCCTGCACCGTTCCGTAATCTACGCCGTCGATAACAGCGTCATATTCGTATGCCTCTTCCTGCGGAGGCTCTTGCTCGTCATCGCTCGGTGTCTGTTCATCGTCTTCGCTCGGCGTCTGTTCATCGTCGCTCGGCGTCTGATCTTCTTCGCCCGGAGTCTGCTCGTCGTCAGAGGGCTTTTCGGTGCCGTCGGGCGGAGTCTGTACGCCCGGCGGTGCGTCGGGATCGTCCTGCGGCACGCATCCCCCGAATGCCGCGAGCGCCAAAGCGAGTGTCATCAAAATGCAAATCAAGCGTTTCATGGTCTGCCTCCCGTCACCGATAGCGTAACACAACGCGCGGACGATGTCAATATGCTTGCTTAAATTTGTATTGCATTTTTTGCAATATATACAAAAATCGCGCTGTGTACGCGCAAAATTTGCGTTTTTGCGCCAAACGATATTAAATCTGCCTTTCGGATCGCGGCATCTCGTCCCATGCGAATACGTTTTGCGCCGCCGCACGCTTTTCGGCGGCGATACGTCGCGCGACGGCTCGGATCTACGCATGCGTTTTGCGCGCACACGCGCTCGTGCGGTTGACAGCATCTGTGCCGATGCGATATAGTTGTTGCAGGAGCAATTATGACATCGACGATCTACAACGGCAGACCTCTTGGCAAGGTATTCCTCAAATATCTGTTTTCGGGCATCGGCAGCGCGGTGATGGTGTCCATCTATTCCATTGTCGACTGCATCATGGTCGGACAATACGAAGGCCCCGACGGCATGGCGGCGCTCGCCGTGATCACGCCCGTATGGACGATCATCATAAGCCTCGGGCTGCTGTTCGGGATAGGCGGTTCGATCATCTTTGCCAAACTTCGCGGCGAGGGCGACGTGCGCTCGTCCAACGAAGTCTTCACGGCGACGCTGATCTCCGCCGCAGTAGTCGCGGCCGCCGCATGGGCGGCGATAGCCTTTGCCGACTCCGCTCTGCTGAGACTTGCCGGCGCGAGCGAAGAACTGCTCCCTCTTGCAAGAGACTATTTGAAGTGGCTGAAATTCGTCGTTCCCCTCTTCACTTTCGGACAGATCTTTGCGGCGTTTTTGCGCAACGACGGCGCCCCCGCGCTCGCGATGATAGCGACGGTGTCGGGCGGACTGTTCAACATCGTCGGAGACTATCTGCTCGTCTTTGTCGCCGACATGGGCATAGAGGGCGCGGGACTGTCGACGGGAATAGGTCAGACGCTCGCCTTCTGCATAATGTGCACGCACTTCTTCTCCAAGCGCAACACTCTGCGCCTTGTCAAGCCGCGTGCGTTCTTTTCCAAGTTGCGCTCGATCGCCGCGACGGGCTTCCCGTCCTTTGTCGTCGACATCGCGGTCGGAGTGCTGTCCATCGTGTTCAACAATCAGATAATGAAATATCTCGGCTCGACCGCGCTTGCCGTCTACGGCGTGATCATCAACATCAACCTCGTCGCCCAATACGTTTCCTACGGCGTCGGGCAGGCGATCCAGCCGCTCGTCTCGCGCTCGTACGGAGCGGGCGAACTCGCCCCCATCCGCACGGTCACGCTCTATGGCGCGATCTCCGCGTCGGCGGTCGCGCTACTGTTTTGCGGGCTTTGCGAAGCGCTGCCGATGCCTCTGATGAGCGTGTTCATGTCCGACATAACGCCCGAGATAGAGGCTGTCGCTCCGACGGCGGTCAGGATCTATTCGCTGTCCTATCTCTTCTTGCCGCTCAACATCTTCGCAACATATTATCTCCAATCTATAATGAAAGCGCGCGCGTCCTTTGCGATCTCGCTGCTGCGCGGCTTTGTGCTGTCGTCGGCGTTCGCGTTCGTGTTTCCGCTGATATTCGGAGCCGATTCGCTGTGGTGGGCGACGTTCGCGTCCGAGACGGTCACTCTCGCGCTGTCGATAGCCTTGTTCATCGTCTTCACTCGCAGATTGGTCGCCACGCTGACCTCGTCTGCGCGCGAGCCTGAGCAAAACCGCCTGCTCGACGGCTCGGACGACGTGCAAAAAAATTGACGCCAAGGCTTGACACCTCGACGTCGATGTGATATCATCTTGCCAACGAAATAACTTTTGCTGCCACCGGGTAGTTTGCGCTTGCAGTGCGTCGTTAGGTCTCAGAAGACGCGCCGGAAGCGCTTTTTTGTTGGCGGCAAGGAGGCATATGACCAAGCTCATCCGCTACTTTACCAAGGGAGAATGGGCGCTATGGCTCGCGTCCGTCGCACTGATCGTCGCGTCCTTCGCGATCTTTGACCGCAGCAGCTATCTCACTCTCGCCGCGTCGCTGATCGGCGCGACTTCGCTGATCTTCAACGCCAAGGGCAACCCGATCGGTCAGGCGCTGACGATCGTGTTCAGCATCCTCTATGGGATCATCTCCTATTCGTTCGCGTACTACGGCGAGATGATCACCTATCTCGGCATGACGCTGCCGATGGCGCTGTTCTCGCTGATCGCATGGCTGCGCAATCCCTACAAAGGCAAGCGCTCCCAGGTCGCGGTCAACTCCCTCAAAGGCAAGGAGCTTGTGCTGATGTTCGTCCTCGCCGCGCTCGTGACGCTCGCCTTTTGGTTCATCCTCGACGCCTGCAACACCGCCAACATGATCCCGTCGACGATCTCGGTGACGACCAGCTTCGTCGCCGTCTATCTCACCTTCCGCCGCTCCCCTCTCTATGCGCTCGGCTACGCCGCCAACGACATAGTCTTGATCGTGCTCTGGACGCTCGCCTCGCTCCAAGACAAGAGCTATATCTCGGTCGTCGTCTGCTTTGCGATGTTCCTCGTCAACGACATTTACGGCTTCATTAATTGGCGCCGCATCCGCAAACGCCAAGCCTCCCCTCCGCCGCAAAACGTCTGTTGACCGACACGGGCGCCAAATTTTGCAAAAAAAGAGCGCGGCATGAAACCGCGCTTTTGTGCACGAAACCCCCGAAAAGTTGGTACCGAACATACCGTTCCGTATCAAAAAATAACCTGAATTTGTTCGGATCGGTTGAGCTTTTCTTGGAGATATCTATGACATTTTGCCGCGTTTGATGCCGTAAACGCGGCATTTTTGCAAAAAAATACCGCCCCCGACACAATGTCGGGGGCGGAGCTTTTTTGGAGATCACTCCAACTCAAAAGCGCCGGTATAGAGCTGATAGTAAACGCCCTTCTGCGCGATGAGTTGCTCGTGGTTGCCGCGCTCGATGATGCGGCCGTGGTCGAGGACCATGATCGCGTCCGAGTTCTGGATCGTGGACAGTCTGTGAGCGATGACGAAGACCGTTCTGCCCTCCATCAAGGCGTCCATGCCCTTTTGCACGGGATACTCGGTGCGGGTATCGATCGACGACGTCGCCTCGTCCAAGATGAGCACGGGCGGATTGGCGACCGCGGCGCGCGCGATGGACAGCAGCTGTTTTTGCCCTTGCGAGAGGTTGGAGCCGTCGCCTGTGAGCATCGTGTTGTAGCCGTCGGGCAGACGCGTGATGAAGTCGTGCGCGTTGGCGAGCTTTGCGGCGGCGACGCATTCGTCGTCGGAGGCATCGAGCTTGCCGTAGCGGATGTTGTCCATTATCGTCCCGGTGAAGAGGTTGGTATCCTGCAAGACCATGCCGAGCGAACGTCTGAGGTCGGCTTTGCGGATCTTGTTGATGTTTATGCCGTCATATCTGATCTTGCCGTCCGCGATGTCGTAGAAGCGGTTGATGAGGTTGGTGATCGTCGTCTTGCCTGCGCCCGTCGCACCGACGAACGCGATCTTTTGCCCCGGCTTAGCATAGAGCGTCACGTCGTGCAGCACGATCTTTTCGGGCACATATCCGAAGTCGACGTCAACGAGCCTGATGTCGCCTTTGAGCTCCTGATAGGTGACGGAGCCGTCCGCCTTGTGGGGATGACGCCAAGCCCATCTGCCCGTACGGGTGGGGCTTTCGCGCAAGATATTGCCGTTGTCGTCGATGACGGCGTTGACGAGAGTGACATAGCCCTCGTCCGTCTCGGGCTTTTGGTCGAGGAAGCCGAAAATACGTTCCGCGCCCGCGATAGCCATGACGACGGAGTTGACCTGCATGGACACCTGTCCTATGTTGAGCGTGAACTGTCTGCTCATGTTGAGGAATGCGATGATCGAGCCCATCGTGATGACTTCGGTCATGCCGCTGAAATTGAGGTTCTTGGCTCCGTACAGCACGAGCAAGCCGCCCACGATAGCGACGACGACGAACAAGACGTGGCCGATGTGCATGATCGCCGGCATGAGGATGTTGCCGTACTTGTTGGCTTTGTCGGTGTTGACGAACAGCTCGTCGTTGACCTTGTCAAAGTCGCGCTTTGCCGCCTCTTCGTGGCAGAACACCTTGATGACCTTTTGTCCGGTGAGCATCTCTTCGACATAGCCTTCGGCCGTGCCGACAGAATTTTGCTGGCGGACGAAGTACTTGGCGCTCTTGCCGCCGACGAGCTTGGTGACGAGGACCATGATCCCGACGCCCGCAAGTACCACGAGAGTCAGCCATATGCTGGATTGAAGCATGGATACCAGCAGCGTGATCATTGCGACTGCGGAATAGGTCACCTGCGGTATGCTCTGCGAGATGAGCTGACGCAGCGCGTCGACGTCGTTGGTGTAGTAGCTCATTATGTCGCCGTGCGTGTTGGTGTCGAAGTAGCGGATGGGCAGCTTCTGCATATTGTTGAACATATCCTCGCGGACATGCTTCAAGAATCCCTGCGTGACGACCGCCATCGTACGGTTGTAAACAAAGGAGCAGACCAGCGCGAACACATAAATTCCGCCCATTATGCCGATGATCGTATAGAGCTGATCCTTGACAGCGTCATAGCCGAGCTCCAAGCCCGGAGTGATGACGTCGTCGACGAGCAGTTCAAGGAAGATCGACGAGCTTATGCCTGCGACGGCGGTGACAGCGATGCAGCACAAGACCAAGATCAATCTGCCTTTGTAGTAGTGGAACATATAGCCGAGCAGCTTGCCGAGCGTTTTGAGGATGCTGCCGCGCTTGACTTCTATCTTATGCCTTGCCATTGTCCTTTCCCTCCTCGGCGCGAGCCTTGATCAGAACGTCCGTGGTAGCGCCCGCCTTGTTCTGCGAGTAATAGACTTCTTGGTAGATCTTGTTGGTCGCGAGCAGTTCGTCATGCGTACCGATCGCAGCGATCGTGCCGTTGTCCATGATGACTATCTGGTCCGCATCCTCGACGGACGCGACTCTCTGCGCGATGATGAACTTGGTCGTGTCGGGGATCTCTTCGCGGAAAGCCTTGCGGATCAGCGCGTCAGTCTTGGTGTCGACGGCGGAAGTCGAGTCGTCCAAGATGAGGATCTTGGGCTTTTTGAGCAGTGCGCGCGCGATGCAAAGCCTCTGCTTTTGACCGCCGGACACGTTGGTGCCGCCCTGCTCTATATATGTATCATATTTGTCCGGAAAGCCTTGGATGAAGTCGTCCGCCTGCGCGAGCTTGCACACTCTGACGAGCTCTTCGTCCGTAGCGTCGGGATCGCCCCAGCGCAAGTTCTCCTTGATCGTACCCGAGAAGAGCACGTTCTTTTGCAACACGACGGAAACCTGGTTGCGCAGCGACTCGATGTCATAGTCCCTGACGTCGATGCCTCCGACCTTGACGCTGCCTGCCGACACGTCGTACAATCTCGGGATCAGGTTGACGAGCGAAGTCTTGGAGCTGCCCGTGCCGCCCAAGATGCCGATCGTCTGCCCCGACTTGACGTGCAAGTTGACCTCTTTGAGCGCGCGTCTGTCCGCCTTCTCCGAATACTTGAAGTCGACATTGTCGAAGTCGACGTCGCCGTTGGGGACTTCGTAGACGGGGTGCTCGGGATTGGTCAGGGTGCTCTCTTCTTTGAGCACTTCGACGACGCGGTTCGCCGACGTCTTTGCGATCGAGATCATGACCATGACCATCGACAGCATCGTAAGCGAAGACAGCGTCTGCGCCGCATAGACGATCAGCGACGACAGCGAAGCTGATGTCAGCTCCGTGGCGTCGGTCTGCACGATCAGCATAGAGCCGATGAAGCAGACCATCGTGATCGCCGTCCACATGCACAATTGCATCAACGGGTTGTTGAGCGCAATGATCTTTTCGCCGCGGGTGAAGTCGAATCTGACGTCTTCAGCCGCCTTGTCGAACTTCTTGATCTCATAGTCTTCTCTGACATAGGACTTGACCACGCGGATGCCATTGATGTTCTCTTGAATGGACTCGTTGAGCGCGTCGTACTTCTTGAACACCTTGGAGAAGATGGGATCGACCTTCTTGAAGATGAGGACGAGCCCCGCTCCGAGGATGGGTACGAGCGCGGTGAATACGAGCGCGATCTTCCAGTTGATCGAATAGGTCATCGCGAGCGAGATGATTATCATGATCGGCGAACGGATCGCGACGCGCACGAGCATCATGTAAGCCATTTGGATGTTGGTGACGTCGGTGGTCAGACGGGTGACGAGGCTCGAAGTCGAGAACTTGTCGATGTTGGTGAAAGAGAAATCTTGGATCTTGTAATAGACGTCGTGCCTGAGATTGCGCGCAAAACCGGCGGACGCTGTGGCTCCATACTTGCCCGCGAGCATGCCGAACGTCAGCGAGAACGCCACCATGACCAGCAAGATCGCACCATAGGTGAGGATGTTGCCGATCGACGGATCTGCGCTTATGCCGTCGAGCATCTCGATCATGTACATCGGGATAAGGCACTCGAGGGCGACCTCGCAGATGACAAGCACGGGCGTAAGAATAGATTCTTTCTTGTACTGTCTAATGCTCTTTGCCAATGTTTTCAGCATTGATCTTTCTCCTTTCTATATTTCAAATTTTGGTATCTGTGTTGATTTGATGCACTTCCGCGCCGTCTTCGGACATGTTGCGGATGCACCTTTCGAGCAAGACTCTGAGCTCTTTGCTCTCTTGCGGAGTGAAGTCTTTGACGAGCCTCTTCTCTACATCGAGCAGCACTCTCTCCACTCTCTTTTGCTGGGCGATCGCGGCGTCCGTCAAGGAGATCTTCTTCAATCTCGCGTCGCGCTCGAGCGGCGTGCGCGTGATCATCCCCGCCTCTTCCAGGCTTTGCAACAGCTCGGTCGCGCTGGACCTGCCCATGCCGAACTTCTTCTCGATGTCTTTTTGGAACAACTCCTCGTCGGGATGGACAAAGAGGTAGTGCACGAGCCAGCGCTGCATGCCCGTCAGCAGCACTCCCCCGTCGCCGATCGTGCCGTCCACTCTCTTCTTTATGAGCTTGGAAAGCATCTTGACTTGAAATCCGATGTGTCCGTCCATTCCTTTTCCCTTGCGTTGACCTGTCGATATTAGTTCGGTTACCAAACATTATTTATCCTGAATCAATGATAGCAAAGCCAAAAAAATATGTCAATAAAATAGAGCTCCGAAAATGTAAAAATTACGCAATTTCATCACTCATTTTTTAACGATCTTTTCCGCGCAAAAAACGGCGCCCCGAAACTTCCGTCTCGGGGCGCCGCCGCGTCTTGTTACTCGATCTCTATACGATTCTCGGTCTTCTTGGGCGAATCTTTGGGGACTTCAACGGTCAAGATGCCGTTGTCGTACTTCGCCTTGATCTCGCTCTTGTCGATGTCGCCGACATAGTAGCTCCTGCTGCAAGAGAAACTTCTCTCGCGGTGGATGTAGTTGTCCTTCTTGTCGCCGTCATTCTTCTCGCTCTTGCTGACGGAAATGTTGAGGTATCCGTCCTTGAGGTCGATGTCGATATCCTGCTTGTTGACGCCGGGCATCTCTACTTCGAGAACGTAGCCGTTGTCATTCTCCTTGATATCGGTGCGCATATATCTTTGCGTGTGATGACTTGTCCCGAATATGGACGGGAAAAAGTCGTGCATGGCTTCATCAAAGAAGTCATAATCTTTGTCTCCGTGTCTTCTCAATTCATTCTTCATAGTATCATCTCCTTTGATTGGCACTTGCTGTCTGTAAGTGCTGGCACTCTCTGCCTTCATCTGCTAATATTGTACCACCCTTTTGTCGTTTGTCAAGAGGGTCTATGATATTTTTTACCCATTTTTTACATTTTTATTCAGCAAGTTGTATTATACCTAATGCGCGCGCAAGGTCGTCGCCACACAAGCACGTTTTGTCCAAAATTTTGGCATGCCAGCTCACTCTCGGCAGTCAAGTATGGATGACATATTTTTTGAAGATAGCAGCCAAAACTCGTCAAGCATCCGTGACGCGTTTTTTCGCTCGAAGTCACTTCCCTCTTGCCTGTCGCCGCGCCGTCAAGTATCTATGCCGCACTTTTTTGCCACGCTTGGAAGAACTCCAACTATGCCGCCGCCACGCGGCAGTCGTCTTTACCTTTTCTTTACAATAATGCGGCAAGTGTTTACATTCGCTATACAAAATATCATTGCGCCTCGCGCGCACACGGGTTTATAATGTGGATAAAGAATATAGAGAATAAGAGAATTCGCACAGGCAACATGGAAAAGTACATAAGCAAAAAAGAAAAAGCTTCTTACGGCTTTGCTGCGATCGGCAGCTTTATGATCTCGGGCGTCGTCTCGAGTTATTTGAACATTTTCTTGTCGGACGTCTTGATCGTTCCGCTCGAATTCGTGACGATCTTGATGCTCGTAGCGCGTTTTTGGGACATGGTCAACGATCCGTTGATGGGCATCGTGATCGACCGCACGCACACCAAAAACGGCAAGATGCGCCCGTTTATCCGCATAGGCGCGTTTTTGATCTTCATCGTCTCGGTCGTAATGTTTTTGCCGTTGAACGAACTGCCGGTGGCGGCGCGCTGCGCATTCGCGGCGATAGGCTATCTGCTGTTCGACTTCTCGTATACGGTCGTCGACGTGCCGGCGATGGGCTTGATGAGCGTCGCGACGCCCAATCCCAAAGAGCGGTCGTCGCTGCTGTCCTTCTATGTCACTCTCGGCTCGATAGGCACGGTGCTGCCGATAGGCTTGGTGAGCATCTTCCAAAGGCTTGTCCCAAACACATGGCTCTACTTCTCGATAGCGGCGTTCTCGGGCGTGATCGTCTTTGCCGGATACATGATCTTGTTCCGCAACTCCAAAGAGCGCTTTGCGACTCGCACCGAGAAGATCGCGGTCAAGGACTTGTTCAAGGCGGCGATCAAGAACAAGCCCATGCTGCTCACATTGCTGACGTCGATGCTCGCGTCGCCGCGCTATCTGCTCATGCTGGCGGCGTCGTACATCGCGACATACGTCGTCAAGATCCCCGGACTCGAATCGGGCGACGTCCTGATCGTTCTCTATTTGGTCGTCGGCGCGGGATTGTTCGGCGGCATATTGCTGACTCCCGTCGTCTACAAGCGCATCGGCTTCAAGAAGACGAGCTTGATCTTCGGCGCGCTGTCGGCGGTGTTCCTTGCGGCGGCGTTCTTTGTCGGCAAGATCAGCTATTATGCGGCGTTCCCGTTGATGACGATCGGCGGCCTCGGCATCGGCGCTTACAATGTGCTGCCCTATCCTATGGTCGGCGACAGCCTCGATTATCTGGAATGGAAGACAGGGCATCGTATGGAGGGCGTCTGCTTCTCGCTCAACTCTATGGTGACCAAGTTCAACAACGCCATCGCGGCGGTCGCGGTCTCGGCATGCTTGATCATATTCCAATTTCAACAGCCCGAAGTCGCGGGCGAACCGCTGCCTCAATCGCAATTCACGATCGACGGCATGTTCTCACTCGTGACGTTGATCCCTGCGGCCGGATTTGCGATCTCGCTCATCCCTATGGCTCTAAACACCTATCACGGCGCAAGAAAAAAACAGATCCTCGACGAATTAGACGCCAAGAGAGCTATGAAAAAGACGGACGGCGGTGTTATAATAGAGGAGAACGGATTCACCGTCAGCGAGGACGACGAAATGATCGGCAGCGAACCATTGGAAAAACCCGTCAAACCCATGGAGATAAATTGCGAGTTCAAGCGGATAGATCTCGGCGAGCCGCTGCGCGTCGGCGTGATCTCCGACTCACAGCTCTCCCCCTTCCCGTGGCGCAAGGACAAGACATACGAACTCAACTTGCGCAGAGCCTTCGAGGTGCTCAAAGAACAACGCGTCAACATGATCATCTTCCCGGGCGACATCTGCAACATCGCTTGCAAGTGCGCGTATGCGCGCTTCAACGACGCGATCGAGCGCGCCTACGGCAAGGACAAGCCGCTGATGCAGATCATAATGGGCAATCACGACTACTATCCGCCCTTCTTCCCCGAAAAAAAACGCAAGCTGTTCACCGAATGCGTGGGCGTGCCGCCCTATTCGCACTATGTCGTCAACGGCTATCACTTCATCGGCGTCTCTCCGCAGGACAGCTCTCAGCAGAACGGTTATGACCGCGTCGCCGACTGGCTGCAAGACGCGTTGGCTCTCGCCGACGGCGAGGGCGACAAAAAGCCCATCTTCGTCACCACGCACAACAGCGCCGCCAACACGGTCTACGGATCTTTGTCCGAAGGCAAGCTGTACAGCGACTCCAAACTGGGCAAGGTGCTGTCCAAGTACGAAAACGTCGTCAATCTCGCAGGGCATCTGCACTTCTCGATGATGGACGAGCGCAGCATACATCAGCGCAACTACACGACGATCGACACGCAATCTGTCTCATACATTGAGATGGAAAAGGGCAAAGTCAACGGCTCCGTTCCGCCGCAGGCGCACATCGCGCCGATGGGCTTGATCATGGAATTCGGCGACGACGGCGTGGACGTCAAGCGCGTCAATATGCTGACAGGAGAAGAAGAAAAACAAAATATGCGCTGGCATCTGCCTGCAAGGCTGACCAAGGACGACTTTGCCTATACGTCGGCGAGATTCGGCAAGACCAAGCCTCGCATGACTGCGGAAAAGGGCCGCTGCGCGATCATCCACGGCTCCACATATCTGATCTTCGAGCGCGGAGAGGACGACGACTTGATCCACAGCTACAAGCTCGTCTTTGACGACGGCAAAGTGCAATATTACTTCTCCGACTTCTACAAGGGGCTCAACCACCGCTCCAAGTTCATGCGGCTCAAACTGTATGAAAAAGCTGTCGGCAACTACGACGTGGAGATCTATGCGATCAACTCCTCGGGCATGGTCAGCGACAACTGCACCGTCGTCAACAACGTCAAGGTGCTCTTCTACAACAAGTATCCGCTGATCTTCGCTCCCGATATGAACTTCACATGGCTGAAAGATCAAATAGCGAAATTCTGACCTCGCTCAGAGGCTTCATATTCGACATGGACGGCACCCTCGTCGACTCGATGGGGCTGTGGGACTCGCTCTATGAAGAGCTGTTCGCAGCCAATCGGCTGACGATGCCGTCCGATTACACTCTCGCGATAAATCACCTCAAACTCGCCGATTGCGCCGAATACACGGTCCGCAACACTCCTATCAAAATGACTGCGCAAGAGATCGCCGACTTTTGGCACGACAGAGCGCTCGAGCACTACTCGTCGGACGTGCAACTCAAACCGTATGCGGCGAAGCTGCTCTCGCTACTCTCCAAACACGGCGTGAAGATGGGCGTCGCGACAGCGCTGGGCGAAGACCTGTTCGCGCCCTGCCTGCGGCACAACGGCGTCGCGTCCTTCTTCTCTTCCGGCACGTCGATCGACGAAGTAGGCGCCGGCAAGGACAAGCCCGACGTCTATCTGCGAGAAGCCGCAAAGCTGGGTTTGAGCCCGCGCCAATGCGCCGTCGTCGAGGACAGTCACATCGGACTCGCGAGCGCCAAGGCGGCAGGTTTCTTTGCGATAGGCGTGTTTGACAAGGCGTCGGAACAGCATTGGGACTCCGTCCGCATGACCGCCGATCTCGCCGCACACGAGCTGCGCCAAGTCTATTATGCAATGAAAAACGCCTACGGCAGACAAAGATAAAGACACGGGAATTTTGGTACCCGTGTCTGTTTTCTTCACTTTTTGCAGTCTCTCGATCAAGCGAAATATTCGTCTATCCCCTCTCTGAACCGCGCTATGTCGTCCTCGGAATAGAACTTGTATCCTATGTATTGTTTGTCCGAATTGACGAGCTTGCAGACAAATCTCTTGTCGTCGTCATAGACGTATTGGGGGATGTTTTCGTCTTTGAGCAGCGCGAGCACGACTGTGTTCTCGTTCTGCAAATACATTATCCTCGCATAGACGATATTGCCGACGCGGTAGCTGTACGAACCTGTCAGCTCCTCGACTTCCGTCTCGTCCGCGACGGCGCCGATAAGGCATGGCACGAGCCGCGTCAACGCGTCGATCAACGGCTTTTTGTCCTCGCTCCATTCGTCCAGCTTTACGCCCTTCACCGTCGTCGGGTTGCTCGTATAGACGAGCTTGTCCGCGCCTGTATCGTCGATCGGCAGCATCAGTTGCGCCGCCGTCGCGAACGCGCCCTCTTCGCGCGAAACTATGCCTGCGTCGATCAGCGCGCCGTAGGTCAACAAGCCGAACGCGCCTTTCTCGCTCTCCCACGCCGCGCCGACGAGCGCTTTGAGCACGTCATCGTCGTCGTAGGGGCTTTGGGCTTCGGCGTCCGTCGTCAGAGCCACATAATAGAATCCGTCCGCGTCGGCGAACAGCTTGCGGCAATACGAGACAAAGCCGCCCTTGCGCAGACTGCGCGCCTTGTCGCGGACGATGCCGCTGTCGTAATCGGCGCGCTCCGCGATCTCGATGTTGTCGCCTGCGCCGGCCGTCACCGCCTGCTTGAACCTGCGGTCGAGCGCGAGCTGGACGTTGATCGTCCTCGCCTGTCTGAAACTCGCCTCGCTCGCCTTCGCGTTGGCGTAGGACACCACCTTCGCCTCGACAAAGACGACGAATTTCGCATTGAAAGTATGGGCGATGATGATGAGATCGGGACTTCCGAACTCGCCGAGCTTGAACTCGGGCAGATATTCGCAATATTCCACTTCACGGACAAAGTCGGGCTGTTTGCCGTTCCAGACCACGCATTCCAGCAGTCTTTTGTCCGCCTTTGCGGCGATGACGTCGGCGACGATCCCCGCCACCAGTCCGCTCTCGCCGTAATACAGTACTTTGCTCGTTCCGTTTTTCATATTTTCCTCCTTGGGGTATCCCCTACTTATAAAAAACCACAAAACGCATTCGATGTCAATAGGGACAGATAAATTTGGCTCTGTTTTTGCAAAAACCAACGCCGAAAAGGTCTCGCGGCACAGGTCATACGGACGCTCGTTTCGCCTTTGCGGCGCTTCTGAACATGACTTCCGTCATCACGATCATCAAGATGAAAAACACCGCCAAAAACGCCGGCATGATCGCAAAGCCGATCGCATTGCCTATCACGCCGAAAAGCGGAGGCATGAACGTGGAACCGACATAGGCTCCTGCCATTTGCACTCCTATGATCGCTCCCGACTTGTCCTCTCCGAAAACGGACGGCACGCAATGTATTATGCTCGGATAGATGGGCGCGCAGCCCAAGCCGATGATGATGAAGGCGGCGATCGGGAGCGCTCCTCCGACAGGGATGAACAACAGCACAACGCCAACGACGATGACGCAAGCGCCTATGACGATCATTTTGCGGTCGCCGAGCTTGTCTGTCACGAATCCGGCGGCAAATCTGCCGACGGTCATGCCTATGTAGAACAATGACGCAAATTGCGCGGCGCGCTCAGGCTCAATACCCTTTGCCTCGACAAAGAAAGTGCTCGCCCATGACATTGTCGTCGCCTCGGCTGCACAATAGGCAAAAAAGCCTATCAGCAAGAATGGCACGCCCTTGGTTTTGAGCACGTCCTTGACTCCATAGTGACGCTGCTCTGCTTGCACTGTGTCGCTTGCGTTCTTCTTCCACACGGGCAAAGTGACGAGAAGCACGAGCGCGATGCCGAGCTGCACAAAGCCTATGATCCTGTATCCGTCATTCCAGCTCGAATTGGTCAAAGCATAGCTCATCACGAACGGACTGACGATCGCGCCGACGCCCCAAAAACAATGCAGCCAGCTCATATGC
>CALWKR010000023.1 GCA_944381315.1 uncultured Christensenellaceae bacterium
ACAACGTCCCCGGCAGGACGGGCGTCAATCTGCTGCCCGATACGGCGGCAAGACTGACCGAGATCCCCAACCTCGCAGGCATAAAAGAAGCCAGCGGCAACATCACGCAGATCATCGCGACGTCCAAGGCGATCGAGGGCAGCAACATCGCTCTCTATTCCGGCGACGACGCCGCCGCTCTGCCCATCTTCGCGGTGGGCGGCTCGGGGCTGATCTCCGTCGCTTCCAACGCCATCCCCGGCAAGATCAAAGAACTGACGGACGCGTGCCTCGCAGGCGACTATGTCGCCGCCAAGGGCTTGCAGTTCCGCTATGAGCGCCTGTTCGGCTTGATGTTCTGCGAAGTCAATCCCATCCCGATCAAGGCGGCGTGCGCGCTGCTCGGGCTGTGCAAACCGTATATGCGCCTGCCTCTCACGGAGGCGACTCCCGCGAGCAAAGAGCTCATCAAGCAAGAGCTGATCGCCCTCGGGGTCTTGGAGGTCAAATGACTGATATCATCATCTGCGGCATCGGCGGCAAAATGGGCGCCAACATCCTCAAAGCCCTCGCCGATTACGACGACGTGAGGTGCGTGGGCGGCGTCGACGCCTATGCCGATCCGACAAAATTTTCGGTGCCCGTGTTCGCAAAGCCGTCCGACATCAACGTCAAAGCCGACGTCGTCGTCGACTTTTCTCGCCCCGACGCGCTGCAAGGTCTGCTCGACTACGCCAAGGCGACGGGCACTGCTCTGCTGCTTGCGACGACGGGATATTCCGCGTCCCAGATCGAGGACGTGCGCAAAGCGTCCGAGGTCGTGCCGATATTCCGCTCCGCCAATATGTCGCTCGGCATAAATCTGCTGATCTCGCTGGCTGCCAAGGCCGCCGCTTTCCTCGGCGACAAGTTTGACGTCGAGATCGTCGAGACGCACCACAACAAGAAGGTCGACTCCCCGTCCGGCACCGCGCTTGCGATCGCGGACGGCATCCTCGCCCAAAAGCCCGACTGCTATGAGACCTTTGGCAGACACGGCAACGACACTCGCCGCGATCCCAAAGAGATCGGCATCCACGCCGTCAGAGGCGGCACAGTCGTCGGCAAGCACGAAGTGCACTTCTTCGGCGACGACGAAGTCATCACGCTCACGCACGAGGCGCACAGCAAGTCCGTCTTTGCGCACGGCGCGATCAAGGGCGCGGCTTTCCTCAAAGGCAAAGCGCCCGGGCTGTACGATATGAACGACTTGATCGCGGAGATCACGCGCTGAGCCGTTTGCGTCAACGCCGCGCTCCTTCGGGAGCGCGTTTTTTTTGCCGCTTTTCGCGGTCGCCGATCTGCTCTGCATCGGCGTCATTGCGATTTTTCACTTTTCGCCTTAGTCCTTTGTCTTTTCGCTAACGATATCTTGTTCGTCTTCGCGCGGCTTTGCTCTTTTCGCGCGTTTGTCCTGCCGCCCCTTGCCGCGTCCGAAGCCGTCGGAACGCCGTATCCGCCGCCATATGCAACGCCGACGCTTGTCTATCATTCTCAAAACTCGCTCTTGCGCGCCGCGCGTTTTTGGTATATGATAGAAGAAAGGAGGCAAGTTATGAAAAGCAAAGGCATCTCCACGCCCCTCTCGGGCAAGATCTGGGCTTCGCTGCTCATCTGCGGCTTTATCGGTCAAGTCGCTTGGATCGTCGAGAATATGTATTTCGCGACGTTTGCGCAAGACATCTTCGAAAATTCGCCCGACTCGGCGCATTACTATTACCTCGTCACGACGCTGATGGTCGTGCTGTCCGCGCTGACGGCGACCGTCACGACTATCTTTGCGGGCGCGCTCTGCGACAAAGTCGGCAAGCGCAAGCCCTTCATCTCCGCCGGCTACATCGTCTGGGGCTTGTCGATCATGCTCTTTGCGACGATCGACGTCAACGCCGCCGCCGGCAACGCCTCGCTCGTGATCGCGCTGTTCGTCATCTTTGACTGCGTGATGACGCTGGTCGGCTCCACTGCCAACGACGCGGCTTTCAACGCGTGGGTCACCGACGTCACCGACGGCACCAACAGAGGCAAAGTCAACACGATCCTGTCCGTCATGCCCGTCATCGCAACGGTCGTCGCGATCGCAATTGCGATGTTCACCTACGACAAGGGCAACTATGCGGCGTTCTTCATCGTCCTCGGCGCGATCCCGATCGTCTGCGGCATAGTCTCGATCTTCCTCGTCAAGGACAAGCCGAGCGTCTCGCGCTCGGACATGCGCACCGCCAAAGACGTCTTTTACGGCTTCCGCCCGTCCGTAGTCAAGTCCAACAAGTTCATGTTCGTCTGCCTCAGCGCGCTCTGCCTCGTCGGGATCTCGCAACAGACTTTTATGTCCTATCTGATCAACTTCGTGCAGACGACGCTGGGCATAACCGACTACCTGCTGCCGCTCGGCACCGTCATCGTGCTCTCGGCGGTGATCACGGGAGTGATGGGCGTGCTCTTCGACAAATTCGGCCGCAAAAAGTTCTATATCCCTCTCGCGGCGATCATCGTCGTCGGCACACTCGCGATATATCTGACCAAGTTCTTCGGCCAGGCGTCCTATCTGCCCATGCTCTATGTCGGCGGCACCGTGATGCTCGGCGCGCTGCTGTGCACCAACGGCGCTTTGATGTCCGCGTTCCAAGACTATATCCCCGACGGATACGAGGGGCGCTTCCAAGGCGTCAGGATGTGCTTCACGGTGCTCGTGCCTATGGTCGTAGGTCCTGTCATCTCGATGGCGATAGGGATAAACTCGTTCGATCCCTCGGACGGAGGGGCGATCGCGCCGCCGTTCGAGATCTTCCTCGCCGCCTCGATAGTCGCTCTCGTCGCGATCGTTCCCATCTTTTTTGTCGCAAAAGACGCGGACAGACTGCGCGCCAGCAAACTCTCGGACAGCGCGAACACGCAAAACGAAGGCTCCGAAAAATGAACGAAACGAAAAAAGCGCGGCGAGTTCCGCGCTTTTTTTGCAAGAAAAGTTGACGGTAGCATAATAATAATATAAAATAAAAAGAGCAACTTGTGCAGACCTGTGTCTGTTGGAGGAGTTTATGAAAAAGATCGACTTGTGCGGAGAATGGTCGCTGACAGATTCCGATCGCGTGGAGAATATCTCCGCGACCGTCCCCGGATGCAACTTCCTCGACTTGATCAAGGCTGAAGAGATCCCCGATCCCTTCATCGGCTGCAACGAAAAAGCCGTCCAATGGGTCGGCGAACATAATTGGACCTATCAACGCTCGTTCGACGTCACCGAGGACGACCTCGCCAAAGAGCATTGCGAGCTGGTCTTTGAGATGCTCGACACGCTCGCCGAGATCACCCTCAACGGCGCGCAGATCGCGTCCGTCCAAAACGCTTATCGTACCTACGTCTTTGACGTCAAAGAACATCTCGTCGTCGGCGAAAATACGATCGTCGTCAAGTTCCTCAACTGCCTCGCCTATATCGCCCAATGGCAAAAGGCGATGCCGATGATCAACACCACCGAGGGCGAAGCCGGCTCGTGCCATATCCGCAAACCTGCCTATCACTTCGGCTGGGACTGGGCTCCGCACCTGTTGCAGAGCGGCATCATCAAGCCGACTTATATCCTCTGCTACGACGGCGCAAAGCTGGCGAGCGTGCGCATACGCCAAGTCCACGCGGACGGCAAAGTCACGCTCAAGCTCTCCCCCGAATTCGACGGCGAGCAGAGCAGCTCCGTCGACTATGAGCTGCGATGCCCCGACGGCTCCGTGCTCCGTGCGAGCGCACAGGGCGACGCAGAGATCGTCGTCGACGATCCTCAATTGTGGTGGTGCAACGGCTACGGCGATCAGCCGCTCTATACTCTGACCGCCGCCTGCGCCGACAACCCCGACGACAAGCGCGTCTATCAAATAGGCCTGCGCACGATAGAGCTCGATCTGTCGCGCGACAGATACGGCCACAACTTCTGCTTTGTCCTCAACGGCAAGCCCGTCTTCGCGCGAGGCGCGAATTGGGTGCCGACGGACAGCTTTATCTCTCGCACTACCCGCGACGATCTCGAATTCTTGATCTCGACGGCCGCCCACGCGAATATGAACATGCTGCGCGTTTGGGGCGGAGCTTATTATGAGAGCGACGACTTCTACGACCTCTGCGACCGCTACGGCATCCTCGTCTGGCAGGACTGCATGTTCGCGTGCTCGCCCTTCCCTTACGGCAGAGAAGACTTCGTCGCCGAAGTCGACGCCGAGATCGCCGACAACGTCACGAGGATACGTCATCACGCATCTCTCGCTCTTTGGAACGGCAACAACGAAGTGGAGCAAATGTCCCTCGGCTGGCGCGTCATGCGCGACAACATCAAGATGACGGGACCGTTCTATTATCAACACCTGCCCCAAAAAATCAAAGAGTTCGACGACGTCACTCCGTATTGGAACGGCTCGCCGACGGGAGGCAAGTTCCTCAAAGACATCTATTCGCCCGACGACGGCGACACTCACTTGTGGAAGGCTTGGCACGGACTCAGACCGATCGGATATCTGCTGGGCAACCTGACGAGATTTTGCAGCGAGTTCGGCTTCCAGGCGTTCGCGCATGAGAACACTATCCGCACTTTCTGCTCGGGCAAGCTGCCCGACGCACTGTCCGATCCGCTGATGAAGGGACATCAAAAGGCGATGTGCGGCAACTCGCGCACGCAATTCTATGTCATCGACAGATATTGGACGCCCGAGAGACTGTGGGACCTCGTCTATCTCAGCCAGCTCAATCAAGCCGACTGCGCGCAGGAGGCGACGGAGAATTGGCGCCGTCATCCCGAGCGCTGCCACGGCGCGCTCTATTGGCAGTACAACGACTGCTGGGGAGTCACTTCGTGGGCAGGCATAGATTGGTACCGCAACCTCAAAGCGGTCACATATCGCGCGCGCCACTTCAACGCGCCCGTCACCGCGACGATCTCTTTCGGCAAGCGCAAAGTGCTGTTCCACCTCGTCAACGACACCGACGCAGCACGCAAGTACAAGGTCGAATACGGCACCTATTTGATGGACGGCACGCCCGACAAGACATATGTCAAAGAGCTCGACTTCGCCGCCCGTTCCGCCGCCAAGATCGACGAGATAAAACTGCCCTCTTCGTCCAAGTGCGAAAAGAGATATGCGGCTATCCGCGTCTTTGACGGCGACGCGCTCGTCTCCGAGAGGACGCGCACTCTGTCCAAAGAAAAGTATGCGCAGCTGCCGTCCAATCCCGTCTCCTTTGCGACCGAATACGACGGCTCGACCTACACGATCACCGTCAGCGCGAGCGCATATGCGAGAGGCGTGGAGCTGTCCCTCAAAGACATCAACGTACAGTGGAGCGACAACTTCTTCGACATGACGGCGGGTGAAAAGATCGTCGTCACAGCACAGGTGCAAGGCGTCTCCAAGGAGGATCTGGACGCCGCTTTGCGCGTGCGTTCGCTGGTCGACATTCCGCGCAAATTCAGCATACGCGGCGACAAGAGATATCGCAGGCATCTGTTCTTCAAGCCGCTCAACTTCTTCAATTGGGTGGGCAGATCAATAGAAAAATAGGAGAAATATGGACTACGACAAGGACTTTTTCGACGACTCGATGACGGGACTTTGCGCCGCCCTCTGCAAGATCGCAGGCGTTGAGCCGCCCCAATGCGCCGCCCCGGCAAGCGCTTCGCTGCTCGGCGAGCTGCACGACGCATACGGCGACATCGCCCCCGACCGCGTCTTGATCTACAATCCCGACGCGATCGGCGATTGGGTGATGGACAAGTACATCGACAAGTTCGCGTCCATGCTCCGCGTCGCGCCGATCAGACACAGGTTCAAGACGGTGTTTCCTCCCAAGACTCCCGTCTGCTTTGCGTCGATGTACACGGGTGCTCAGCCCGAAACGCACGGGATCGTCAAGTACGTCAAGCCCGTCGTCACGATAGATTCCATCTTCGACGCCTATATCCGCGCCGGCAAAAAGCCGTGCATAGTCAGCGTCAAAGACCAAAGCATGGACAAGATCTTCCGCGGCAGAGACATGGCGTATTTCAGCGAAAAATATGACGACGAAGTCGTCGACAGGGCCGTCGAACTGATCGCAAAGGACGAGTACGATCTGATCTGCGTCTACAACGAGCGCTATGACGACGCCATCCACGTCACTCATCCCAAGTCGCGCAAAGCGCGTCATGCCCTCGACTGCTATGCCGTCAACTTTGACAGACTTGCAAACGCGGTCAACGAGCACTGGCAGTCTCACGACACTTTGATCGGCGTGTGCCCCGACCACGGCGTGCACAGAATGGCAATCGGCCTCGGCAATCACGGCAAGAACATCCCCAAGGACATGAACATCTCGCATCTGTTCGGCTTTGTCCCCAAGCGAGTTTGACGCATCGCAAAAGCCGCCGCCGCAAGGCGGCTTTTTTCGTGCCCGTGTTTGGCAAATGCAGTTTTTGCACTCACGCGCAGCCGCCTGTTGCGCAATATGTCGGCGGCGTTTTTTGCTCCGCTTGCCGCCACTTTGTCGCCGCGGCTTGGCGCAAACGTCTTCGGCGCTCATATCGCCGCAATGTGCTCTCGGTCTTGTCCCTGTTTTATCCCATCGGCAAAATTTTTGCGAGAAAGGGTGACATATCGCCGCAGATTTGCTATCATAGAATTATGGTGTACTTTGTTGTTGCCGGAGTGTTGTGCGTGCTGTGCTCGATCGCCAAAGCGTATTGCGACGTCCATAGCTACCGCCACCGCGAATTCGTGTTCAAACTGTTCGCCAGCCTGCTCTTTTTGGCCTGCGGCGTCATCGCGCTGCTGTGCAACAAGCAGGCGCTCAATTATGCGATCTTCATCCTCTGCGCGCTGATATTCGGCGCAATCGGCGACATCATGCTGTGCATGGACGCATTCTTCCCCAAAGACAGCTATGACGAAGGCTTCTTCTCTGTTATCGGCACGTCCAACTTCTTTGCCGGGCATTTGATCTATCTCGTGCTTCTCTACTATTATGCGCCCATCTCGCAGACTCCGTATCTGCTGCTCGCGCTGCCCGTTCTGCCGCTGATACTGCTCGCGTTGATCATGGCCGGCAAGATAGAATTGGGCAAGGCAAAGAGCTATCTGCTGCTCGCTTACTTCCTCGTGCTCGGCGGCACGATCATCGGCGGCGCGTCGTTCTATCTCGGCAATCCGTCCAACGCAGGGATCATCGTGCTGGTCGCGACGGTGCTGTTCACATTCTCTGACATAATTCTCGGGCTCAAAACGGCATGCCCGTCGGCAAGGATATCTCCGCGCGTCGCGCCGTACTTGGTCATGCCGAGCTATTGTGCGGCGCAAGTGCTGTATGCGCTCTCGGTGTTTTTCTTGTGAACGCGGAGTTTGTAAATTTGAATATATGATATGACAAAAAGCGAGCGCATTTGCGTTCGCTTTTTCAAAATCGATGATCTGCAGAATCGGACTTGCACTGCACCAACAACGGCGCGCTCAAATCTTGCAAGCGTCAAACCGCCATATCCAATACCATTTGCAGATAGGTCTCGAACAAGTCGTCGCTGAGGACGACCGAATTGTATTGGCTGTCGACAAATTTCATATCAACAGACAAGATATCACTGTCTTTTGCCATGGTGACGCTGAGCCCCGACTCAAATCTCTTCGTCTCTATTCTATATTCGATATCTCCGTATGTATCCGTCGGAGGGAATGTCATGCTGTTCACTATATCTTTTTGATAATATATATCGACCGATGTCAAAAAGATGTCGTCGCTTGCTTGATGCTTCCCTTGATAGACGATGTTGTAACTGTCTGCGCTTTCTTCATATCCGGTGATCTTCTCATTGCGCAATGTGTCGTTGCAGCGACTGAAATGGACTGTGCAATAATACGGATCCAAGCCGATGTCGAAGAGCGGCTCTTCGTCCAGCATAAATACGTCTTCGCCGAATACGAGCTCTACTTCCTCCTTGGACACCCCCTCCAAATAGTAGCCCAATTGACTGCATTTGAAATCTCTCATTATTACGATCAGGAACACAATTCCTATGATGATCGCCAAAACGACCAGGACGGCAAAGACTATGCCTATCTTTTTTGCTATGCTCAACTTTTGCTCTCGCGTCATGTGAGATCTCCTTGTCGATCGACCGCATTCTCGTTAAATCTCTTGACTTCCCCGCTGTTCTTTTCGTGGGATCTTCGGCGGATATTGCGCCTTTTCATTGGTATAATTGGCAAAACACTTTGGTTCGCGCTCAAGGCAGTTTTGACAATTGTCTATACTATTATCTACTTATATTATAACCTATAAACTTAATAACGTCAATCGATTTTTTGAGCTTTTTCATAATTGAAAAAGCGCACCCCCAAGCCGAACGGCTTGCGGAGTGCGCGATCTGCGTTTTGACTTAGGCGTTGAGTGCGGCGAGCTCTTTGGCGATGATGTCCTTTATCGCGCCGACTGCGTCGGAAAGCGCGACGCGCTCCGCGTTCTTCTCTTTGCGCAATTTGACTTCGATCTGATCCGCTGCGAGAGTCTTTGGCGAGATCACGACGCGGATGGGCATGCCCATCAAGTCGGCGTCGGCGAACTTGACGCCTGCGCCGCAATTCCTGTCGTCGAACAGCACTTCGACTCCTGCCGCCGTGAGGTCGGCATAGAGCTTGTCGGCCTTGGCTTTGACTGCCTCGTCGTCATAGCGCAGCGCGCAGACGTGCACTTGCCACGGCGCGACGCTCATCGGCAGGATGAGCCCGTACTCGTCGTTGGACTCCTGCGCGATCGAGCCGATCGCTCTGCCCACGCCGATGCCGTAGCAGCCCATGATCGGATTGAACGCGACGCCGTCCTGACCGTGGACGGTCATGTTCATCGCCGCAGTGTACTTGGTGCCGAGCTGGAAGATGTTGCCTCTCTCGATGCCGTTCTCGACGCGGAGAGTGCCGCCGCAGATCGGGCACTTGTGCCCTGCCGCCGCCTTGGCGATGTCGACAAACTCGTCAACACCGACGTCGCGGTCGGCGTCGACGCCGGCGATGTGGTACTCGGGCTTGTTGGCGCCCGTGATCATGCCGCTCTCGCCCTGCAACGACTTGTCGAACACCTTGATGAGCTTGTCGGACAGCCCGATCGCGCCGATGTTGCCGCAGACGATGTCCTCGCTTATGCCGCCGTCGTAGGCGACGACGTTTTTGCCGAGCTCTTTTTTGAGCTTCGCCTCATTGACTTCGAGGTCGCCGCGGATGAACGCGACGACGAGCTCATCGCTCCCCTTGACGGCATAGACGACGGCTTTGACCGTCTTGCTCGCGGGAACGCCGAGGCGACGGCAGACTTCTTCGATCGTCTTGTCTTCGCCTGTGAAGATCTCGTGCGCCTGCTCGTCCGACTTGGTGCTCGGCTTGTCGATGACGGAAGTCGCGACTTCCATATTGGCGCGGTAGTCGCCGTCGTTGCAGAATACGATGCTGTCCTCGCCGTCGGGAGTGAGCAGCATGAACTCGTGGGCGATCGATCCGCCCATCATGCCGCTGTCTGACTTGACGTCGACGAAATTCTTGAGCCCTATGCGCTTGAAGATGCGATAGTAGGCGTCGTACATACGGTAGTAGTATCTCTCAAGATCGGCGTTGTCGCAATGGAATGAATAGGCGTCCTTCATCGTGAACTCGCGCACGCGGATGAGTCCGCCGCGCGGCCTTGCCTCGTCGCGGAACTTGGTCTGGATCTGATAGATCATCAGCGGCAGCTGCTGGTAGCTGGATACGGTGTGGTTGACGAGATGTACCGCCGCCTCCTCGTGCGTCATGCCGAGAAGCATATCGCGATCGTTGCGGTCCTTGAAACGCACCATCTCTTGACCTATCGAAGAATATCTGCCCGACTGCTCCCACAGCTCGCGAGGCATGACGACGGGGAACAAAACTTCTTGTCCCTCCTCGGCGTCCATCTCTTCGCGAATGATCTTTTGGATCTTGAGGCTCATCTTCTGGCACGGCATCGTCATCGTGTAGATGCCGCCGGCGACCTGCTTTATGAATCCGGCGCGGATGAGCAAAATGTGGCTGATGATCTTGGCGTCCTGCGGCACTTCTTTCATGCGCTCGCAGACTAACTTGCTGACTAACATTGCGTCCTCTCAAAGTTTGATTTATAAAATTATACCGCATACGCGCGCGATTGGCAAGCAAACTACGCCCGATAGCGCCAAAGACTGCGCCGCTCGGTCAAATGCTCGTATCCGCATCTGTCGATGCGCCGACGTTGCGCGCTTGAACATATGCGGACAGGAGCATTTGCGAGGGCGAACATATGTACCGCCGAGCATATGCGCAAGCGCCCGAAGGCTTTGACAAATAATTAACGCAATTTGGTCTCAAAAACGGCGTCAAAGTTTTTTGAAAACAACGCGCATATATGCTATAATATCTGCGGAGGCAGTTATGGACAAGCAAAAAGTAAAATTTTTGAACGACAAAGCCGACGACATCCGCAAGCTGATCATCGAGATGATCGGCAGGCTCGGCGTCGGTCACGTCGGTGGTTCGCTCTCTATCGTGGAGCTGTTGACCGTTCTCTATTATGACAAAGCCAAGATAGATCCTTCCGCACCCAACGACCCCGACAGGGATCGCATCGTGCTCAGCAAGGGACACGCAGGTCCGGCGCTCTATTCCGTGCTCGCGGACAAGGGATATTTCCCCCTCGAAAAGATCCGCACGCTCAATCAGCCCGGCACCGATCTGCCGTCGCATTGCGATATGAACAAGACGGTCGGCGTCGATATGACCGCCGGCTCGCTCGGACAGGGACTGAGCTGCGCGGTGGGCATGGCGCTCGCCGGCAAGATCGACAAGAAGGACTATCACGTCTATGCCATCATCGGCGACGGCGAATCGCAAGAAGGTCAGATCTGGGAAGCGATGATGTATGCCGGCAATATGGGACTCGACAACTTGACCATCTTCCTCGACAACAACAAAATGCAGATCGACGACTACACCGCCAACATAAACAGCGTTGAGCCTTTCGACAAAAAATGCGAGGCGTTCAATCTGCGCGCCGAACGCATCGACGGCCATGACGTCGCCGCCATTGCAGGCGCGATTGACCGCGCTCATGCCGCGAAGGGCAAATGCACTTGCGTCGTCCTCGATACGATCAAGGGCTACGGAGTGCCTTTCGCCGTCAGCAAGGGAGTGGGCAGCCACAGCTTCTCGATCTCCGAAGCCGAATGGCGCGAATTTTGCAACAAGGAGGCAGACTGATGCAAGACACCAAAGAAATGCGTGAAGTATATTGCGAAAGCCTCATCGAAATGGCAAAGACCAACAAGGACATCGTCGTCGTCGAAGCCGATTTGATGAACTGCATCAAGACGGGACCGTTCAAAAAGGCGTATCCCGACAGATTCTTCGACGTCGGCGTCGCCGAAGCCAATATGATCGGCATCTCGGCAGGTCTCGCCACTTGCGGCAAGATCACGTTTTGCTCGTCGTTCGCGACGTTCGCGACGCGACGTTGCTTTGACCAGATCTTCATCTCGGTCGCTTATAGCAAACAGAACGTCAAGATCGTCGGCACCGATCCCGGCATCTGCGCCGAGATCAACGGCGGCACTCATATGCCCTTCGAGGACATGGGCATCATGCGCTGCGTCCCCGATATGGTCTGCGTCGAGCCGACCGATTGCGCTATGCTCAAATCGCTGATGCCGCAGATCGCCGCATACAAGGGCGCGGTCTATATCAGACTCTTCCGCAAAAAGACGGAGAAAGTCTTTGAGGACGGAGCCCAATTCGACCTCTTCAAAGCCTTTACGATCAAGCAGGGACACGACGTCACGATCGTCGCGAGCGGCATTATGGTCGACCGCGCGGTCAAGGCCGCGGCTCTGCTCAAAGACAAGGGCGTCGACGCCGAAGTCATCAATGTCTATACCTGGAAGCCTATCGACGAAGAGACGATCGTCCGCTCGCTCACCAAGACGGGCGCAGTCGTCGTCGCAGAGAATCACAACGTCTTCAACGGTCTCACCAGCGCCGTCAGCGAAGTCGCCGCGCGCCGCTGCCCCGTGCCCGTCGAGAGCGTGAGCGTAAAAGATCAATTCGGCGAAGTCGGCAAGATGCCCTATCTGTCCGACCGCTACGGACTCAACGTCGGCAACATCGTCGACGCGGCGATCAAAGCCGTATCGCGCAAGCGCTGATTTCCGCAATACCGCTATCCAAAGCACCGCGCCCGAAAGGACGCGGTTTTTTGTCTCAAAAACGTCGACATCCGCAAGCCGCCGCCTTTTTCGGCAACAAAAAAGCGCGCCCCGTATGCATGGGACGCGCTGCGTTTGCAAGCCGTTACTTCTTCTCTTCGACGGTCGTGTCTTCGAGAATGTTGGACGTGTTGCAGAAGTTCTTGACCGACTCGAGCGCGCTCTCGGCGGACTGTCTGGTCTTGTAGCCCTCGCCGACGCCGTACAGCGATCCGTCTGCCTTGAACAGCTTGTAACGGAAGGTGCCGTTCTTCTCGGAATCGATGCTGAACGTGCCGTTGTTGATCGTGTTGCGGAAGACTTCGATCTGCTTTGCTCTGGGCTTGATCTTGAAGCTCTCGCTCTCGTACAGCACTTGGCCGTTGTTGGCTTTGAGCTGGAACTTGTAGGGTCTGTCGGGGTTGAGCTCGTCCTTGATGACGATGAACTTGCCCTTGGGGCTGTCCGTCTCGGGAGCCTCGAACAGCACCGTCACGTTGGAGGCAACCTCTTCTTTGGGTTCTTCCTTCTTGGCAGGAGCTTTCTTGGCGGCAGGCTTCTTGGCGGCAGCCTTCTTTGCAGCAGGCTTCTTCGCGGCTGCTTTTTTGGCAGGAGCCTTCTTCTCCTTTTCGGCAGCTACCTCTTTTTCGGGCTCAACTGTCGCCTCTTCGGCAACAGGTTCTGCCGCTACGGGCTCTTCTGCCGCGACTTCTTGCTCTTGCTCAACGGGAGCGGCGATCGCCTCTTCCTCTTGCGCAACAGGCTCTTCGTTCAGCTCTTGCGGAGCTTCGTCCGAAGGAGTCTGCTCTTCTTTCTCTTCCGCCTGCTCGATAGCCTCCTCTTCTTGGACGGTCTCGGCGAGCGGTTCTTCGGTCACGACTTCCTCAACGGGAGTTGCGACTTCGACAGCCTCGGCGACGTCCTCGACAGCCTCTTGCTCCTCGGTCTCTTGGACGGGAGCTTGATCGGCAACAGGCTCTGCGACGGCGTCTTGCGCAACAGCGTCTTGAGCGACAGCGTCTTGAGCAACTGCGTCGGCAACGACTTCGCCCTCTGCGGAACCTTCGTCGGCTGCAGCCTCATCGGCAGCAACAGCGACGTCATCGGAAGCGGCGTCTTCTTCCTTCTTCTTGGCGAACAACTTGTTGTTCATGATGACGAACTTCTCCATCAAGAACACGATCAAGAAGTCGGGGATGGAATAGGTGATGACCGTGACCATGCCGGCAATGTCTTCGGGTACGCCGACGTCGATCCACATGCCTTGAATGGGAGCGGCAATGAATGTCTCTGCAACGATCAACGCTACACACATAATGACGTAGACAGAGAAACTGAATGCCAAATTGTTTACTGCTGCAAAAGTCTTCTTGCGGTTGAGTATGTACGAAATGACTTTGGCGACGATGTTGGCGACCAAGAATGCTATGAAGCCTGCAAGCGTGAGCTTATCAAGACCGACTGTCAAGAACACTCCGGAGTTGGAGACGCCGCAAAGCGCGAGCAGGTCGTCGCCGAATTGCGCGATCAACATCTGCAACGCAAATGCGATAAGGCTCATCAAGATGAACCAAATGAACTGGATCAATCCGTGAGCTTTTTTCTGAGGCTTCTCGGCAGGTTGAGTCACTACCTCGTCGAACACTTCGGCATCGTTTTGAGCCTGGGTGTCGGGTTTCTTTTCTTCCATAATTTCCTCCATAAGGATTTTGATAATTTATTATATCACACGCGCGCGCACAATATCAAATGATTTTGTAAAATATAATACGAATTTTCACTCGAATATACAATAATCAACATATGTTTACTTCGACCGAAACGCCATTTTCATGCGCTTTTCTCCACCTGCTTCTCCGCCGGAAGCCTGCGCATACATCATCGATTTTTAGGTGCCCGTGTTGATAAAGTCCCAATAGAGTTTTCTGAAAGACATCATCTGCCGCGACCCCCGACACGTGCCCAAATGACTTTGCTCCCTCCTTTTTGTCACTCCCGTAAAGCGCTCCGAGATCGCAATGGAAAGCTCCACACCGTAAGAACGATCATCGGCGTAACTTTGCGCCGCCATTGCGAGAAGGAAGTGAGCAAAAAACTTTGGAATTTGATATATTTTTTATCTTATTCTTAGCGTGTGCCACCCTGCACCGCCATTGCGAGGAGGGAGTGACTTTTGAATTGGATTGCTGATTTGCATTAGACGGAGCAATGCCCTCACTTTGCACCGCCATTGCGGCGAGCGAGCAAGTAGAAAAATTTGATATGCTTTTATCTCTTATACTTTGTCGTGTGCCACTCAGCACCGCCATTGCGGGGAGGG
>CALWKR010000024.1 GCA_944381315.1 uncultured Christensenellaceae bacterium
ACTGAATAACGCGCTCGGCGAAAATTACACTTTTCGCCGAGCGCCCCTTGCGGAGCCGGAGTACGGTGAGCGAGCGCTTGTCCCGTGGGGGGGGAGTTAAATTTTAATATCCGCTTTAGTTGCTCAGTTGTTCGTAACAATAGCGAATCCGAGAGGTGCAAAAGGGCGCAAAAGAGCCGCCCAAGACGGGCGTCTGTGCCTCTCCGCAAAGCGAGAGCGGAACAAAAGGTATTGGGGAGAAAACCAAAAATAGCGAGTATGAAAAAGAGAGCTATCGCTTTCGCGACAGCTCTTTTCGATTCGAAGCGTTAAATTTTCGGGTGCCCAAGAATCCGCACAAAAGGGGCTTTGCATATGGTTGAGCTTATCGAATAAAGTTACGCATCGCGTCGCGGTCAACCGCGTTTGACCGCGACTGAATAACGCGCTCGGCGAAAATTACACTTTTCGCCGAGCGCCCCTTGCGGAGCCGCGAATGGTGAATGAGCGTGTTCCGTGGAAAGAAGGGTATTGGGGAGAAAACCAAAAATAGCGAGTATGAGAAGAGAGCTATCGCTTTCGCGACAGCTCTCTTCGATTCGAAGCGTTATTTTTGGTTGTCTCCCCAAAGAAGTTAGAGAAATCCCTTCGGCACATATATCTCCTCTATCTTTCTGACCGCATATCTGTCCGTAAAGCTGGCGATATAGTCGCCGACGACGCGGTCGAGAGGAGTGGTCGAAAGCATTGACTTGTGGAATTCCGGCAGCTCGTCGCTGTGCTGCATATAGTAGCGGAACAGCAACTCGATCATGCGCTTGGTCTTCTTTTCTTCGCCCTTTGCGATCGGATTGAAGTAGACTGCGTCAAAGAGGAATTCGCGCAGATCCGTCGTCGCGGTGCGGAACTCGTCGGACTGTTTCACCCACGGCTGATCGTAGCTTGTCGTGACGAGGTCGACGATCATCGAGTTTATCCGTTTGCTCTTGGTGTCGCCGAGCACTTTGACGCACTTGTCGGGCAAGTCGTCGGGGGAGAGCACGCCTGCGGTGATCGCGTCCTCGATGTCGTGATTTATGTAGGCGCATCTGTCGGCGAATTGGACGACCATGCCTTCTAGAGTGCAGGGCTTGCCGCTGTTTTTGTGATTGAGGATGGGGTCGCGCACCTCATGCGTGAGGTTGAGTCCTTCGCCGTCGTTTTCGAGCAAGTCCACGACGCGCAGGCTCTGTTCGTTGTGCTTGAATCCGCCCTCTATCAGTCCGTTCAGCACCATTTCGCCCGCATGTCCGAACGGCGTATGTCCGAGATCGTGCCCGAGCGCGATAGCCTCGGTGAGATCTTCGTTCAGCCTAAGGGCGCGCGCCGCAGAACGCGCTATCTGCGCGACTTCGAGCGTATGCGTCAGCCTCGTGCGGTAGTGGTCGCCTTCGGGGGAGATGAAGACTTGCGTCTTGTGTTTGAGCCGCCTAAAAGCCTTGCAGTGTATTATGCGGTCGCGGTCGCGGACGAATTCCGTGCGCATGGGGCAAGGCTCGATGGGCCTCGATCTGCCCTTGGTGTCTGCCGACTTGCACGCATATCGGCTCAAAAACGCGTTTTCGCGATCGAAGATCGCCTGCTTGAAATCTATCATAAATATATTATAAACCATTTTCGCGCGACTGTAAAGACGCAATTTTCACACTTTAACAGGCGTTTAAGCAATATGCGCTATAATAAGCGCAAAGGCAAGCGTTGCCGATATCGTTTACTTTGCGCGCGCAATATGATATAATAGCTCAAAACGGTCAAAATAAGGAGTATGAAATGAAAAAGCGTGTCGTTTACAGTGCGATCCAGCCGTCGGGCATAATGACGCTCGGCAACTATATCGGTGCGGTGAAGAATTGGCACGAGCTGCAAGCCAACGACAACAACTCTTGCATCTTCGCTCTCGCCGATCTGCACACGATCACCGTCAGGCAGGACCCCGATGCACTGCGCCGCAATACCAAGAGCTTTTTGGCGCTTTTGCTCGCCGCAGGGATAGATCCGTCCTCGAGCGTAGTCTACATCCAGTCGCATGTCCACGAGCACGCGGAGCTGGCTTGGCTGCTCAATTGCTACACCTATGTCGGCGAGATGAACAGGATGACCCAGTTCAAGGACAAGTCCGCCAAGCACAGCGACAACATCAACATGGGCTTGATGGACTATCCGGTGCTTATGGCAGCCGACATATTGCTCTACGACTCGGACGTCGTGCCGGTAGGAGTGGATCAGATGCAGCACCTCGAGATCGCGCGCGACATCGCCGGGAGGTTCAACAACAGCTACGGCGAGACCTTTGTCGTGCCGACGGGGCAGTTGACCAAGACGGGCGCCAAGATAATGAGCTTGCAGGATCCGACTGCGAAGATGAGCAAGTCCGATCCCAATCCCAACGCCGTGATCAGCGTGCTGGACAGCGCGGATGACATCGCTCGCAAGATCAAGCGCGCAGTCACCGACAGCGGCTCGGAGATCGTCTATGACGTCGAAAACAAGCCCGGGGTGAGCAACCTCTTGACCATCCTCGCAAGCGCCGAGGGCGCGACGATCGAGGACGAAGTCAAGCGCTTTAAGGGCAAGATGTACGGGCATCTCAAAGTCGCGTGCGCGGAGGCAGTCGTCGAGATGCTGAGGCCTTTCCGCGAGAGATACGATGCATTGATCGCCGACGAGGGCGCATTGCTCGCGTTTGCGCGCGACGGCGCAGCCAAGGCGGAACAGATCGCGGCTCGCACTCTTGCGAGAGCCAAGGACAAGATAGGATTCGTGCTTTGATATGTTCGGTTATGTAGTGCCAGACAAGCCCAATATGTTCATCAAGGACTTCACGATGTATCGTGCGTTCTATTGCGGCTTGTGCAAGGCGATCGGCAAGAACTGCTCGCAGTGCATGCGAGTGTTCACCAACTACGACATGACCTTCTTCATCGCGCTGTTGTACGGCGTGCGCGGCGAGGAGATCGAGATCTCCAACGAGACTTGCATCCTCAATCCGATCAAGAAGAAGTCCGTCGTCAAGCCGAGCCGCAGCATGATCGACGCGATGAACTTCAACACGATCTTGGGACATTGGAAGCTTGTCGACGACATAGAGGACAAACGCAGCCTGACGCGCAAAATTTTGGACTCTGTGATGGTAAAACGCCATTACAAGAAAGCGTGCAAGGCGATGCCCGCGGTCGCGGAGGCGGTCGAGAGGGGCTATCGCGAACTTGCGGAAGTCGAGCGCGAGAGGACGTCGTCCCTTGACAGGGCCGCCCATCCGTTCGCGCAGATGATGCGCGAGTGTACGGCGCTCATCCTCGGCGACGACTATACCGACGCGATAGGCGATATGATGTATTGCATAGGCAAGTGGATCTATCTCGCCGACGCTGTCGACGACGTCGAAGAGGACGCTCGCAAGGGCGAATACAACTGTATGCTGCAAGGTTACGACTTCAAGGACAGAGAGACTTTCTTGCAAGAGCGCCAGGATTTTGTCGCGTTCGCGCTGCAAGATTGCTGTCGCGGCGCGAGCGAGGCATTCGACCGAGTGCGGCTCAAATCGTGCGAAGGCGTGATCACGAACATAATTTGGTACGGTCTTGCCCAAAAGACCAATGAATTGTTGAGGAGGACAACCAAGTGCAAAAAGACCCGTATTTGATATTGGGGCTAAAAAACGACGCTACCCAGCAGCAAGTCGAGGAGGCGTATCGCTCGTTGCGCAAGGTCTATGAGGAGAAGTGCTTTGCCGAGGGAGAAGAGGGCGCGCAGGCGGCGCGCAAGCTGACCGAGCTGGACAGAGCGTATGCCGACTGCCTTGAAGATCTGCAAAACAGAGTCAAGATCTCCGACTTCGGCAACGTGCTCGGGCACGTCGAGGACTTGATCAAGCAGGGCAGGCTCGACGACGCGCAGGACGCGCTGGACAAGATAGAGCCGCGCGACGCCGAGTGGCACTATGTGCAGGCGATCATCTACTACAAGCGCAATTGGCACACCGAGAGCAAGAACCAGCTCGAGATCGCGATGAATCTCGATCCGAGCAACGGCAAGTACAGCCGCACATACAAGCGCTTGACCGACATGCTGGCGGGCGCCAACATAAACCAAGGTCAGGGCGCGGGGCAGCAGACTCAGGCGCGCAGCGGCTATGCCGACACGCGCGGCGGCTATCAGCGTCCGGTCAACGACGGCGCGGACAACGTCAACGCATGCTGCAACACATGCTCCACATTGATATGCTGCGACTGTTGCTGCGAGTGCATGGGCGGAGACTTGATCCCCTGTTGCTGATATGAAACGCCGCAGTTATGTGATAGCATTGTCGGCGGTGAGCTGCGCGATGGCAGCGATAGCGGTCGTGGTGCAGGGCTATCTGCCGACGGCGCGCATAGCGCTCAATGTAGTAGCGGCGCTGTTTGTCGCTCTGCCGCTGACGAGGAACTCCTTTGTCGGCGCTCTGCTTTCGTATATCTGCGCGTCGTTGATCGGTTTCTTTGCCGTCAACATACAGGCGCTTCCGTTCATTTTGCTGTTCGGGCCCTACACCCTCGTGATGTGGGCGCTCGATTTTTTGTTCTACAAAAAGGCGCGACTGCCCAAGTGGCTCAAGATCGTCGTCATCGTCGTCTTGAAGATCGGCTATTTCTTCTTGATGTTCTGGGCATGCCTGCAATTGATGAAAGTCGTCGTGGCGGACATCACGCTGTTCGGATTCGAGTGGACGACGCCCGTGTTGTACGCAGTCGGTTTCGCGCTGTTCTGTTTGTACGATCCGCTGTTCCGCTGGGCATATCGCTGCATGGTCACGGTGATCGGCAGACACGTCCGCGGCGGCGCGTCAAAACCTTCCAAAACTCAAAACATATCGCAAGAAAAAACAGACAAGTCGCCTTTTGACGACGAGGACGAAAGTCCGTTCAAAGACGCGGCGTCCGACGACGGAGAGAGACGCGACGCAGCCGTCGATCCCAAAGACGGGCAAAGAGTCGGCGATCGCCAAGATCGCAACGAGTCCCAAAGCGGCGACGAGCGGCAAGACGGCAACGGCTCGGGAGGCGGAGATGAGAGCGGATCGTGACGGCGCCCGCGCGTCGAAGTTTTCGCGCCGCTGTCTGAGAGCGCTGATCGCGTGCGCGATCTTTGTCGCACTTATTATATTGTGCGTCATATTGGAGACCGACGTCGGCGTCAGCGAGTGGTGCTCGCGCTACATATCGCGCCCGATAGTCTGGCTGACGGGACACGTCTCGTCGCTATTCCCGTTCTCATTGTTTGAAGTGTTCGTCGCCGTCGCCGTATCGGCGGCGCTGACTCTGATCATCGTCGCGATCGTCTATTGCGCCAACGGCTTTTTCAAGCGCGGACTGTCGCACATCTGCGTGCTCGCCGCGACTGCGCTTGCGGTCGGCTGCGTCTATACCGTCTGCACGGGATTCAACTATCATCGCGAAGAGATGCCGATCCCGATGCGCGAAGACGACGCCTACACGAGAGAAGAATACGCCGAGGCGGCGCAGCTCTTTTTCGACGACTTCATCTCGCTGTTAGGCGAAGCGGAGGTCACGGACGAGGGCGAGCTGATCTCTCCGTACGATCTGTCCGAGCTCTCCGAGCTGCTGCGCAGTGAAGCGGAGCGCTTTGACGACGACTTCTTCGACGGCTATTTCACTTCGTACACTCCGACGTTCAAGTCGATGCTGTCGAGCGGACTCATGAGCGATCTTTGGCTCAACGGCATCACGTTCTTGCCTCTCGGCGAGGCAAACGTAAACACCGACGCCCCCGTTGTCGACTATGTATCTACGGCCGCGCACGAGCTGATGCACACTAAGGGAATAATGCGCGAGGGCGACGCCAATCTCGCGTCCTATTGGTTGCTCGTGACGTCGGACAACGACTTTTTGAGGCTGTGCGGAATGTTCGAGGTCGCAGCCAACATGCAGTATCTCCTGGACGAAGAAGATTCGGACAACGTCATTCTTCGGCTTGAAGACAGCGGTTACTTCAAGATCACGAAATTTTCAAGCTCGTTTTGGCAAAGCCACAACATATTGCGCAAGCTGTCCTCTTTCTTCAACGATCTCTATCTGTCGATCAACGGACAGGGCGGCACCGACAGCTATCACAACAGCAGTCAAGTCGACATCGATCAAGTGCCGGTCGTAGACGAAAACGGCGATCCCGTCATTGACGAAAACGGCGATCCCGTCGTCGACAACGTGATCGTGAATCACTCGTTGATACAGCGTTTCGTTGCCTATCATTACCTCGGCTGACAGAGAGGACCATCCTATCGCCGCCGCATTGCCGCGGCTTTTCTTTGTTCCCAAAAATCGACAAAATGCGGCATAATGTAAAAAAGTCTGCTTATTTTTACGAGAAATTCTCGTAAGTCAAGACTTTTGATTATGCATTTCGTAATATTATGCTATGGAGTCACTGGGAGAGAGATTGAGATTTTTGAGAACGGAGCGCGGCATTTCGCAGCAGATGATGGGCAACCTTCTCGCCGTCTCGCAGGACACCGTGTCGCTGTGGGAGAGAGGCAAGAGTCAGCCCGACATCGGCGCGATCGTTCGTATATGCCGAGTGTGCGGCGTGTCCGCCGATTGGCTGCTCGGGCTGGAAGATATTTGAATTTTTTTGTTTCAAACCGTTGACATACGGCGCGAAATAGGGTATATTAGGATCAACCGAACGCGGAGAGGTACCGCGTTGGCAGACAGACAAGACAAGCAAGGAGCAGACGAGATGGACGATTCATTTGTTTTTCGATGGTGACGTTTGGCATTTCGAGTCGAACGATTTTTTATTTTCAAGGCGATCCGCCGCAACGGACTTTGTCCGCACGCGCTTTGCGCAACCATACATTCGGAGAACAACTATGCAAGACAAGATACCCTACAAAATCTATTTGAGTGAGGACGAGATCCCGCGTCAGTGGATCAACGTCAAGGCTTTCATGAAGGAGCAGCACGCGCCCTTCCTCAATCCCGCCACAGGCAAGCCGTGCACCAAGGACGACCTTCGTCCCGTGTTCTGCGACGAGCTGATCGATCAAGAGCTCGACTGCACGCACAAGTACATCCCCATCCCGGACGAGATCGTCGACTTCTACAAGATGTATCGCCCGTCGCCGCTCGTCAGAGCCTATGTGCTCGAAAAGGCGCTCGGCACCCCCGCGAAGATCTACTACAAGTTCGAGGGCAACAACACCAGCGGCTCGCACAAGCTCAACAGCGCCGTCGCGCAAGCGTATTACGCCAAGAAACAGGGCATCACGTCCGTCACGACCGAGACGGGCGCCGGGCAGTGGGGCACCGCGCTGTCCATGGCGTGCGCCTTCTACGGACTTGACTGCAAGGTCTATATGGTCAAGACGTCGTCCGAGCAAAAGCCGCACCGCAAAGAGGTGATGCGCACCTACGGCGCGACCGTCATCGCGTCGCCGTCCGACACGACCGAAGTTGGCCGCACGATCTTGGCGGAGCACCCGGGCACGGGCGGTTCGCTGGGCTGCGCGATCTCCGAGGCGATCGAAGTCGCGACTCACACTCCCAATTGCCGCTATGTTCTCGGCAGCGTGCTCGACCATGTGTTGCTGCATCAGTCCGTCATAGGACTCGAAGCCAAGGCGGCTCTCGACAAGTACGGCGTCAAACCCGATCTCGTGATCGGCTGTGCAGGCGGCGGCTCCAATCTCGGAGGACTCATCTCGCCGTTCATGGCAGACAGGCTCGAGGGCAAGACGGACACGCGTTTCCTCGCGGTGGAGCCTGCGAGCTGCCCCTCGCTGACGAGAGGCAAATACGCCTACGACTTCTGCGACACGGGCAAGACGACGCCGCTCGCGAAGATGTACACTCTCGGCAGCGGCTTCATGCCGTCGCCCAACCATGCAGGCGGCTTGCGCTATCACGGCATGAGTCCCGTCGTATCCAAGCTCTATCACGACGGCTACATCGACGCAGTTTCGTATGAGCAGACCGCGGTTTTCCAAGCTGCGGAGCAGTTCGCGAGGACGGAGGGCATATTGCCGGCTCCCGAATCTTCGCACGCGATCAAGGCGGCGATAGACGAGGCGCTCAAATGCAAGGAGACGGGAGAGGCCAAGACGATCCTGTTCGGCTTGACGGGCACCGGCTACTTCGACATGACCGCCTACAAGGCGTTCAACGACGGCACTATGACCGACTACATCCCGACGGACGCGGATCTGCAAGTCGGCTTTGACTCGCTTCCCAAAGTAGAGGGCTGAGCAAACCAACGCGCGCTCCGCGAGGGGCGCGCGATTTTTTTGCGGATATTTCCATAAAACGTCACAGCCCGAGACGCGTCGACGCGATCGCGCGGCGGCGAGTTTTTTTCGTGCCCGTGTCGTAAATGCGCGATTATTTGTTCTGTGCGTCTTGTCAAGTTTCGCTGACGGAAAATTGCAAAATTTTCAAAAAATCCATAAAAATTCGCCCGTCGGGTATTGAAAAAGGTTTTGCCTTGTAGTATAGTATATACATCGAAACCGCGCGCGTGCGCATCGGAGCTTATGAACGCATACATTGTCGTCATCTTCATACTTGCCCTGTGCTACACATTCTACATGGGCTTTTCGGACGGCGCCAACGCCGTCGCGACTTGTGTTGCGACGCGAGCGATCAAGCCTCGGTACGCGTTGATGTTGGCCGGAGAGGTAAAACTTATCGCGCCGATCGTCATATGCTATCTGCTCGGCAGCGACAGCGTCGCGCGCACCATCGGATCTCTCGTCAAGGAGGAGGCGTTCGTCGGCATCGACGCCAAGACGGGCTTTGTCTTTTTGCTCTCGGCAATGATAGCCGCTCTCGGCTGGTCTGCGATCTGCGTGCTCGCGTCTGTGCCCAACAGCACGTCGCACACTCTTCTCGGCGGCATCGTCGGCGCGGCGATCGCGGCGTTCGGCTTCGGCATGGTCGATTGGACGATGGTCGGGTTGAGGGTCATCTTGATGGTCTTTTTGACGCCGGTCATATGCATCTTGACGGGATTTTTGCTCAGCAAGCTCTTCCGCGTCATCTGCGCGCGCATGGACAGGAGCGTAAAGAAGGCTTTCCGCGTCATGCAGGTGATCAACGTCATGTTGCTCAGCACGTCGATCTCGATCAACAACGTGCAGAAGGCAATGGGCATCTATCTGCTCGCGCTCGTCGTCTGTTCGGGCGCGGACGCGTCGACATACAGTTTCGATTTTTGGACCGTCGCTGTGCTGTCGGCCGCGATCATGCTCGGGCTGCTGCTCGGCGGCTACAAGCTGATCTACACCGTGGGCAAGCGCATATACAGAGTGGGGACGCTCCAGTCTTATGTCGCGCAGCTTTCGACAGCTGTCGTCGCGTTCACCTGCACGTTCACCGGCATTCCCGTCAGTACGGGGCAAGTCGTGTCATCGAGCATAATCGGCGTCGGCATCGCGGACAGAGTCAGCGCGGTGCATTGGAACGCCGCCGGCAAAATATTTACGTCATGGATCCTGACCTTCCCGGTCGCGGCGTGCATGGGCGCGGTCGTGTGTCTGCTGTTGGGAGCGATGGTCCTGTGAGGAGGCAAGATGAAAATTTTTCGCAAAAAAGTTGATTTCTTCGAGCTGCTCGGCAAGCAATGTTCCGCAATGGTCGGCGGCATGCGCGCGCTCTACGACTATTGCTCGACTTGCGACGAGAAGTTCGGCGACGACGTCATCAGGATAGAGGACGAGGGCGATATGATCCGCCGAGTGCTGATCGACGAGCTCAACAAGACTTTCATCACGCCGATGGAGCGCAACGATCTGTTCGATCTCTCGCGCCAGCTCGACGAGATCCTCGACTACGCAAAGACGGCCGTCGACGAAACGCGCCTTTTCGGGATCAAGCCCAACGACGACATGGTCAAAATTGTCTCGATACTGCTCGACATCACGTTGCACATCCAAAAGGCTGTCGGCAACATGGAAGGGCACAAGTCCATCGCGCGAGACGAGGCGATCAAGGTCAAGTCGCTCGAAAACAAAGTCGGCGCGGCGTACTACAAGGCGCTTGCCAGGCTGTTCGACACCGAGGACATCCACGGCATCTTCAAGTATCGCGAGATCTATCGACACCTCAACACGACCGCCGACGTCGCGGACAGAGCCATGGACTCGCTGCTCGACGCGCTGTTGTCGCTCTAAAAAACAGTTGACAAAGTCGCAAAAAAGTAATATGATATGAAAAACGGCGGTAGTCCGCCGACACGAATAGACGAAGAAGAGGATCAGTAACTTTGACATACGCTTTCAGAGAGCCGCGGTGTGGTGCGACGCGGCAGCAGGTGCAGAGCGAACTCGCCTCCGAGTTGCGGCAGTGAATCACAGTAGCTCCGCCGGGTCAGCCCGATACAGCGCAAGAGGTTCTTCGGGACTTGTTCCCCGAGAATGAAACAGAGTGGTACCACGAGCGCGGCTTCGTCTCTTGACGTTGCCGCGATTTTTCTACAAGGAGGTATCAGATGCAAAATTGGCAGAAGTATTCCAAGGGCTATTTCATGCCGCCTTACACCTGCATGGATTGGGCGAAGAAGGACAGCGTCGACCATGCTCCGATATGGTGCAGCGTCGACCTTCGCGACGGCAACCAAGCTCTCGTCGTGCCGATGAGCCTCGACCAAAAACTTGAATTCTTCAAATTCCTCTGCAAGATAGGTTTCAAAGAGATAGAAGTCGGATTCCCTGCGGCGAGCGAGACGGAATATGAATTTTTGCGCGAGCTGATCGAGCGCGATATGATCCCCGACGACGTCACCGTGCAGGTGCTGACGCAGTCGCGCGAGCACATCATAGCCAAGACTTTCGAGGCTTTGGCGGGATGCAAGAGGGCGATCGTCCACCTCTACAACTCGACGTCCGTCGCTCAGCGCGAGCAAGTCTTCCGCAAGCCCAAGGACAAGATCACCGAGATCGCCGTCACAGGCGCCAAGCTCGCCATGGACTTCGCCGCCAAGACCCCCGGCAACTTCTTGTTCGAATATTCGCCCGAGAGCTTCACGGGCACCGAGCCCGAATACGCCGCCGAGATCTGCAACGCGGTCCTCGACGTCTGGAAGCCCACCGCGGCGCGCAAGGCGATCATCAATCTTCCCGTAACGGTCGAAATGTCCATGTCGCACGTCTACGCGCAGCAAGTGGAGTATATGTGCAAGGAGCTCAACGACAGGCAGAACTTGATCATCTCGCTGCATCCGCACAACGACCGCGGCTGCGCAGTCGCAGATTCCGAGCTCGGCTTGCTCGCCGGCGGCGACCGCATTGAGGGTACCTTGTTCGGCAACGGCGAACGCACAGGCAACGTCGACATCGTCACGCTTGCGATGAATATGTTCTCCCAGGGCGTGGATCCCATGCTCGACTTCTCGGATATGCCCGCAGTCTGCGATGCGTATGAGAAGGCGACAGGCATGCACGTCGGCGATCGTCAACCCTATGCAGGCAGACTCGTCTTCGCCGCATTCAGCGGTTCGCATCAAGACGCGATCGCCAAGGGCATGAATTACCGCAAGGACAATGGGCTCGACAAGTGGACCGTGCCGTATCTGCCGATCGATCCGCACGACGTCGGCCGCACCTACGACGCGGACGTCATCCGCATCAACAGCCAGTCGGGCAAGGGCGGCATCGGCTATTTGATGGAGAACACCTTCGGCATAAATCTGCCGCAAAATATGCGCGAGAGCTTTGGCTATCTCGTGAAATCCGTCTCCGACCACGCGCACAAAGAGCTCAAGCCCGACGACGTGCTCAAAGTCTTCAACGATACCTACGTCAACATCTCGTCGCCGATCAAGCTCTTTGAACACCACTACGAACAGTGCGACGGCATTCGGGCGCGCGTCACCGTCGAATACAACGGCGAGATCGTCGAGCTCAAAGGCTCCGGCAACGGCCGCCTCGACGCAGTCAACCACGCGCTCGCAAGCATAGTCGGCAAGGACTTCGCGATCGAAGAATATCAAGAGCACGCGCTCACTTCGTCGTCCAAGTCCCAAGCCGTCGCCTATGTCTGCATCTCGCACGACAACGGCGTCAAGACATGGGGCGTCGGCATCCACAACGATATCATCGCCGCTTCTGTGGCAGCTCTCGTATCTGCAGTCAACAGGATGTTGGCCGAGCACCGCCATTGACGGGGAGGGAGAGAGGTTTTGGCTATGTCTTTCGCCCTCACACTGTGTCGCACCTCTCGCTAATACTCTACGAGTATTGACCCACGAGGATGCTCCTTGTTTGAGGGCGAAATACATTAGCCAAAACTGCTTTGCACAGA
>CALWKR010000025.1 GCA_944381315.1 uncultured Christensenellaceae bacterium
GGAGATAGCATTTTGGTGCCCCTTCAAAGAGAGGATTGAGGGGGAACACGAAAATAGCGAGTATGAAAAAGGCGCCGTCGCGGTGCGACGATGCCTTTTGATTCGAAGCGTTAAATTTTCGGGTGCCCCCTCAAAAAAGTATCGATATCTCCCCGCACCCCAACTTCCGTTGCGTTCCGTCATCGAGCTCTATTTCGAGAGAGCCGTCGTCGGCGACTGTTTTCACGATGCCGCTTTCGGGGGAGTTGTCGATCGTATATTTCACGCGTTTGCCGATGACGAAGCAGCGGCGGCGATATTCGGGCATAAACTCGCTCGGTACGAGGCGCTCGGCGAAGTCGGCGAGAGCGGAGACTATGTCGGCGATCAGCGCATTGCGGACGGGCGGAGCGTCGCCGTCGGGGTAAAGGCTTGCGGCGATGTCGCGCAATTCGGGAGGGAAGAGATGCGTCGGAGTTGTATAATTTATCCCTATCCCCACGATCACGCTGCGCAGATCGCGCGAGAAGAAGTCGGCAGTCGCTTGAGCGGAGATGCCGCACACTTTTTTGCCGCCGACGAAGATGTCGTTGACCCATTTGACGGACGGCGAAATAGCGAGGTGTTTTTCGAATGCTTGCGAGACGGCGACGGCGGCGGCAGGGGTGATCATCGGCGCGAGCGCGACGTCGGCGTTGAGCCTGAGGACGACGCTGAAATATATGCCGCCGACAGGGGACGCGAACGACTTGCCTATGCGCCCCTGACCTGCCGATTGTTGCAGCGCAACGACGACGGAGCCGTTGGGTGCGCCTTGGGCGGCGAGCGCCGCGGCGTCTATGTTGGTGGACTCGGAGCTGTCCTTGACAACGACCATGACATCGTCCATTTTTTGGGGCAGGTGTGCGCGAATGGCAGCTTCGGAGATCTTGTCGCAATCGGGGGCGAGGGCATATCCTTCGCCGTGAACGGAGGCGATGTCATAGCCGTCTGTGACAAGCGCCTTGATAGCTTTCCATACGGCGGCGCGAGTGACGCCCAAGCCGAGCGCGAGCTGTTGACCCGACAGCATGGAGCCGCGGTTTTGTTCCAACATTTTGAGTACGCCGAATTTTGTGTCCATACCGATATTATATCAACAATGACGAGCGAGCGCAAGCTCGTGCGCGGCGCTCCGACGGCATGATTTTGAGGCATAACGCGTACGCGTATGCGCAAACTATTGACGATATGGTTGCAATCGATGCGCCTAAGTGGTACAATCAAAAAGTTGATCATGGAGAATTCGGTTCAGACAAAGACATACATCGGCAAGACCGAGAAGACGGGATTCGCGTTGGCGGCGCTCGGACAGGGCGCAATGTATGCGATGATGACGTCATGGCTCAATCGCTTCTACACAGACGTGTTGGGGCTTGGGCTTCTCTTTGTCATGGGCTTGATGTGGGGCGCGCGCATATTGTTCGCGCTCGGCGATCCGATCATGGGCGCTCTTGTGGACAGGACTCGCACTCGCTTTGGCAAGATGCGTCATTATTTGCTCTTTGCGCCGTTCATCGTCTCTGTGCTCAGCGTGTTTTTGTTCATCGACTTCGGCTTGGATATGACGGGCAAGATGGTCTATGCCGCGATAACTTATATAGTTTGGGGCGTGACATATTCGATCTGCGACGTGCCGTTTTGGGGCTTGCCCTATGCTATGACTCCCAATCTCGGCGAGCGCAACCGTTTCCTTTCGCTTGCCAGAACGATGAACAGCATCGGCGGAGCGATGCCTGTTGCCGTCGTCGCCTTGCTGATCTCGGACAGCATCTTGGGCTTGCGCACGGGACTTATGGTCGGTGCGGTCGTATTTTCGGCGATAGCGATCGTGCCGTTCTCTTTGACGGCGTACTACACGCGCGAGAGGATAGAACCCCAAAAGGACGTTCTGCCCGTAAAAAAATCGATAGGATTGATGAAGTGCGCGCCCGTCGCCATGCTCATGCTGTTCGGAGTGCTCAGCTTTGGACGCTATTTGATCCAAGCCACCTATACTTACGCCGCCGACTATGTGTTCAACTATTACGAGAGCAGCAACGGCTTTGCGCAATTTGTCTACGATTCGCGGCAGATCTTTGGCGCCGCATTGATAGGGATAGGCATGTTCCCGTCCATGATCCTCATGCCCAAATTGTTGCGCAAATACAGCGCGCGCAAGCTCGCGATCGTCGCCGGCATCGGTTCGGGAGTGATCTTGGCGCTGTTCTATCTCGTCGGCAGGCTCACTCACTACAACTTCTATGTCGCGATCCCGTTCCTCTTCCTCGGAGGTATGCCGCTCGGCATCTACAACATCATCACGTTCAACCTCGCAGGGGAGTGCATCGACTACATTGAATACAAGTTCAAGATACGCGCCGAAGGCACCGTGTCGTCGGCGGTGTCTTTCGTCACCAAGGTGGCGGCGGCGACCGCTGCCGGCGTATTGCCTCTCGTCCTCGAGCTGTCCGACTACATCCAGCCCGAGACGATAGACGGCGTAACGATCATCGCGGAGCAGAGCGACTCGGCGAAGAACGCCATCTTCATGCTCATGTCGTTGCTGCCGGCGATCAGCTTGGTCTTGTCGGCGATCCCGATGTTCTTCTATCCGATAGAGGGCAAGACCAAGGACTTGATGGACGCGGAACTTGCGGACAGGCACCTCTCCGAGATAGAGCACATCTCGGTCGAAGACCTGCATCATCTCGATGAAGGCGAGCGCGAGACGGCCGCGCCGGCGAGAGAGGATGAAGGCGCCGAGAGCGCGTCGACGGCTCCGTCCGCGCCTCCCGACAGCAGATGAACGTCTCTTGATGAGATGAAAAACGAGGTATCCGCTTTGCGAATACCTCGTTTTTGTTTCGTTTACTTGATGTTGAATCCGCTCTTGATGTGCACCGTCAGGGCGTTGAGCAGCGTCTCGCGCTTGGCAGGGTTGCCTATGTCTTGCAAGTTGTCGCAGATCGTCTCGACAAGTCCGCTGATCAAGAAGCAGACCGAATATTCGAACAGCGTCCTGTCGCGGTAACGGTAGGAATTTTCGTGCAAGATCTTGTTTTCGAGCATGCCCTTGAGTTTGCGGCGGAAGTCGGAGTGAAAGTTGTTCTGCAACAAGCCGATGTACAATTCCAAGTGCTCGGACACGAAGTCAAAGACTTGGCGCAAAAACGGCTCGGGATTGACGAGGATAGTCGCATAGTCGAACTTGTCCAAGACATTGGAAATGCTTGCGATGATCTCGGCATGCACTTGGTCGATGACGTCCGTAGCGTCATAGTAGTGCAGATAAAAAGTGGAGCGGCTCACGTCCGCATGGGCGCAGATCTCGTTGACGGTCAACTTGTTGATCGGCACCGTGTCGAGCAGCTTTACGGTCGCGCGGATGATAGCGCGCTGCGTCTTCCTTTTTCTTCTGTCTTCGGCCATACTCGGTCACCTCGTTCGAAAATGTACAGAAAGACTTTCTGTGTAGTATATTGTACATTTTCGTGCGAAAAATGTAAAGAGAATTGATGCAATGTCATATCGAAAGTCTTATAATATATATGAAAAATACATTGATATGGACAGATGTCCGTTTTCGGACACTGCTCGGTAGGAGAACGTATGAAACCTTACATACTCACAGAATCTACTTCAGATTTTCCGCAACAATGCTACAAAGATGATTTTGCCGTGATGCCGATGCACTATATGCTCGACGACGAAGAGTTCGACGGAGTGGAGAAAAAGCTTTCCGCCGAAGAATTCTACAAGAGAATGCTCGCAGGCGCCAAGTCCAACACCTCGATGATCGGGGAGCAAACTTTGCGCGAATATATCGAGCCTTTGCTCGCACAGGGCAGAGAGGTGCTCTACATCGTGTTTTCGTCCGGGCTGTCGGGCAGTTACGACAATGCCTCGCGCGTCGTCGCGGATCTGAAAAAGGAATATCCCGGCTGCAAGCTCGAGATCGTCGACAGCCGCAACGCCAGCATAGGCGAAGGCTTGCTCGTTTGGTATGTGCTCGAAAAGAGGGAGCAGGGCGCAAGTTTTGAAGAACTGACCAAGTACGCTCACGACATGGTCGATCACGTTTGCTCCTACTTCACCGTCGACGACCTCAATCACCTCGCAAGACTTGGCAGAGTCACCAAGACGGCGGCGTTCATCGGCACCCTCGCCAACATCAAACCCGTGCTGTTCGTCAACTCTCCCGGCAAGCTCATCCCGATCGCCAAGGTCATCTCGCGCAAGAAGTCGCTCAAAGCGCTCGTCGACAAGATGGGCGAAAAGATGCTCCCCGCCGCAGAGCAAAAGCGCATCTTCATCGGCCACGGCCTTTGCAAGCAGGATGCAGAATATGTCAGAGATCTGCTCTGCGAACGCTTTGGCATCGCCAAGGACGTCGTGATCATCGACGACATCGGACCGGTCATCGGCGCGCACACTTCGGCAGGCGTCGTTGCGCTGTTCTTCCTCGGCACGGACAAGCTGGAGAAAAACGACACATCGGTCTGACGATCATCAGACGATCCATATCTTTCGAAAAGGGAGCAGACGCGTTGCGTCTGCTCCCTTTTGTCGGCAAAATTTGTGATATGTATGCGGTTATTGCTTGTTTTGAGCGTCTTTTGCTTGATTTTGATCTGCGCCTGCGTCGACTTGCGGAACGCTGTCTTCGACGGCGGCGTCTTCGATATTTTCGAACAGCTCGCTCTCTCGTTCAGACGTGTGCGCAGTCGCGGCGGCTGTGGCGAGTTTGCTGCTCTCGAATTTCAAATACGCCTTGGCGGCGATAGTCAGAGGGATGCCGAGAGGGAAGATCACGATCGACTGCGACGCGAGTAAAAATGCCACGTTGAGCCAATAGCCGAATTCTTGTTGCCCATAGGCGATGCGCCAGATCCCCGGCAAAAGAAGCGCGTTGAGCAGGACGGGGAAGAGTCCGCCGATCACAAGCGAAAGCTTGAAGTTGCGGATGAACTTGCCGACCAGCCAAGTGCATACTGCCGCTACGAGCGTGACGAGCGAGCCCAAGATGATGTCAAGGATCGCGCCGCCCGCTATCCAGTTGCCTATCATGCAACCGATGAAGAGCGCCGGTATTGCCTCGGGAAAAAGGAGAGGAAGCATTGTCAACGCTTCCGATGGACGGAATTGGATCTCCGAAATCGCCACGCTTGCGGTGACGAACGTCAAAGCGACATAAAGAGCGGCAAAGCTCCCCGCTCTGCACAGCCGCACAAGGTGCTGCCTTTTCATAAACTGTACCTCGGTTTTTTTATTCGGAAGTGTTTGCCGAAAACCTTCCGCCCAAGAATATATCACAAACCGCCGCAAAAAGCAACATTTCTTTGGCGGTGCGCAAAATATTTTCCGATCTGCATTTTTATCGCCTTACCACAGCTTGGACATTGCTTTGCTTTCGATATGCAATATAGCCATATTATCTACACAGGTACGAAAAATATCGATCGCTGCGCGACTATGGTCGAGAGTCTTGACAACCGACAGCCTTTTCCGTATACTATAATAATTATTATCCGATAATATCCGCAAGACAATCAAATCATCGATCGCCATCCATCTGTTTACTAACCTCAAGCCGATGCTCGAAGCGTTGGCGGAGACAACAAGACTCGTAAGGAGCGAAGCGACGGAATAGCGAGTGCCGATAGGGCACGGCGAACGAAATGGAGCCGCACTCGCGTCACTGTTCGGTGCTTGTAGTAGGAACGGAGCGGAGAGCGAGGCAAGGGGCAGACGATGAATTGTCAAACTAAGTGCAACACTTGGAAAGATTTTCTTGGAACAAATCTTGCGGTGTTCTGAAATGCAAAACTTTCTTAGGCCTGGCGTTGATCAACGCCAGGTTCTTTTTTAGCGTTGCGG
>CALWKR010000026.1 GCA_944381315.1 uncultured Christensenellaceae bacterium
GCTACTGCCAATCCGATGTATTATGCTGACAATTTGTATATCAACGGAGAGTTGCTTAAAGGAGAAGTCGTTATCCCTGACGGAGTACAGGAGATAAAAGGCTATGCATTCTCAGGTAGCAGCTTGACAAGCATAGTTATCCCCGACAGCGTGACAAGCATTGGCGCCTATGCATTCTCCCATTGCAGCAGCTTGGCAAGCATAAACATCCCCGACAGTGTGACAAGCATTGGCGAGTGGGCATTCTCCGGTTGCAGCAGCTTGACAAGCATAACCATCCCCGACAGCGTGACTAGCATTGGCGGTGCTGCATTCTCTGGTTGCAGCAGCTTGACAAGCATAAACATCCCCGACAGCGTGACTAGCATTGGCGGTGCTGCATTCTATGGTTGCGACAGCTTGACAAGCATAGTTATCCCGGACAGCGTGACAAGCATTGGTAGCCAAGCATTCTATAATTGCAGTAGCTTGACAAGCATTACTATCGGAGACAGCGTGACAAGCATTGGAAGTTCCGCATTCGAGGGTTGCAGCAGTTTGACAAGTATAAATATCCCCGGCCGCGTGACAAGCATTGGCAGCTCTGCATTCAGTGGTTGCAGCAGCTTGACAAGCATTACTATCCCCGACAGTGTGACAAGCATTGGCTACAATGCATTCTATGGTTGCAGCGGCTTAACAATTTATTGCGAAGCGGCAAGCATGCCGAGCGGATGGAACAGCAGGTGGAATTATAGCAATTGCCCTGTCGAGTGGGGGTACACGGGCCAATAATTAAACGCTACACCAACAATAAGACAAAACAAAGCGGCGCGTCCTGCGGGGCGCGCTGTTTTATTTGTTTTTGTCGAAGCGTTTGCGGCGAGGGAGTGAGAGTAATGCGGAGCGCGGAGAGGCGACGCCGGAGCTTTTGAAGCGAGGAAGTTTGATCGATACGGAGCGCGGAGAGGCGATGCCGGAGCCTTTGTGGCGAGGGAGCTTGATCGATGCGGGGCGCGCTGTTTTATTTGTTTTTGCGGAAGCGTTTGCGGAGAGGAAGTTTGATCAATGCGGATCGCGGAAAGGCTATGGCGGCGGCGATCGGGATCATGGCGATCATCACTGCGGACGCGGCGGCGCCGATGAAGGGATAGAAGGCGTCGACGGCGGCGGCGAAGTCGAGGCGCGCGGACGCAAACGCGAGAAGGGCTACGGCGCAGGCGGCGGAGACGCCGTTGCGGAAGAGCTTGGCTGCTCCGTCGCGGAGCGTCTTGGCGGCGCCGACGAGGGTCGTGACGATCGCGACGACTGCCATTGCCGCGCCTATCGTGCCTGCGCCGATCTGCTTGCAGAACTCGAAGATGGGCATCGCGAAGTCGGCGTAGCCCATGCTGACGCAATAGACGCCTGCGAGCATCGCCGCCATCACGCAGCCGCAGATCGCGGAGACGGCGCAGATCTCGGCGGACGACGCGGCGGACGCGTCCTTGGCGATCAGCATTCCGCCGAGGAGCATATTCATCGCGCAATAGCTGAGCGACGGATAGACCGCCGTCGGCAGATCGGACGCGACGAAGTCGCTGCGCACGGCGAGATAGACGATCATAAATGCGAGAACGGGGACCAAGATGACGTTGACCGCCCCTACTCCGCGCAAGTCTTTGCCTGTCGCGGCGACGCAGAGCAAAGCCGCCGCAAGTCCGAGATAACGAACACGGAGCAAGGAAAAGAGCAATTGCTCCAAGCCGCAGACCATCGTTGCGAAGATGAGCACGGTCGCGAGGACGGAGACGGCGTCGACGAGCGAAAAGCTAAGCCTTGCGGCGACGGCGCCGAAGTGTTTGTCGCCGCGAGGAAGGCGAGAGAGCGCGCGCCCGACATACATGAAAAGTCCGCCGAACGCGCCCATAAGCACGCCTGCAAGCACGGGCGACAGCACGCCGAAGTCGCCGAAAAACACGATTATCTCCCTGCCCGTCGCGAAGCCTGCGCCGACGACGGCGCCGATGAACACGCAGACGGATCTGATCACATAGCCGATCCTCACGCGATATCTTATGCCGAACGAGAGCAGCTTTTGCGGCGAGGGCGCAAAAAAACGCCGCGGACACTCAATTGTTGCCGAAGTCCGCGGCGAGTCCTCCTCGGCAGCGCACTGCGCCGCCATGTGTTATATCAAGTGCTTTATGCAGTTGGCATTTGAGCGGCGATAGAGCGTGATCTTGAACCCGAGTGTCTGCACTACTTGCGCGTCCAGCGCCTCGGCAAGCTGCTGCGCGACGACGGCGACGGGATCGTCCGCGTTGCGCAATACGGTCACTTTGACGAGCTCGCGCGCGGTGAGCTGGTCGTCAAGCTGTGCTATCAGGCTGTCTGTCAGCCCGTTTTTGCCCACTTGGGTGATCGCCTTTTCGGTCATGGCGATCGAGCGGAGCTTGGCTCTTTCGGATGTGGTCATATCGTTAGTCCTCATAAGTAAATTCGGTGTCTGCGATGCGCACCGTGTCGCCCTCGGTCATCCCCATGCCTTGGAGCGCCTTGATTACTCCTGCGTCGGTCAGGCGCTTTTGGAAATAGGAAAACGAGCCGTAGTCGTCCAGGATCGTCGTGCGGACGAGCTTGTCGACAAGCGCGCCGCTGACGACGTAGGCGCCGTCCTCGTCGATGTCGATCGTGAAGGAGCCGGGATCGATCGCGCTCTGCTCGGGCGCGGCTACTTCGAGCGGCTGCTGCTTGGGCAGCTCGGCAAGGCGCGACGTTATCGCGGCGAGCAATGCGTCTATCCCTTGGCGCGTCGCCGCGCTGATCTCGATGACGGGCGCCCCGACCTTGGCGCGGAATGTTTCTATCTGCTCGCGCGTCGCGAGGTCGCTCTTGTTGGCGCAGATCAACTGCGGCAGCGACGCGAGCTTGGCGCTGTAATCGGCGAGCTCGGCGTTTATCTTGCAATAGTCGTCGTATGGATCGCGGTCTTCGCTGCCCGATACGTCGACGACGTGGACTATCAGCCGCACGCGCTCGATGTGACGCAAAAAACGCGTGCCGAGTCCTGCGCCCTTGCTCGCGCCCTCGATCAGCCCCGGGATGTCCGCCATCACGAACGACGAGTCCGCATAGGCGACGACGCCGAGATTGGGGACGAGCGTCGTGAAGTGATAGTCGGCGATCTTGGGGCGCGCCGCGCTGACGACGGACAGCAGCGTCGACTTGCCGACGTTGGGGAAGCCGACGAGTCCGACGTCCGCGATCGTCTTGAGCTCGAGCGTCAGCTCGACTTCGACGGTCTTTTCGCCCGTTTGCGAAAAGCGCGGAGCCTTGCGGCGCGACGTCGCGAAGTGCGAGTTGCCCTTGCCTCCTCTGCCGCCCTTGAACAGCACGACGCGGCTGTCGTCATAGAAGATGTCGGCGAGGACGTCGCCCGTGCGCTTGTCCTTGATCACGGTGCCGCGCGGTACGCGGATGACGAGATCTTCGCCGCTCTTGCCGGTGCAGTTCTTGCCCGAACCGTTGGCGCCGTTCTGCGCGCGGAAGTGCTTGGCGAATCTGAAATCTATCAATGTCGAGGAGTTGGCGTCGGCGACGAAGACTATGTCTCCGCCCTTCCCGCCGTCGCCGCCGTCGGGTCCGCCCTTGGCGACGTATTTCTCGGTGTGGAAGGAAACGGCGCCGTCGCCGCCGTTGCCCGGTTTGACGAATATCGTCGCGATGTCCAAAAACATTTTTACCTCTTTTTTTCGTGCCTGTGTTTATTGCGCGAACTTTGCCTTGATCGCCGCCGCCGCCTTGCGCCCGGCTCCCATCGCGAGGATGACTGTCGCCGCGCCCGTGACGGCGTCGCCGCCTGCGTATATCCTGTCGTTGGAGGACTGCATCGTCTCTTCGTCCACGACGATCGTGCCGCGGCGCGAGAACTCTATCTTGTCGGTCGACTTGCGGATGAGCGGATTGGGGCTGGTGCCGAGCGCGACGATGACTTGATCGACGTCGAGCTCAAACTCGCTGCCCTCGATAGGCTCGGGCGAACGTCTGCCCGACGCGTCCGGCTCGCCGAGCTGCATCTTGACGCATCTGACGCCCGACACTCTGCCGTCCTTGCCGAGGATCTCGACGGGATTGGCGAGCAATATGAACTCGATGCCCTCTTCTTCCGCGTGCTCGATCTCTTCGCCGCGAGCGGGCATCTCCTCGCGCCCTCTGCGGTAGATTATGTAGACGTGCGCACCCATGCGCCTTGCGGTGCGCGCCGCGTCCATCGCGACGTTGCCTGCGCCGACGACGGCGACTTTGGCGCCGCAATAGACGGGGGTGATCGCGTCGGGAAGGTACGCCTTCATCAAGTTGACGCGAGTCAAAAACTCGTTGGCGGAACTGACGCCGTTGAGATTCTCGCCCTTGACGCCCATGAACTTGGGCAATCCCGCGCCCGTGCCGATGAAGATCGCGTCGTATTCTGCCAAAAGATCGTCGATCGTCAGCGTCTTGCCTATCACGGTGTTGAGCGCGAACTTGACGCCCAGCGCCTCGAGCTTGGCGATCTCGCCGGCGACGACTTTGTCCTTGGGAAGTCTGAATTCGGGGATGCCGTAGACGAGCACGCCGCCCGCCTTGTGGAACGCCTCAAAGACGGTGACGTCAAAGCCTGCCGCCGCGCAGTCCGCCGCGCAGGTCAAGCCGCTAGGTCCGCTGCCTACGATCGCGACGCGCTTGCCGTTGGGTTGTGCCTTGACGGGAGCGGTCGGATGGGCGAGCGCATAGTCGCCGACATAGCGTTCGAGCGCGCCGATGGCGACGGAGCCGCCGAGACGCGCCTTGCGCACGCAAAGCGCCTCGCACTGCTTCTCCTGAGGGCAAACTCTGCCGCATATCGCAGGCAAAAGCGTGTCGAGACTGATCGTCTTGACGGCGCCGTCCAAGTCGTCCTCTTTGAGCTTGGCGATGAAGCCCGGGATGTTTACTCCGACGGGACAGCCCTTGCGGCAAGGCTCGTTCTTGCAATGCAGACATCTGTCCGCCTCGGCGATCATCGTGTCGTGATCGAAGCCGAGCGCGACTTCTTGAAAGTTGTGTATCCTCTGCTCCGCCGACTGAGTCGGCATCGCGTGTCTTGGCGATGTGTTCATCTCTCACCTCTCAAACGGCAAGCCTGCTCGTGCTCGCGATAGAAACCGCTGCGGTTCATCGCCTCGGCGAAGTCGACGAGATGTCCGTCAAACTCGGGTCCGTCCACGCATGCGTACTTGGTCTCGCCGCCGACGGTGACGCGGCAGCCGCCGCACATCCCCGTGCCGTCGACCATGATGCTGTTCATGCTGACGATCGTGTGTATCCCGTAGCCGCGAGTGAGCTCGCAGACGTTGCGCATCATTATCATCGGTCCGACGACAAAGACGCAGTCGATCTTGTCGCCTCTGTCGATCAGCTGTTGGAGCACCGTCGTGACAAAGCCCTTGACGCCCAACGATCCGTCGTCCGTCGCGATCAAAAGCTCCTTGCTGTCCTTGCGAAATTCGTCGACGGCGAACAATAGCTCCTTGGTGCGCGCGCCTATGATCGACGTGCAAGGTCTGCCCTCCGCCATGCGCACTTTGGCTTGCGGATAGATGACCGCGCAGCCTATGCCGCCTCCGACGAGCACGACGTTGTCGTATGCGGACAGATCGGTCGCGTTGCCCAAAGGTCCGACGATGTCGTGGATGCACTCGCCCTCTTTGAGCTTGGAAAGCGCGTGCGTGCTGTATCCGACGTCTTGGACGAGCAAAGTCACCGTGCCTGCGGCGCGGTCGAAATCGCATATCGTCAGCGGAACTCTCTCGCCTTCCGCGTCTACGCGGATGATGACGAATTGCCCCGGCTTGCAATGCCTTGCGACGTCTTTTGCCTCGACTTCGTATTGTTTGACTCGAGGCGCGACGTCCTTGATCGAAACAAGTTTGTTCATTTTTACCCCTCAGCCTCTCGGCTGTCAGTATTAACTCTTTTTGGTCGCCCGTGTCGATGAGCCGTGCATATCGGCATAGGCGTCGCAATATTCCGCGATCATGCACTCTCCGCACTTGGGAGATCTTGCGGTGCAGACGTATCTCCCATGGTGTATCAATGCGTGATGAGCGGCGGACCAATCGCTCTTGTCGAAAGCCTGCATCAACGCATGCTCGACTTCGAGCGTCTTGTCCGACTTGACAAAGCCTATCCTGTTGGCGAGCCTGAGGACATGGGTGTCCACGGCGATCGCCGCGCCGCCGAACGCGACGGCATAGACGACGTTGGCGGTCTTGCGCCCCACTCCCGCGAGCGTCATGAGCTCGTCTATCGTGTGCGGGACTTCGCCGCCGAAACGCTCGACTATGTCCTTGGCGGCGGAGATGATGTGCGCCGCCTTGTTCTTGTAAAATCCGCACGAAAAGATGTACTTCTCGAGCGTCTCTTGCGGCATCGACGCGAATTGCTCGGGCGTCGAGTAGTCCGCAAACAGCTTGGGCGTGACTTCGTTGACGCGCTTGTCCGTGCACTGCGCGCTGAGGATCACCGCGACGAGCAGTTGGAACGGCGTGCCGAAGTCAAGCTCGCATTGCGCGTCCGGATGCTGCTCGTTCAGCAGCTCCAAGATGCGCGCCGCCTGTTTTTGGGTCTTCATTTGAGATCGGCGATGATGCGCTCGACCGCCTCTTTGGTCCTGTCCTTGTCGCCGAACGCGGTCAGACGGAAGAAGCCTTCGCCGTTGTCGCCGAAGCCTGCGCCCGGAGTGCCGACTACGCCCGCTCTCGTCAGCAGACGGTCGAAGTAGTCCCAGCTGGACAAGCCGAGCGGACATTTGAGCCAAATATACGGCGAGTTGAGCCCTCCGGTGTGCCATATGCCGACACTCTCCAAGCCCTGATGTATCACGCGCGCATTCTCCATATAGTACGCGAGATTGGCTTTGATCTGCTTCATTCCCTCGGGCGTGAACACCGCCTCCGCGCCGCGCTGGACTATGTACGGCACGCCGTTGAATTTGGTGGATTGGCGGCGGTTCCACATAGCGTTGAGCGACGCGCCGTCCCTCTTCAATTCGACGGGAACGACGGTGTAGCCGCAGCGCGTGCCTGTGAAGCCTGCGATCTTGGAGAATGAGTTGAATTCTATCGCGCAGGTGCGCGCGCCTTCTATCTCAAATATGCTGCGCGGCAGCGTCGGATCGGACACAAAGCTCTCGTATGCCGCGTCGAACAGGATCAACGCGCCGCACTTGTTGGCATAGTCCACCCACTCTTGCAGCTCCGCGTGCGTATAGACGGCGCCCGTCGGATTGTTGGGACTGCATATGTAGATCAGATCCGCTTGGTACGAGGGATCGGGCATGGGCTTGAAGCCGTTGGCCATATTGCCGCTCGCGGTGTCGATCGACCTGCCTGCCATGATGTTGGTGTCCACATACGCCGGATAGACGGGATCGGGGATCAGCACCTTGTTGTCCTCGTCGAAGATGTCGAGGATGTTGCCCAGATCGCTCTTGGCGCCGTCGCTGACATAGACTTCGTCCGCGCCGATCTTGACGCCCTTGTCCGCATAGTAGCCGACGATCGCGTCGCGCAAAAAGCCGTAGCCCGGCTCGGGGCCATAGCCGCGGAAGGTCTCCTTGACGCCCATTTCGTCCGCCGCCTTCTTCATCGCGTCGACGACTGCCGGAGCGAGAGGCAGAGTGACGTCGCCTATCCCGAGCCTGATGATGTCCGCCTCGGGATGCTCCGCCTTGTAGGCGTTGACCTTCTTCGCTATCGTCGAGAACAGATAGCTGTCTTTGAGCCTCAGATAGCCTTGATTGATCTTCATCTCGCCTTCCTCACGATGTACTCGTCGCGCTCCGCGCCGACGGAGACGTAGGTGATCGGACATCCGACCATCTTCTCGATGGCGGCGATGTACGCGCGCGCCTGTTTGGGCAGTTCTTCCTCTGTGCGGCACTTGCCGATGTCGCACTTCCAGCCGTCGAAATATTCAAAGATCGGCTTGGCGACGCGCAGTCTCTCGCCTCGCGGGAAGTCCTCCACTCTCTCGCCGTTGACGTCGTAGGCGACGCATACGGGGATCTTGTCCATATAGGACAGCACGTCGAGCTTGGTCAACGCGAGCTCGTCCGCGCCCTGCATACGCACGCCGTATCTGCTCGCGACGGCGTCGAACGCGCCTACGCGTCTCGGTCTGCCCGTTGCGGCTCCGTACTCGGCGCCTGCGTCGCGCAGAGCCTTTGCCTCGTCGCCGAACATCTCCACCGTGAACGGGCCCTCGCCGACGCAGGAGCTGAACGCCTTCATTATGCCGAACACCTTGTCCAGCTTGTGGCGCGGTATGCCCGCGCCGATCGGAGCGTATGCCGCGATCGTGTTGGACGACGACGTATAGGGATTGATGCCGAAGTCGATGTCGCGGAGCGCGCCGAGCTGCGCCTCGAAAATGATCTTCTTGCCGTGCGCGAGCGCGTCTTCGAGATAGAGTCCCGTGTCGCAGACGAACGGTTTGAGGATGTCGCCGTACTTTTGCAGCCAAGCCATCTCCTCTTCGAGATCTATCTTGGCGTTGCCGTATGCCTTTTCGATGAACAGGTTCTTCCACTCGACGATGCCTTCCATGCGCTTGCGCAGCGCTTCGGGGAAGAACAGGTCGCCCATCGTGATGACCTTCTTCAAATATTTGTCGCCGTAGACGGGGGCGATGCCGCGCCTCGTCGAGCCGTACTTGGCGTCGCCGAGCCTGTCCTCTTCAAGGCAGTCCTGCAACACATGATAGGGCATGCAGATGACTGCTCTGTCGCTGATCTTGAGATTGTCGGGCGTGATCTTGACGCCGGCGGCGGTCAGCTTCTCTATCTCGCCGACAAGGTGCTTCATGTCGATGACCATGCCGTTGCCCATCACGTTGACGACTTCGGGTCTCAAAATGCCCGACGGGATCAAGTTGAGGATGAACTTGCCCAAGTGGTTGATGACGGTGTGTCCCGCGTTGTTGCCGCCCTGATAGCGGACGACGACGTCGTAATCTCTCGAGATGAGGTCGACCATCCTGCCCCAGCCTTCGTCGCCCCAACTTATACCTACTATTGCTGTTAACATATTCTGCTCCTTCCGAAATTTCGGCTGTTTTCTGTTATTCCCACTCTATCGTCGCCGGCGGCTTGCTGGTGATGTCGTAGACGACGCGGTTGACGTGTTTGACTTCGTTGACTATGCGCGTGGAGATCTTTTCGAGGACGTCGTGGGGGATCCTCGCCCAATCTGCGGTCATGCCGTCCACGGACGTCACCGCTCTCAATACGACCGTGTAGTCGTAGGTGCGGCTGTCGCCCATGACGCCGACGCTGCGCATATCGGTGAGCACGGCAAAGTATTGCCATATCTCGGAGTCAAGTCCTGCCTTGGCGATCTCGTCGCGGAACACGAAGTCCGCTTCGCGCAAGATCTCGAGCTTGTCGCGCGTGACGTCGCCGATGATGCGGATCGCGAGTCCCGGTCCCGGGAAGGGCTGGCGCATGACTACGTCGCGGGGCAAGCCGAGCTCGAAGCCCACCTTGCGCACTTCGTCCTTGAACAGGTCGCGCAACGGTTCGACGATCTCTTTGAAGTTGACGACGCTCGGGAGTCCGCCGACGTTGTGGTGGCTCTTGATCACGGCGGAGTTGCCGAGTCTCGACTCGATGACGTCGGGATAGATCGTGCCCTGTACGAGGAAGTCGACGGCGCCGATCTTCTTGGCCTCCTGCTCGAATACGTCGATGAATTCTTTGCCGATGATCTTGCGCTTGGTCTC
>CALWKR010000027.1 GCA_944381315.1 uncultured Christensenellaceae bacterium
GCCCCGGCAGGTTGCGGTAGATCTCGTCGGTGATGAACGGCACGATCGGATGCATCAATTTGAGCACCGTCTCGAGCACATGCACGAGCACGCCCGCGGTGCGCGCCTTCTTCTCGGGATCGTCCGAATACAGCGACGTCTTGGCAAGCTCGATGTACCAGTCGCAGAACTGCGACCACACGAAATCGTACAGCTTGCCGTCCGCCATACCTATCTCGTACTTGTCGAGAGCCTTGGTCACCTCTTTTATCGCGCGGTTCAGCTCGGACAATATCCACTTGTCCGCCGCCGTCAGACGGAACGTCCCAAGCTTAGCCGGCTTGACGCCCTCGATGTTCATCAACACAAAGCGCGACGCGTTCCACAACTTGTTCATGAAGTTGCGCGCGCTCTCCGTCTTTTCGTCCGAGTAGCGCGTGTCGCTGCCCGGCGCGATGCCCTGAGTCAGCGAAAAACGCAAGCTGTCCGCACCGTACTTGTCGATCACTTCGAGCGGATCGATGCCGTTGCCCAAAGACTTGCTCATCTTGCGCCCGTCCTTGTCGCGGACGATGCCGTGGATCAGCACCTCGGGGAACGGGATGTCGCCCATGTGCTCTATCCCCGAGAAGATCATGCGCGCGACCCAGAAGAAGATGATGTCGTACGCGGTCACCAATATGCTGTTGGGATAGAAGTATTTGAGGTCTTCCGTCTTGTCGGGATAGCCCAGCGTCGAGAACGGCCAAAGCGCGCTCGAAAACCATGTGTCGAGCACGTCTTCGTCCTGCTTGAAATGCGTGCCGCCGCACTTGGGACACACGCTCGGCGCGCTCTTTGCGACGACCGTCTCGCCGCAGTCTTCGCAATAGTACGCCGGGATGCGGTGCCCCCACCACAATTGACGCGAAATGCACCAATCGCGGACGTTCTCCATCCAATTGAGATAGATCTTGGAAAAGCGCCCCGGGATGAACTCTATCTTCTTCTTGCGCACCGCGTCGATCGCCGGCTTCGCCAGCCCGTCCATCTTGACGAACCATTGCTTGGACACGATCGGCTCGACCGTGCAGCCGCAGCGATAGCACTCGCCGACGTTGTGCTTGTAGTCCTCGATCTTGACCATGTAGCCGCCCGACTGCAGATCGGCGACGATCTTGGCGCGCGCGTCTTCGCGCGAAAGTCCGGCATAGCTCCCCGCCTGCTCGTTGAGAGATCCGTCGTCGTTCATGATGCGGATCACGGGCAGATCGTGGCGCTTGCCGACTTCGAAGTCGTTGGGGTCGTGCGCCGGAGTGATCTTGACGGCGCCGCTGCCGAAGTCCTTCTCTACATATTCGTCCGCGATCACGGGGATCAGCCTGTCCGTCAAAGGCAGTTTGAGCATCTTGCCGACGGCGTCCTTGTAGCGCGCGTCGCTCGGGTTCACCGCAACGGCGGTGTCGCCCAAGATGGTCTCGGGACGCGTCGTCGCGACCGTTATGCTGCCGCTGCCGTCGGCGAACGGATAGGCGATGTGCCACAAGTGCGACGCCTGCTCCGAATAGACGACTTCGGCGTCGGACAGCGCGGTCTTGCACGACGGACACCAATTGATGATGCGGTCGCCGCGATAGATCACGCCCTTCTCATAGAGATCGACGAAAACTTGCAGCACGGCTTTGGAACAACGCTCGTCCATCGTGAACGCCTCGCGCGACCAGTCGCACGACGAGCCGAGACGGCGCAATTGCTTCTCTATCCTGCCGCCGTACTTCTCCTTCCACGCCCACGCTCTCTTCAGAAAGCCCTCGCGTCCTACGTCCTTCTTGGTCAAGCCCTCTTCTTTCTTCATGTTCTCGACCACCTTGACCTCGGTCGCGATCGACGCGTGATCAGTCCCCGGCAGCCAAAGCGCACAATAGCCGCTCATGCGCTTGTAACGAGTGATCACGTCTTGGATCGTCTGGTCAAGCGCGTGGCCCATGTGCAGCTGCCCCGTGATGTTGGGCGGCGGCATCATTATGCAAAACGGCTCTTTGCGCTTGTCTATCTTCGCGACAAAGTAGCCCTTGGTCTCCCACTCTTCGTACAGTCTGCTCTCAAAATCTTGCGGATCGTACGTCTTGTTCATTTCCATCTTTCTCTCCTTTCCCTGTTTCTTCTTGCGTCACTCGGCGCACAAAAGCGCCGTCAGCGCGCCTGCAACCAATATCAACGCGCCCGCCAATCGCATCGCGAGCGAGATGTTGAGCTTGCCTATCGACTTGCGCGCCTGCTTGTCGGCGTCGTCCTTTTCGGAACCGCCCTCGGGGCGCATCTTGCCGTCGTCGCGCTTCAATTCGTGCTTGGAACGGCTCTTGCCGAGCTGCGACTCTATCAGCCGCGAAAGCGGATCTGCGGCGAGCACCGCGATCAAGCCTATCGCCATGATGACTATGCCGACGATCACCCCGGGACGAGCGAATCGCTCGGGACTGAATTCCAAGATCGCCGCGACGATCGACAACGGCTTCACTGCTCCCCTCCGTCCGGATCGGAGCTTTCGCTCTGAGCGCGCGCGATCTCCGCCTCTTTGGGAGTGGCGACGTTGTGCTTGACTTTGAGCTGCTCGATCGTCATGTCGCCCAAAGGCTCGCCGTTGCGATCAAGCTCGTCCAAAAGTCCGCTGCGCTTGTATCTCAACAGCGACTTCGTGTACTTGATCGTGTATTGCACCGCCGCGATCACCGCCAACACCGAGCCCAAGATCAGGATCGCAAGATCGACGTAGCGCACGACTTCGTGCAAATTGACCAAAAACGCAAGCGTAATGCCGACAAAGTTCGTGAACGCTGCCGCCTTGCCCCACTTGTTGGCGATCTGCTCGACTTGACGCTTGCTCGCCCTCATGTAGTACTTGCTCGTCACGCCGATGTAGATCTCCTTGAAGATGATGATCCCGATGAAAGCCCAATGCATATGCTCCACAAGCCCGAGCGTCAACATTGCGAAACATTGCAAGAGCTTGTCCGCAACGGGATCGAGCACCTTGCCGATGTCCGAAACCATGTTGAAATGACGGGCGATCCAGCCGTCTGCAATGTCGGTCGCCGACGCGAATACAAACAAGCCGAACCCTGCCCACAGATATTGCTCCGCCGTCCTGTCTGCGTAGTAGGCGAACATCATCCACAGGAAAAACGGCAGACACAAAAGCCTGATGTATGTCAGGATGTTGGGGATCGTGAAAGCATCCTTTTTGGAAAACTTCATTTTTCTTCTCCTAAATGTAATGCGTGTAATATTATAGCATGGGAGACAATTAAGGGCAACAAAATTTGGGGAGACAACCAAAAATGAACGCTTCGAATCAAAGAGAGCTGTCGCGGATGCGGCTGCTCTCTTCTCATACTCGCTATTTTTGGTTTTCTCCCCAATACCCTTCTTTCCACGGAGCACGCTCATTCACCATTCGCGACTCCGCAAGGGGCGCCTTGCCAAAAGTGTCATTTTGGCTCGGCGCGTTACCCTCTTTGAAGGGGCACCAAAACGCTATCTCCTAAATCGCTTCGCTCATATACGGAGGCATTTTGGTTCCCCTTCAATGCCTTTTGTTCCGCTCTCGCTTTGCGGAGCGGCACAGGCGCCCGTCTTGGGCGGCTCTTTTGCGCCCTTTTGCACCTCTTGGAACGCTCGCGTATCATTGAGATACGCGTCGCAACCCTTTCGGCGCAAAATCATCGCAAAATTTCTCGCCCAACACTACTTGCATAAACAGCATACCATGCTTTTTGCGAACATTAAAATAGGATATTTACTTATTGCTCCGCTTATGCCGTGACAGAAAGAAAGCACCGCCATTGCGGCGAGAGGGTAAGCAGAAAAATTCCGACAGCGTTTTGCTGTCGGAATTATTTCTGTGCTTGCAGTTTTGACAGAGAGATTTTGCCGCCGGACGCGAAACATCCTCGTAGAGTCTTAGCAAGAGGTGAGACAAAGTATGGCGGCAAAAGATCCTGTCAAAACCTTGCCCTCTCCCCGTCAATGGCGGTGGATATGTAAAAAATGGGTAAACATTCGTTTCCCGCGCCGTTTTGATATGGACAGTCGCTTTTGCGTGTGATATACTGAAAATGTATCGGAGAGGGCATATGAATGCAGAAAACATCAGATTGATAAACAAGGCTCTTTTCGCCGTGAACATATATTATATGGGCAGGGCGTGCAAGGCGTGTTGCAAGTACGACAAGCAGATCGCGGAGCTGTTTGCGGAGTTGCCTAGCGGATTTGTTGCAAGGATAGGCATGGCTCCGGGCGGCGCTGAGATCTTTGTGCGTAATGCGGACGGCAAGTTCGAGGTGTGCAAGCCCGAGCTTACGCTGCGCGCGGATCTCGACATCAGGTTCAAGAATTCGAGGGTGGCGCGCAAGTTCTTTATGGGCGGCAAATCGCTTGCCGCGATCTTTTCGCAGGGGCAGACCGTGACGATCGGCGATACGTCGCAGATCATGGTGCTGTCGCGTTTTTTTGATGAGATAGCCAATTGTATTTTCGGCAACAATTTCCTCAAACGCAACGGAAGACCCATTCTTCCGCGCCGCGTAAGTTCGCACAAATTGCGCTTTGCGATGTTCGCAGGGAGGTTGGGATGAAGACGTTGGAGCTGTATTATGAAGTTCCTGCCGCCCCAAAGATAGTCGGCGGCGAAAATTGTTTCGAGGCGCTTGCCGAGGAGTTGCGATCCCTTGGCTCGAGTACGGTTTTGCTGATCACGGACAAGGCTGCGGACGCGAGCGGAATGGCGGACAAGATGCGCCTCGCTTTGACTGCCGCCGCTATCCGTTCGGGCGCAAATTATGTCGCCCAAGACGCCGTTGCGACCTATGCGGCGGTCTATGAATTGAGAGATCTGTTCAGGATAAACAACTGCGACAGCATAGCCGTTTGCGGCATGAGCGGAGCGATCAACACCGCCAAGGCGCTCAGAATGTTGCTGTCGTCTCAAGAGGCGGATCTAGACAGCATAGCGGGCGTGAACGTCGCGCGCAAGAAGGTTTCGATCCCGTTCGCAGTCGTGCCTGTTGGCATCGATACGTCGATCGCCGTCACCAAGAGCGCCTATCTCAGAAAGGAGAGCGGCGAGGGCAGAGAGTTCCGTTCTGTCTCGGGAGGCGCGGACATATGCGCGATAGACGCCGAGACAGGCGTCGAGGGCGGCTTTGCAGCGACGGTGCTGGGCGCGACCCAGGTGCTGTGCGACAGCTTGGAGGCTTTCGTTTCGGTCAACGCTCGCAAATTGACCAAGTGCATGAATCTGTTCGCGCTGCGCGCTATCCGCGACAGCCTTGGCAGAGCGCTTGTCGATCCCACCGACATAGCGGCGAGATGGCAGTTGCGCCAAGCCGGCCTGCTCAGCGGTCTTGCCTATGACGTCGCAGGCGCCGGACTTGCGAGAGCCATCAGCAACGCGCTTGCCGTGCATTGCGGCGGAGGACGCGAGGCATATGCAGGGATAGTCTTGCCCGAAGTGCTCAAATTCAATGAGGAGAAATGCAAGGCAGATTATGCCGAGGCGCTGTACTATCTGATCGGCGACGACGGTTATGCTACGACGGAACCCGAAAAGAGAGCGGGCAAACTCGTCTCCACGGTCGCCGAAACGGTCTTAGGACTGATGAGACAGGCAGGACTGCCTGCCACGCTCGGGGAGAGAGGACTGAAAGAAGAGGATATCCCCGTTGTCGCGCGTGCGGCGATGGGGGGCTATTCGTTGATGACCGATCCGGCGAGAGCGACCGAGGACGACATCGTCGGAATATTGAGGAGTAAATTGTGATGATGAACACGGGCACCAAAAATTTGCAAAAGACGTTTTCGTTTTTCTGCCCGACGAAACTGCTTGGAGGCAGCGACGCCTTGGACAATCTTCCGTTCGAGCTGAAAGAAAAAGGCGCGTCGAGACCTCTCGTCGTGATGGACGAGTTTTCTCAGAGGTTGGGCTATTTCCGCGAAGTCAAACGCGCGATCAAGGACGGCGATATCCTCATCGCCGCCACTTATTCCGCCGTCACGGGCAGTCCCGTCGACTGTGATCAAGTCGTCAAAAAATTCAAAGAACTCGACTGCGATTGCATCATAGGATTGGGGGGCTTTGAGGTCATCAACGTCGCCAAGGTCGCCAAGCTCATGCTCGATCAAAATCTGTCGGCGTTCGATATGTTCCGCTACGATTCTGTCGTCAAGCGCAACAGTTACGGCAACTCGGACGTCGCGCTGTTTTTGCTGCCGTGCGGCATTCCGTCCGGCATCGAGGCGACGACGAGAGCGCGCATCCTTGACGAGGAGGCGAATCTGTTCTACAATTTCGATTCGCGCCGCGCGTGCGCGACGGCGATCTTCCTCGACAAGCGTTTGACCGACATTATGCCTGCAAAGGCGCTTGCCGTGTCGGGGCTCAACGCTTTGGCGATGGGCTTGATCGGGTTCATCGAAAATCCCGACAACATGATCGCGCAGTCCTATGCGACAGCGGCGATAAATTCGGTGATGACGACGCTGTTGCCGGCGATGCGCCACAACGCCGACGCAAGCTACCGCCTTGCGATCTATTCGGCGGCGATCAACGCCGGAGTCGCCTATTATAATGCGGGCGGCAACATCTTCCGCGACACGGTCACCGAGATCGCGATGCACTACAAGGCGGATCCCGCTCAGGTCGCGGAGATATTGTTCCCTCACTACTACCGTTCGAGGATGAACGAGGAGCGCATCTTCAAGGGCGTCTTGATGCCGCTTGCAGGCGAGGATGTCTACGCTTCCACCAACTTCAACGCGCGTGACAAAGTTGCGCTCGATACGATAGAACAGTTTTGGGACAAGGTATCCGAATTGACGTCGATCCCGACGACGCTGTCGCAGATCGGGGCGATGCAGGCGGACTTCCCGACGATAGCTCAGGCGGTCATCGAGAGATATCGCGGCGAGGACGCCGACGTCAAGAACTTCACCTACATCACCGATCTTTTGGAGAAGGCGTTTTGAGCGTCGTGAATTATGCCAAGGAGGGCGACGCCGAGATCGAGCGCATAAAGGCGGCAGGCTTGCGCCCGAGTCTTTTGTTGCACAGTTGCTGCGCGCCTTGCAGCACGCGTTGCATAAGACTTCTTGCCGAGGTGTTCGACGTTGCCGTCTATTATTTCGACCCCAACATCTTCCCGGAGGCGGAGTACGCGAAGCGCGCCGAGGAACAACGGCGCTATCTCGCGGCAGAGTATCCGCAGATCGAGTGCGTCGTCGCAGACTATGACCACGCCTCGTTTTTGAAGGCGGTCAAGGGCTTGGAGACTGAGCCCGAGGGAGGCGCGCGCTGCGCCGTCTGTTTCGAGCAGAGGCTCGCGGCGACGGCGGAATATGCGAAAGCGCACGGCTTTGAGATGTTCGCGACGACGCTGACGGTCAGCCCGCACAAAGATTCGCAGACGATCAACGAGATAGGGCTCCGCATAGCGCGCGAGAAGGGCGTGACTTGGTTTCCTTATGATTTCAAAAAGCATGACGGCTATGGCATTTCGGTCAGGCTGTCCAAAGAATTCGGGCTCTATCGCCAAAATTATTGCGGCTGCGAATTTGCGCTTTTTGCACAGCGCGCGGCGCAAAATTCCATATCATAAAAATAGTTGTCAAAAAAGTTGTCTTGTCTTATAATAAAAGAAAGTATGTACAACCTATAAGGGAGGTTAAGCAATGCAGGACAACATGCAAGAACAGAACGGGATGACCCTGAAACAGTTCGTCGACATCCTCAAAAAGAGCTGGGTGACCATCTTGGTCAGCGTGCTCATCGTCGCGATCGTTTTCGGATCCTTCCTTGCGATCATAAAGTCGGTCGCCACTGATACGTCGTATCTCGGCACACTCTATATCGCCGACAATTCCAACAACGAGAGCAGGGCTGCCGACATGTCCAAGCTCCGTTCTGCCGACAACGTGTCCAAGGCGCTCAGATCGCTCAACTACACAGACGAAGAGGTCGCCAATCTCACCGAAACCGTGCGCCGCGCGATCAGCGTCGCTCCGGTCGTTCCTTCCTCCGCGCAGAGCAGCGATGAGGAGTACGTTCCCACGTCCTACTTGCTGACCATGGACCCGATCGAGGGCTTCAACGATACGCGTTGCCAAGCCATCCTCAATGCGGTGATGAACCAATTCGCGACAGATTACGCGACCGACACAGCGGACGTTGCGTCGTCGATCATCATTGAGACCGGCAATTACAGCGGTTATGACTATATCCACACCGCCGGCGAATTGATCTCGATCACCACCAACAACCTCGACGTCGTCAGCTCGGTCGTTTCGAGGACTGCTACCCAAAGCGATTCCGGACAGCACGATCTGTTTGCGTCGATAGAGCAGCGTTTGTCTTCCGAACTTGTGAAGCTGCAAGTGCTCGAAAGCACGATCGCCGTCAACGGCGTCTACAAAGAGGGAGCCGTGCTCTCCAACGAGCAATATCTCGAGCAGCAGATCTCCGTGCTCCAAGCCGAAGTGACTGCGTTGCAGAGCAGAGTGAACAGCTACGAAAAGATCATCGGCGACATCGCGGAAAGCGGCGCAGGCAGCGGCGCGACTTCGTCGTCCGGCTCCGTCATCGTCGACAATTCCGCGCTGTACAACTATCTGCGCGGCACGCATACCGGGGCGCTCAACGAGTTGACGAACGCAAGTGTGGAATTGAGCGTGATCGAGAACTTCTTGGATTCTTATCAGTCCTCGATCTCGACCTTTGAAGGACTTAGCGCCGAACAGAAGACCGCTTTGCGCAACAGCGTACAGGCAGAGTTGACTTCGATCATCGATTCGCTCAACGCGCTCTTCAACGAGATCTCCGCGCTCCTCAACGACTACAACGACTATGCAGGATCTTCGGCCAAGACGATCTATGTGCTCGCGCCCGCGTCTACGACATCCGAGAGCATGCTCGGCACTATGGTGATGTTGCTCGTCTTGTTGATCGTGGTCGTGTTGACGGTGTTCTTAGCGTTCATGCACGGCAGGAAGAGATATCTTGCCGATCTCGAAAAGGCGGAGAAACAGGCAGAAGCGACAGTCGCCGCAGCGCCTGCGGACGTCGACGTCAAAGAGGACGAAAACGACAAACAATAACGGCGAACGCCTGTCTGCGGGACCGCGTTTGCGGTCCCGTTTTTTTGCCAAAAACGCACGGAAAGCGGTTTTTAACGATAAATTAATCGCGATTTTACAGTTATCTTATCGTCCATTTCTTGACTAATATCGATAAATATAATAAAATTTATATATACTACCGTAGAAGACCGTCGCCTTGGCGGCGTCGAGACGGCGCGATGCCGTCCGTTTTGCGGTATCGGAGGAAAGATGTCAAAAAAGACAAGCACAATCATCAAATACGTCACGATCGTCGTCGCGATCGTTGCGATCATCGTCCTGCTGTGGCTCATGCTCGACAGAGGCAAGGAGCCCGAAACGATCGCCTATTCCGGCGACGAGGTCAACAGCCTCACTTCGATGATCGAAAACGGCGACGTGCGAGCTATCTATATCGTCAACGGCTCGGAGGCATATATCCTGCGCAACGGGTCTCAGACTACCTACGAGAACTTCAAAGCCAATCCCACTTCCAACGCCGACTACTATGCGGAGCTCCCGGGCTATTCGGTGTTCTTCAACTACTTGCAGTCGCTCCAAGCTACAGATGGCTTTGTTACTCCCGAAGTCACCACGCACTACTATACGGGCGTGAGCTGGACGTCGTTCATCTTCCCGGCGATCATGCTGATCATCATGGGCGTCGTACTGTTCATCATTTTCCGTCAGAGCGCGGGCGCCAACAAGCAGGCGATGAACTTCGGCAAGACCAAGGCGAGAGTGAGCATGAACGTCCCTGTCAGATTCAGCGACGTCGCCGGCGCGGAGGAAGAAAAAGAGGAGCTCAAAGAGATCGTCGACTTCCTCAAAAATCCGCAAAAGTTCAGCGCCGTCGGCGCGCGTATCCCCAAGGGCGTGCTGCTCGTCGGCCCTCCCGGCACAGGCAAGACGCTGTTCGCAAAGGCAGTCGCCGGCGAGAGCAACGTACCGTTCTTCTCGATCAGCGGCTCCGACTTCGTCGAGATGTTCGTCGGTACCGGCGCGGCGAGAGTCAGAGACCTCTTCGACCAAGCCAAGCGCAATATGCCCTGCATAGTGTTCATCGATGAGATCGACGCCGTCGGACGTCAAAGAGGCGCAGGCCTCGGCGGCGGCCACGACGAGCGAGAGCAGACGCTCAACCAATTGCTCGTCCAGATGGACGGATTCGAAAAGAACGACGGCATAATCGTCATGGCGGCGACCAACAGAGCCGATATCCTCGATCCCGCGTTGCTGCGTCCGGGCAGATTCGACAGACAGATCTATGTCAACATCCCCGACGTCAAGGGCAGAGAAGAGATCCTCAAGGTCCACAGTCGCAACAAGCCGCTCGCGCCCGACGTTTCATTCAAGATCTTGGCACGCATGACGAGCGGTTTCAGCGGAGCGGATCTCGAGAACTTGCTCAACGAGGCGGCTATCCTTGCCGCAAGAGCAGGGCGCAAAGTCATCGTCATGGAGGACATTCTCGAAGGCATAAACAAGGTCATCGCCGGTCCTCAAAAGAAGAGTCGCGTCGTCACCGATTCCGACAAGCGCATCACCGCCTATCACGAGTCCGGACACGCGATCATCGCCAAGGTGCTCGAGCATTGCGACGAGGTCCAAGAAGTGTCCATCATCCCCAGAGGTCAGGCGGCAGGCTATACGCTCACGCGTCCCGAGACGGACGACAGCCATGTGACCAAGGGCAAGTTGCTCGATATGATCACGATGATGCTCGGAGGCAGAGCCGCAGAGGAGATCGTCATCCACGACGTCTCGACCGGCGCAAGCAACGATATCCAGCGCGCCAGCGGCATCGCTCGCAAGATGGTCACCGAATGGGGCATGAGCAAGGCAGTCGGCAATATGTACCTCGGCGGAGACAAAGAGGTCTTCCTCGGCAGAGACTACGGCACTACGCATACTTACAGCGAAGAGCTGGGCGGCGTTATCGACGAGGAGATCAAGTCGATCATGGACAATTGTTATGCACGCGCTCTCGACTTGCTGCGCGAGCACCGCAACGTCATGGAGAATATGGTCAAGGTCCTCTTTGCAAAGGACACGATCTATACAGACGAAGTCGAGATGCTGTTCGAGGGCAAGAGCGCCGAAGAAGTCATCGCGTCCATCGACGAGCGTCAAGCCAAGAAGGACAGCTACCGCCATGACGAGTCCAAAGAGCGCACGGGAGCCAAAGTCGAGATCATCTCCGAGGCGGAGCTTGCGCGCATGAAGGAGCGCAGAGAGAACGCCGCAAAGGCGCAAGCCGAAGCCGACTCCAAGCAAGCCGCTCCCGACGCGTCCGAAGACGGATCGAAGAGCGCCTCTGCAGAGCAGAGCGCGTCCGAGCCCGACAACGGCAAGACATCGCCGTCCGTCGACAAGCCTGCGCAAGACAAGCCGTCCGACGACAAGCCCGAAGACGCCTCGTCCGACGACAACAACTGACAAAACTCAAAACGTGTCAACAAAAAGCTCCGCCGAGATCGCTTTCGGCGGAGCTTTTTTGAGAGAAAAGTCGGCTGTGTGCCAACCGAAAAGATCGATTGCGATCGCTGTTTTGAAGACGATCGTCGATCTATTTTTTTATCTTTCCGACTATGAACGATACGATCAGCAAAATTGCCGAGATCATTGCAAATATGCAAAAGAAGAACAGCAAGAACGTCCCGAATGAAAGGATCGCTTTTGTAAAGGACGCGAGGAGCGATCTTTGGACCAAAGCCAATATCGCGTCGATCACGAAGAAGAGCAGACAGAACAAGATTATGCCCGAAAGCGCGCCTTTGAGGTCGGCGTCGCTGAGCGTCATATGCAGTCCGATCAAGCTGCCTATCAGCAAAAACACCCACCATTGCCATGTGTCGATATATGTGAACAACGAGGCGAAAGCGTTGAGCAAATGCGAGAGCGAGCTTGTGAGGTCGGAAGAGAGATCGATCTGTTTGAGTTCGGCCAAAACCTCGTTGAACATATCGGGCAGCAGCGCATACAAAAGTCCCACAAGGATGCCGGAACCGACCAAAATGGGCGCGATGCCGATGAAGAGATTTCCGAGTTTTTGATAGAAGTTTTTGGGGTTGTAAGAATGGTTGACGTAACCGAGTGTGCCGTCGGACGAGTTGGGTTGGAAGAGCTTGATCTCGTTGATCTTGTGTCCGAAGAGCAGACACATCAGTGCATGCGAGGCTTCATGGATCGGTGTGCCTATGAAGCCTGTCGCAATGCAAATGGCGTGAGCGTTGGAGCCCAGATTTTGGTAGAACTTTGCGTTGCACAATGCGATAACTTTGCCAAAGAGGAATATTGCTCCCAAGGTAAAGAGCATTTGCAACGCAAAGTTGAGGATCAGATCCAATATGAGCTCGGCCATATCAGACGCCGGAATTGGTCCATGTCCATTCTGACCAAGTCGAGGTGATCACGGTGCCTGTTTTGTTGCCTCTCGCTCTGACTTTGATCGAGATCGAGCCATAGTCCATATAATTGGATATGGGGTCGAGGGCAGACGGCTCGCTGAACGTGATCTCTTGATACGGAGCTCCGTCATAGGATATTTGATATTCGTATCCCAAGGCGCCCTGTACGATCCCCCATTTGATCACGCCGTCGGAGTTGATCGAGAAGCCGCCGGGGCTTGCCAAGAGCGTGATCGTATATCCGCTGTTCCCGCCGGCATAGACAGAGTCGATATAATATACGTTGTTCTCATCTAACGTTCCGCCGAGGGCTTTTACACGGACCATATACGACCCGGTATTTTCGATCACTTTTTCGGCAGTGGTTTGCGAAGAGGTGATCGTCTGACCGGCTATCTCGTATTGATATCCCGAGCAATTTGGCGACTCTTTCGACACAGAGACGATAATTTTGCCTCCTTCGACTACCGAGACGTCAGAGTATTCGTATGTGATCTCAGGCGCCGTGAGGATGTCGGCGGTTTGAGTGAAGGTATAGTCGTGGCTGTCGAGATTGTTCCTGCTGTCGCCTACCGCTTTGAGCGTGACTTGGTGATCGCCTGCCTGGGTATATCTCGGAGTGTACGAATATTGAGATCCCGACACATGGAAGTCTGCCGAGACGGGCACGCCGTCGATCTCCATATAATAGGAGCTTGCGTTGGCGACGCCCTGCCAAACATATTGACCGTCCACGATCGAGAATTGAGGCGTGTCGAGCTTGTACACGCTTATGCTCATCGAGTAGTCGCTGTCGAGGTACTTGGTGTCGTTGCCGATCGCTTTGACGAGGAAGGTATAATATTTGCCGCCTTCCAGATAAGAGATGTCGAAGCGCGTGCCGTTGACGTCTCCGCCGCCGATCTGTTCTTCTTCGGCAGAATAGACGCGATAGGTCGGAGTGTACTCGGCGGTGTTGATGTTGGAAGGAGCGTTCCATACCAACAAGTTGCTGTCGGCAAATACTCCTTCGGGGAATTGCGGCGCAGAAAGGCGAATGAATTGCTGCGTCGGCGAAGACGGCGAAGTCATATAATACAACGTATGATCCTTGTTGTATTGGTTCGCGACGGCGGTCATATGCAAAGTCGTGCCGTCCGTTTCGATGAATTGGTACATATTGTCCCACGAGTTTTCATCGAGCGGAGTTTGCGACAGATCGAGGAAGGCTTCGTAGCTCGACGCATTTGCGACTTCGTCAAAGGAGAGAGTGCCGTTTTCATTGTCTCCGGGCATGATCTTGATGTTGGTAGGAGCTTGCAAGCGCTCTATCTCCACGGGCGAAGAGAAGTTGGAAGCGAGAACGTTTGACCCGTTTCCTCTCGCGCAAACCGTGACAGAATAGGACCCGGCGTTGAGGATCGACAGATCGAAAGTCTCTGTCTGCGCAGTGGTCGTTTGACCTGCATACGCGACGGAATAGCCGTTGGAATTCGAGACAGGCGCCCAGGACAGACTGAATCCGCTCATCGTCGCAGATTGAGGCGTGGCAAGGACAGTGATGTCGAACGAAAGCGCATCGGCGCTCAAGCAAGGCAGTTTGACCTCTCTGCGCGCGCTGTTGAAGCTTCCCATGCTGCGAACGGCATAGGTGATGTGCTGCTCGGATATCGATGACGTATCCACGACTCCGCTTTCGGTGATGGCGGCGCCGGTGGTGGTCTTGCCGTTTACCAAAGCGCCGTCGCGATAGAGCTGATAGCTGTTCGCGCCGTTGACGGGGATGAAGTTGACGGTGAATCCTTGAGCCAAAGAGTCTTTGTTGCTGACGACGAAGTCTTGAGCGGCAGCCTTGGGCGCTGCGAGGCGTTCGATCGTGTAGGCGTCGGAATATTTGGAGTCATAATAGTCGGGGTTGCTCGCCGAGGCGGTAGCTTTTACTTGCACGGTATAGACGCCGACGTCAGTGTAGGCATGCGCAAAAGACATTTGATCCAAAGAGAACGTTTCGGACTCGGTCGTGCCGTCGGGCAGAGTTATGCGGACCGCATATCCGTTGGCGGAATTCACGGCATTCCAAACGAGATTGTTGTTGGCTTCGCCGTCGAGTTCGAGATCGTTGTTCCAGCTCACCGCGGGGGTGTCGAGTATGTACACGGTTTTCTCTGCAGACCATGACGAGAAATAGTTGCCCGACTCGTTGACGGGCATGACCTGCACGTCGTTGGAACGACCCGAGGGCAGCTTGTCGTATTGGGTATCGGTCAAGACGACGTTTTGCACGACGCCGTTGATGCGGATCTTGTAGCTTTCGGCGCGTTCGACGTCATCCCATTTGACGATGCCGTCTTCGACAATGAGTTCTTTGACGGTGTCGAGATAGTAGAAGTCTTCCGTCGCCTCTTTGGAGTCAAAAGAGGTGACGTGATTCCCCAGCGCCTTGATGGTGACGGAGAAATCGCGGTTCTCGGAGTTGTAGTTGAGCGAGTTGCCCGTCGCGGTCGAGATCTTGCCGTTGATGTTGACTTGATAAGAAGACGCATTGCCTTGCCAAGTCAAAGTGGCGCCGTCATAACGTATATTGGTGGGCAACGAATATATGTAGACGTCTTTGTCGGCGCTCCAAGAAGAATAGAACGTGTTGTCCCCGGACACGATGGGCTTCACCTTGACCCTGTTGTTGCCTTCGGGCAGTTCGGAATAGCGCGTGTCCGTCACGGGATCGGGGAGAGTCGTGCCGTTGACGCTCAGCAAGTATGCGGTAGCGCCGCTGACTGCGTCCCAAGAGATAGATCCGTCGTCGGCGACGAACACTTCTGCTATCGCGGCAAGCGGTTTGAAGGATACGGTGGCAGACTGTTGGGCTTCGCCCATCACAGCCGTGACCGTGACGTCAAACATCTTGTCGGATTGATAATAGTAGGTGGTGGAGTTGGAGCGAACAGGCTCGGAACTGCCTATTTGGACCAAGTAGTGCTCCGCACCCGTCACTTTGTCCCAAGTGATGTATTGGCCGTCGTACGATATGTTCTCGGGGGCGCCCAACAAGATCTCTTGGACATCGTCGCATGCAGTCAACGCTATCGTCGCGGTGATCGCGATCAGCATGACGCATGCCAACAAGAGCAGTTTGCGTTTCATAGATTTGCCTCCTTTGCAGATCACAAATACAGATTTGAGGTGTCGGGATATTCTATCGTGACATAGAAATTGCTCATTTTCCATCCAGTGGCATCGCCCCAGCTCGTATCAGAGTCTTTGTCTGCAGACAAACCGAGATAGATTATCCCTTTCGTCGGCACGTCCAACGTGACAGACCAGTCTTGCGGTGTATAGGTCGTATTTATCTCATTGTTGCCGTGGTTTAGGATGGTCTTGTCAATGAGATAAGTTTCGGACACAATATTTTGAGAATAATACCCAAAATGCTCTTTTGTTGCATATAATGCTGTAGGGCTGTCATCTTCTCTGTTATGTTTGATATCGGCATGGAATTTAAGGTTGACCGTTATGCCCTTTGACCAATCAACCTCAGAGCATTCTTCCGTAAAGTTAATTACATAACTAGTGTAGAAAGCCGGCGCTTTGGTGTATATTGTAGAAGATTCGGCATTGGAAGCCAAAAACACTTTTTGCTTGCTCTGCACCGTATACCACCCCGCCTTCAACTCAACGCTTGTTGCAGGCATAGAAGTTGAATCGTATTCGGTTTCGTCAGCAGTATACCAGCCGGCGAAGATAAAGCCTTCCTTTTCTGGGGTGGGGAGAGTGATGGAAGTGCCTGTTGCTTGAGAAATATCTTTGACTTCCGTGCCGCCGTTTTCGTCAAAAATCAGCATTGCCTGCCACACCGCCTTGAGCTGTGTGCTGCTTGTCGGCATTGTGGTGAAGTCGGCAATGTCGCCGTTCGTCGTTTCCCAATGCATGAATTTGTAGTTGGTGCGTGTGGGAGTGGGGAGCGAGATCGTGGTGTTGGCATGCGCGATGACCGCTGTGGAGCCCTCTCCGCCGTTGAGATCGAGATCTATGATGGGAGCCCACTCGGCGGCATAGAGCACCAAGTTGTCGGTGACTTTGCCGTTGAATATCTGTTCTCCGTTCTGCGTCTTGGACCAAGAGAGAACGGCGTAGCCCTGCTCGTTGCGCGTATTGGGGACCACTTCAGAGATGGGAGTGCCATATGCAGCATCGACCTCTTCGGGCTGCATGCCGTTGCCGAAGTTGAATGTGACGGTGAATTTTTGAGCGTCAAAGCCTGCGTACAGCGTGATATATTCGGAGCTGAGATCGAAGTTGTCGGAGTTGACGACCGAAACGACGGGGAGCAATCCGTATGCGTCCGCTACTTTGGTCCCGCCTGCGTTCGGCTCGGTGTACCAGCCGCTGAATGTGCTGTGATCGAGCGAGAGATTTTTGGGGAGTTCGGGCAGCTTTTCGCCATAATTCACTGCGAACTCTCTTTCGCCGGTTACGGCAGCGTCGCCGTAATCGAGAACGACGGTATATTGCTTGGGAGCGAATTGAGGGAAGAGCACAATGTTCTTTTTGTCGGTGAACGGCGACAGTGCAGAGCCGTTCGATGCGACATATTGAGTGCCGCCCACTTGCGCGTCAAACAAGCCGAGGAATTCATAGCCGTCGCGTTGGGGTATGACTTCCAGCGCATAGAGGTCGCCGCCCTTTACGGTGATGGTGTGAGTCCCCGAGTCGTCGGTGTATTGGATCGTGTACTCTGACGGCGTGTTGTTCGGCTCATCGATGTTTTCGTCTTCGTCATCGCCTCCAAAGAGATCGCAGGCGGTCATTGTGAAACAAATTGCGATCGTCAACGCGATCGTGCACAAAAGGATCAAATTTCGCTTTTTCATATCGTTCCTCCGATTTTGTTTTGTTGTTGTATGCGCTTGCGCGCAGTTGTTGTTTAGGTCGAATCGGAACACAAATATGCCCAAGGAGCCGCTATGGCTCAAAAGGCGATTCATGTTCCGCTTTTGATGAACAACTCTTTGCCTAAATGTTCATCGAATATGATAATTGGTGCACTTTTTTGATCTTACAAATTAATTTTTATATTCGGTTGTATTCCATAAGAAAGCGCGCGACAGAGAGCGATCGCTTGGTTTGCGTCAAAAGAGCTTTGCAACAGATAGCAGTACGTCGGAAGTTTTGGCTTTGGACGCATGAGGGCTTTTGCCGAGGAATTTTGGCTTGGGCTATTAGCAATAGATCGCAAGACATTGCGGAAAATGTTTTGCGTCAGATAGCCGTTTTGCTTGGACCGAGGCCTTGCGACTGCTCGGGCGGCGGTTTGGCAAATACTTGTCGGCAGACAAACAGGATTTTGCGCAATTTGATCGATATTGTCCGTCAAAGCGCAAACCGATGGGCGCGCAGCTTATTTGCGCTCTCCGAATGTTGCGCGCGGCGTGAGCGCGTGATATAATGAATAGACTATCAGAGGTGGAGCATGGGAAGATTGTTGGTTAAATTGTTTGTCAAAGACAGTGAAAACGTCGAGTCCGAAAAGGTGCGCGGCGCATATGGCATGCTTGCCGGCGTGGTCGGCATCGTGATCAACGTGCTGTTGGCTGTCGGCAAGATCTGCGTGGGTACGATCTTTGGCGCGCTGTCCGTGACTGCGGACGGATTCAACAATCTGACAGATTGCGGGAGCAACGTCGTGTCCGTGATCGGCTTCAAGGTCGCCGGCAAGCCTGCCGACAAGGAGCATCCTTACGGACATCAGCGGATGGAGTACGTCGCGGCGATGATCGTGTCCTTCATCGTGCTCGTCGTGGCGATCGAGCTGGCTGTGGAGTCGGTGCAGAAATTGATCGAACCGCAGCCGTCGGAATTCTCCGTCGTCACGATCGTCGTGCTCGCCGTGTCCGTGCTGTGCAAGCTGTGGATGTTCTTGTTCAACCGCTCGCTCGCGAAACGCATCGGCTCTACGGCGCTCAAAGCCACCGCAACGGACAGCATAAGCGACGCCGCCGCGACCACTGCGGTCATCGTCGCTCTCGTCATATCGCACTTTACGTCCGTCGATCTGGACGGAGTGATGGGACTTGTCGTCGCGGTGCTGATCGCTGCCGCAGGCGTCGGGATCTTCAAATCTACGCTGAGCCAATTGCTCGGCAAGGCTCCCGATCGCGCCGTCATAGAGGACATAAAGCAGCGAGTGCTCGGCTTTGACGGAGTGCTGAGATTGCACGATCTCAATGTGCACAGCTATGGCAAAAAGCTCTATGCGTCCGTGCACGTCGAGGTCGACGAGAGAATGAGCATCGTCCAAGGACACGATCTTGCCGACAGCATAGAGCGCGACTTTGCCGCGCATACCGAAGTCGTTATGGTCGTGCACGTCGATCCCGTGTCGGTGGACGATCCCGTCGTAGAGAGATATCGCGACATGACGCTCGGCGTCGTGCAGGCGATCGATCCGTCCTATTCGATACACGATTTCAGGATCGTCAACGGCGTCAGCAGAGTCAATCTGATCTTTGACGTCGCGATCCCGTATGAGAGCAAGCTGGACGAACAACAAGTGAAAGAACGCATCATCAAGGCGTTTGAGTCGATCGACAAGAGATTGTGTCCGATGCCGACGGTCGAAAAACAATTGGGATAGGGGAAATATGACAGAAAAAGAAAAGGCAGCCATGGGTATGCTCTATGACGGCAATTATGAGCCGACGATGGCAAAGGAGCGCGCCGACTGCAAAGCGTCGTGCTTTGAGCTCAACTCCACGTCTCCCGCCATGCGCGAAAAGCGCGCCGAGATCTTCAAGCGCATTGTCGGCAAAAGCGGAGAGAACGTGCTCGTCGAGTCGCCGTTTTGGTGCGACTACGGATACAACATTGAGATCGGCGAAAATTTTTATGCTAACCACGGCCTCGTCATTCTCGATCCGGCAAAAGTCAAGTTCGGCGACAACGTGTTCATTGCGCCCAATTGCGGATTCTATACCGCAGGGCATCCTCTCGTGAAAGACGAGCGCAACCTCGGCTTGGAGTACGCGTTGCCGATCACTGTCGGGAGCGACGTGTGGATAGGCGGCAACGTCGTCGTGCTGCCCGGAGTGTCGATAGGCGACGGGGCGGTCATAGGCGCCGGCAGCGTAGTGACCAAGGACGTAGGCGCGAATATGCTTGCCTACGGCAATCCCTGCCGAGAGATCCGCAAGATCACCGAAGAGGACAGGGGGAAGATCCCTTGTCAAAAGAAGAGATGAGGTCGGCGTCTGTATTTCTGTTTTAATGAATAATAATTGAAATACATTGATAATAATTGGCGAAAGGAGAATGAACGGTGACGGAGGAATTTGAAGGAAGAGTTTTCGGGCTGGCGAGCGCGGACGGCATAGACTGCAAAGTCTGCGAGCTGCTGTTTGACAGCGGCGCGGCTTTCGTCGGCTTTTCGGACATAAGCTCCGTGCGTGAAAATCAAGGATATCCGTACTGTATCACCGTGGCGTTCCGTCTTTTTGACGGCATTTTGAGAGGCATCGACGGTGCGCCGACATATCAATATTTTCACCATTACCGCACCGTGAACGCCGCGCTCGACAACATGACTTTGCGCGCAGCCGCATACTTGAATTCCAAAGGCTTTGACAGCGTCTGCATTCCCGCAAGTCAATCGTCGGACTCAGATCCTTTTCGCGGAGCGTTTCCTCACAAGACGGGCGCAAGATCGTGCGGCGCAGGATATATAGGCAAAAACGCGCTGTTTGTCAGCCGCGATCACGGCAGCAAGGTGCGCTTGGCAAGCATATTGACGGACAAGCACTTCGATCTTTCCGGAGAGCTGTGCGACGAGGATTGCGGGGAGTGCGAGATCTGCAAGAAGGCTTGCCCTGCCGGCGCGATCTTCGGAGTGAACTATTCCGAAGGGATGCAAGTCGGGGACTTGGTCGACGTCGCCAAGTGCAGCGCGCATATGAAGGCCGCCTACAAGAACATCGGGCGAGGAGCCGTCTGCGGCATATGTATCGCCGAGTGTCCGAAGAACGGGCTTAGGAAAGGCAAAGGCTCTTCCGTATGACGCGCTAACGGGAGAATATCGAAGATCTTGCATTTTGCGTCCGCGAGTTTGCGGACGTATTTTTTTGCCGAGATGTATCTGCGGCGATCGTGAGGCAGCGGCGGCAACAAGGTCGAGCCGTCGACTATGCGGCTTGCGGCGCAGGAGAGATCGGGTGATTTTCGGATGTTAGAAAATTGATAATAATTGATACTAATGTATAGTAATTGATACTAATTGATTCGCGAACACCACAAGGAAAATTGTGTAAAGAGGGGCGCAAAATTTCGTCAATATTTTGCAAAATCTGTGGTAGATTACTTGTTTTTAATCAAAAATAATGTTATCATATAGTTACGGCAAAAGCCGCGGAGGCAAATTATGATAGAAGACGATATTTCCGAATTGATGTTGAGGATAGAGGCTTTGGAGAGCAGACTCGACAAGTTGGAGACGCTGGTCGAGAAGCGCGTCGCCGAAGCGCCGCCCCAACCGCGTCAGGTCAAGACGAGAGAGAAGCAGCCGGTCTATGAGATCGGCATCAAGGGCAAATATCGCTTTTTGGCAGACTTTCTGCACGAGCACGGCGGAGACACGATCACGCTTTCGTTCGAGCAGATCGAGAGCCTTGTCGGAGACAAGCTGCCGCCGTCGGCATACAACTACCGCGCTTATTGGAGCAACACCGACACGCACACGATCTCGCGCGCATGGATGAAGGCAGGCTATATGACCACCTACGTCAACCTGCTTGCCAAGAAGGTGACTTTCGAGAAGAGGCGCAGTTACGATTCCGCTTCCAAGTGAGATATAGACATCAAGGCTCGGCAGATCGCCGAGCCTTTTTTTGCGTTATGTTTTCAAGACAGCATCGCAAATCACGGCGTGTCTGCCAATGACTCGCCGTTTTTTTGTTTGCAAGACATGCGCAAAGCAATATTGTCGATAGTATCGTCGCATAGCTTTGTGAGTTGCATGATAAGATCAAAGCAATTGCGGTCGACGGCTGTTGATCTACTATCGTTCGACAGGCGAAGTCGCAAAGACGCGCACAAGGAACGACGCGCTCAAAGCAAATATTGGCGATAGTGCCGTCGCATGATCGTGCGTCGAATGACGCGGCAAAGCGGTTGCGATCGAGACTGTCGACGAGCTATCGTCGGATAGGAGCTGTCACAAAGTTGCGCGGAGGAACGACCGGCTCAAAGCCATTGTTGCAGACAGTCGCCGCCGCATGACGTGCGGCGTACGATACGCCCAAATCGGATATGATCGACAGTTGCTCGTCGCATGTTTGTCGATCGATATGCGCAATGCAAGCAGGTCGAGCAGAGCGTAGTGAGTTCCGTCGGATACGACGCCGACTCGATCTAATGCGGCAAAATCGCAAAAAAATACAGCGTTCGCGAGCGAACGCTGTGTTTTTGCAATATACTCAATATTCCAATGCGTTGGAGAGATAGGCGTCGAGCTCGCCGATCGGGATGCGGATCTGCGACATCGTGTCGCGCTCGCGGACGGTGATCGTGCCGTTCTCGACCGTCTCGAAGTCGACGGTGACGCAATAGGGCGTGCCGATCTCGTCTTGGCGGCGATAGCGCTTGCCTATGCTGCCCGTCTCGTCGTATGTGGCGGAGAACTTCGTTGCCAGATCGCGATAGATCTTCTCTGCCTCTTCGCCGAGCGCTTTCTTTTGGAGCGGCAGCACGGCGACTTTGTAAGGAGCGATCGCGGGGTGCAGATGCATGACCACGCGCGAGTCGCCGTCTTCGAGCTCTTCTTCCTCATAGGCGTTGCACAGCAGTGCGAGCACCATTCTCTCGACGCCGAGCGAGGGCTCGATGACGTAGGGGACATATCTCTCGTTGGTAGCCGGATCGAGGTAGTCCAAGTTCTTGCCGCTGGTCTTCATATGCGCTTTGAGGTCGTAGTCGGTGCGGTCCGCGACGCCCCACAGCTCGCCCCAGCCGAACGGGAATTTGAATTCGAAGTCGGTCGTCGCGTTGGAATAGAAGGCAAGCTCTTCGGGATCGTGGTCGCGGAGCTTGAGGTTTTCCTCTTTTATGCCAAGGCCGAGCAGCCACTCTTTGCAGAAGTTCTTCCAATAGTTGAACCATTCCAAGTCGGTGCCGGGCTTGCAGAAGAATTCGAGCTCCATCTGTTCGAACTCACGGACGCGGAAGATGAAGTTGCCGGGCGTGATCTCGTTGCGGAAGCTCTTGCCGATCTGTCCGATGCCGAAGGGCACTTTGAGCCTCGAAGTGCGCTGCACGTTGAGGAAGTTGACGAAGATGCCTTGCGCGGTCTCGGGGCGCAGATAGAGGGTGCTGACCGTGTCTTCGGTCACGCCCTGGAAGGTCTTGAACATCAAGTTGAATTGTCTCACGCCGGTGAAGTCGCTCTTGCCGCAGACGGGGCAGGGGATCTTGTGGTCGGCGATGTACTTTTCCATCTTCGCGTTGTCCCAACCGGCGATGCTCTCTTCGATGCCTTTGCGGCGCATATAGTCTTCGATGAGGTCGTCGGCGCGGTGACGGGATTTGCAATTCTTGCAATCCATAAGCGGATCGGAGAAGCCTCCGACGTGTCCGCTCGCCACCCATACGTTGGGGTTCATCAAGATCGCGCAGTCGACGCCCGTGTTGAGAGGATTCTCTTGCACGAATTTCTTCCACCAGGCGCGCTTGACGTTGTTTTTGAGCTCCACGCCCAACGGGCCGTAGTCCCAAGTGTTGGCGAGACCGCCGTAGATCTCGCTGCCGGGGAAGATGAAACCTCTGCTCTTGCAGAGGGCTACCAATTTGTCCATTGTCAGTTGTGCCATATGTACTTCCTTCGCGCTGTGTGCGCGGCATTGTCAAATCGTATAAATGATTATAAGTTGTTTGGCGGCGATTGTCAATTGATTTGGTCATCAGGAACACTTTGCGCGCGTTTTGCGTATTGTGAATTAGCAAGGGCGTGAAAACGCCCAATCATACGGGAGGTCTCAATATGAACAATTTCAACGAATGCGGATTTGGCGGCAACGATTGCCTCTGGATCATCTTGCTCATGCTCTGCTGCGGAGGGTGCAAGGGCGGCTGCGGCTGCAACAACATCATCCCCGTGCTCGTCGCTCTGAGCTGCTGCGGCGGCAGCGATTGCGGCTGCAAATAATACATACCGCAGGGCGGATCAGCCGATGGCGGCAAGGCTCGACGCTTTGCCGCTTTTTCGCGCCCGTCAATTGACAGGAGCGCCGCGCGGTGGTATCATAGAGCTATGAAAAAGTACAACTTCGTCACTTGGTGGCTCGATCTCGATCCCAAACCGCTGCCGTACAAGATCTGGAAGATGATCATCACTCCGATCATGTTCATCGCCTGGGTCACGTTCGTGGCGGTCTATCCCGATCAATATTGGACCTTTACGCTGTGCGCGGTGCTGCCCGTGGCGATCGTCGACACGGCGTGGGAAGCGTTCAATTTCCGCAATTATCGCAAAAAGCTCGCGGATAGCGGCGAGGCAGGCAAGGACGACGAAGGAGCGCGCTGAGCGCTTCTTTTTTTGCGCGCAAAGCCAATGTGTGCTTAATCGGTTGAAAGTTGTGCAAAATTTTGATACAATATTCAAAACGGCGATAGCTATACGCGTCGCACGCGCATTATCATTACGACTTGATGGGTATTGCTCCGCAAGCTCAAGCGAGGGAATATGAAGAGATCGAAGAGGATCGCGATCACGGCGATAGGGCTTGCGCTCATCGTCATTTTCGGACTTATGCCGATCAGTTTCGGCACCGCAACGATAGCGTTGACGCTGCTGCCCGTGCTGGTCTTGGCTCTGACGCAAGATTGGAAGATCACCGCCGTGGCAGGGCTGTTCATGGGCTTGGTGTCGCTCATCGGCGCGTTCACGACGGGAGCCGGCAACGTCACGGCGCCGCTGTTCCGCAATCCGCTCGTGTCGGTGCTGACGCGAGTGATAGCGCCTCTCGTCGCCCACGGCGTCCAAAAGCTGCTGCTTCTCGCCGAGAGGCGGGGCAAAGAGCAAGGACATCGTCCGCCCAAGGCCGCCAAGCTGGCGATCGACGCGGTCTCGTCCGCGGTGGGAGTGGTCTCCAACACCGCGCTCGTGCTCGGCATGATCTGGTTGCTCTACGGCGGCAAGACGGTCGGCGACAGCGCGATCACTCCCGAGTTTATGTCCGCAATGATCTCGATAAACTTTGTCATAGAATTGATCGCGTTCACGCTGCTTACGCCGCCGATAGTGTTTGCGATCGGTGCGCAGGAGGGCAAAAATGCTTCTGGTAATTGACGTCGGCAACACCAACATCAAGATGGGCGTCTACAACGGCTCCAAGATGATCCAGTCTTGGCGCATTTCCGTCAAGGTAGAGCGCACATCCGACGAGTTCGGCGCGACGATGAGCACGCTGTTTGCGGGCAAGAACATCACGTTCGGCGACATCGACGGAGTCATCATGTCCAGCGTCTGCCCGTCGGTCAACTATACGATCGAGCACGCTTGCGAGTACTACATCGGCATCAAACCCATCGCCGTCGGCATGGGCATAAAGACGGGGCTCGACGTCAAGTACACCAATCCGCATGAAGTCGGCGCGGATCGCATAGTCAACAGCGTCGCCGCCTACAAGCTGTACGGAGGCCCGTGCATCGTCGTCGACTTCGGCACCGCGACGACGTTCAATCTCATATCCGCAAAGGGCGAGTTCCTCGGCGGATGCATCGCCCCGGGCATCAAGTCCGCTATGGAGTCTCTCGTCAACAACACGGCGAGATTGACCAATGTCGAGCTCGTGCGTCCCGAGAGCATAGTCGGCAAGACCACCGAAGCCAACTTGCAGGCAGGCATCATTTACGGCTTCACCGGGCTCGTCAAATACATCATCGCCAAGCTCAGGAGCGACAGCGGACTTGAAGACGCAAAAGTCGTCGCGACGGGCGGACTCAGCCAGCTCGTTCAATCGGGCGGAGAGAAGATCTTGGACATCGTCGACAGATCGCTCACGTTGAAGGGGCTCAAGATCTTGTACGACGCCAACGCCGCGAATATGCCGCAGCACCCCAAAAGACATCAAAGTGCCGATCATCAACACAGGCACGAAAATAATGCGAACTGATCGCAGATCATCGAAATAATTTTGCCGCAAGGCGCAAAGGAGAAATATATGAAGAAAGCAGGAGTCGCTATCCTCGGACTCGGAGTGGTCGGAGGCGGTACGCTCGAAATCCTTCTCGAGAAGAAAAAGCAGATAGCCGAAGAGTACGGCGTGGACCTCACGGTCGTCGCCGTGTTGGACAAGTACAAGGACAAGGTGCTGAAATACGGCCTCGATATGGGCATCGTCGCCGACAGCATAGACGATATTTGCGACAATCCCGACGTCGACATCGTCGTCGAGTGCATGGGCGGACTCGAACCGGCAAAGACCTTCCTCACCAAGGCTTTGGAAGCCGGCAAGAGCATCGTCACTTCCAACAAAGAGATGTTCGCCAAGAGCTGGGTCGACCTCGAAAAGGCTGCCGCAAAGACGGGAGCAGGGCTCTATTATGAGGCGACGACGGGCGGCGGCATGCCCATCATCCGCGTGATGACGCAGGCAATGCAAGCCAATTCCATCCTCGAGATCAAAGCCATCATCAACGGCACGACCAACTATATCCTCAGCAAGATGACCCAAGAAGGCGCGGACTATGCCGACGTGCTCAAAGACGCTCAGGCGCTCGGCTATGCCGAGGCAAATCCGGTCGCGGACGTCGAGGGATATGATTCCAGTTACAAGCTGTCCATCCTCTCGTCGCTCGCGTTCAACAAGCGTCTGCCCGTCGAACTCATCTCGCGCGAAGGCATCACGGGCATCACCAAAGAGGACATTGCGGTCGCTTCGGATCTGGGCTTTGTCGTCAAGCTGCTCGCGATCGCGAAGCGCCACGGCGACAAGATCGAGGCGCGCGTCACCCCCGTCTTCCTTGACAAGAACCATCCTCTCGCCAACGTCAACGACTCGTTCAATGCCGTCTTCCTCGTCGGCGACAACGTCGGAGACATCATGCTCTACGGCAGAGGCGCCGGCGCGCTCCCGACGGGCAGCGCGATCGTCAGCGACATCGTGTTCTGCGCAAGACAGGACAAGCATGCGCGCTATTCCGAGATGAACGTCAGCATGACCGAGTCGGACATCGAATACAACTATGAGAGCGACTACTACATCAGGCTCGACGTACACGACGTCGTCGGTGTGATCGCGGACATCGCCGCCGTGTTCAAAAAACACAAGGTGTCTATCAGCCAGATGCGCCAGGCGGACAGCAAGGAGATCATTCCCGTCGTCTTCATCACGCACAAGACCAAGGAGTTCGATATGCGCAGCGCGATCGAGGAGATCGGCAAGCTCAACAATGTCATCGGCGTGCGCAACGTCATCCGCGTGGAAAGATAAAATCGGGGCATAATCAAGACATGACACAAGACGCGCTCACACTTCTCGATCGCCTCTGCGACAGTATCGCCGCCGACAAATACGCGGTGCTGGACAAGTCCGACATCGACGCAGCCGTCCATGGCGACGGCTCCGCCGCGATGCTCGAACTCGTGTCGGGAGGCCATGTGATCAAGAAGTACGACGACGGCGAAGAAGTCTGCCTCACCGTCACAGTTAAAGGGCGCAATCTCAATGAAGAGCTCAAAGCCATGTCCCTGCACAGCGACAAAGATTCTACGGTCGTCCGCACAGACGCGGCGGGCAGGCCGGTCGTCGTCATCGACAACGGGGACAAGGGCTTTGAAAAGCAGATAAAGAAGATCGCAGGCAGCGGAAAGGCGGCGTTGGTATTCGGGCTGATAGGCGGCTTGATAGGCGGCATCGTCGGCGGCGTCATCGTCGCGTTGATCATGCATTTCGCGCTTGCATAGGAGGTAACGTGCTCAGCAAAAAAGAGACGATGATCATGAAGGCGATCTACTTCAAGGCGATCAAGTCCGAGGGCAAGTGTTTGATGACGCCCACGGAGCTTCTCGAAAAGATCCCTTTCAGCAAGAGTTTCAATCGCGAAGATCTGGAACCGTGCCTCAAAACTCTCGTGCTCGAAGATTATTTCGAGCTGATCGACACCGAGAGGAAGGGGGAGCGCGTCTTTTGCTTCACCCTGCATCAAAACGGCTACGCTTTCGCCCGTCAGATCGAGAGCGAGCAGCGCATGATCAAGCTCAAGATCATTCTCGTCGTCTTGGGCGCGATAGCTTCCGCCATCTTGACGAGGATAATCGCGGCGATCTGACGACTATGTTCGAACTTCACAGCAAATTCAAGCCCTGCGGCGATCAGCCGCAGGCGATAGAACAGCTCGTCCGGGGCGTCAAGGACGGACTTAGGACGCAAGTGCTTTTGGGCGTCACGGGCAGCGGCAAGACTTTCACTATGGCGAACGTCATCGCGCAGCTCGACCGCCCGGCTCTCGTCATCGCTCACAACAAAACTCTCGCCGCGCAGCTCTGCAACGATTTTCGCGAATTTTTTCCCAACAATAGAGTAGAGTATTTCGTCTCCTATTACGATTATTATCAGCCCGAGGCGTACATTCCGCGCACGGATACCTATATCGAGAAGGATTTGTCAATCAATGACGAGATAGACAAGCTGCGCCACTCCGCTACGGGCGCGCTCTGCGAGAGCCGCAACGTCATCGTCGTCGCGTCGGTATCGTGCATCTACGGCCTCGGCGCGCCTCTCGAATATTATTCGCTCGCGATCTCGCTCCGCCCCGGCATGACGATGGACAGAGAAGAGCTCATCGACAGACTGATCGACATCCAGTACAAACGCAGCGACATCGAGTTCGAGCGCGCGAGCTTTCGCGTCAGGGGCGACGTCGTCGAGGTATTCCCCGTCGACAGCTCCGAGATAGCGGTGCGCATAGAGTTCTGGGGCGACGAGATAGACAAGATCGTCCAATTCGATCCTCTGACCGCCAAGCCGATAAGCGAGCTCAAACACATCAACCTCTTCCCGGCGAGCCACTATGTCGTCGAAAAGTCCAAGAAGGAGCAGGCGCTCGATCAGATCGGCAAAGACATGGTCGAGTGCGTCAAGCAGTTCGAGACCCAGGGCAAGCTCCTCGAAGCGCAGCGCCTCAAAGAGCGCGTCAGCTACGATATAGAGATGATCCGCGAGATGGGTTATTGCAGCGGGATAGAGAACTATTCGCGCTACTTCGACGGCCGCAAGCCCGGTCAGCCGCCCTACACGCTGCTCGACTTCTTCCCCAAAGATTTCATTCTGTTCGTCGACGAGAGCCATATGACGTTGCCGCAGCTGCGCGCCATGTACAACGGCGATCTTGCGCGCAAAGTCAACCTCGTCGACTACGGCTTCCGACTGCCGTCTGCATACGACAATCGTCCGCTGCGCTTTGAGGAATTCGACGCGCGCGTGGGACAGATGATCTGCGTGTCGGCGACGCCGGGACCATACGAACTCAAAGAGGCGGGGCAGGTGGTGGAGCAGCTCATACGTCCGACGGGACTGCTCGATCCGCCCGTCACGATACGTCCCGTCGAAGGACAAATTGACGACCTGTTGTCGGAAATCAACGTCCAAACGGCGAAAAAGGGCAGAGTGCTCGTCACGACTTTGACAAAGAAGATGGCGGAGAGTTTGACTCAATATCTCGCCGAGCAACACGTCAAAGTCAAGTATATGCACTCCGACGTCGATACGCTCGACCGCATAGAGATCATCTCGGGATTGCGCAGAGGCGACTTCGACGTGCTCGTAGGGATAAACTTGCTCAGAGAGGGGCTGGATCTGCCCGAAGTTACGCTCGTCGCCATTCTCGACGCGGACAAAGAGGGATTTTTGCGCAGCGAGACGTCGCTGATCCAGACGATAGGCAGAGCGGCGCGCAACAGCGAGGCGCGCGTCATAATGTATGCCGACACGATCACGGGCTCTATGCGCCGCGCGATAGACGAGACGGAGCGCAGACGCGAGAAACAGAGCGCGTACAACGCAGAGCACCACATTACGCCGCGCACGATCGTCAAGTCCGTCACCAATACGCTCGAGATCACCAAGAAGCTTTCGGACGAGCCCAAGAAGGGCAAGACGTCGGCGGCGGAGCTGTACAAGGAGCTGGACAGGGTGCAGAGCGCAATGAAAGTCGCCGCGTCGTCGCTCGATTTCGAGCTGGCGATCAGGTACCGCGAACAGGCGGCGGAGATCAAAAAACAGATAGCCGCGCTAGGCAAAAAGGGCGGCTCCAAAAACGCTTGACTTTTTCGGGAGCGAAAGGTATCATTCAAAAATATGAGAGAAGATATATTCGTAAAGGGAGCGAGGGTGCACAACCTCAAAAACATCGACGTGTCCATTCCGCGCGACAAGCTGGTCGTATTCACGGGTCTGAGCGGATCGGGAAAGTCGTCGCTCGCCTTTGACACGATCTTTGCCGAAGGGCAGAGGCGCTACATCGAGAGCCTCTCTTCGTATGCGCGCCAATTCTTGGGGCAGATGGACAAGCCCGACGTCGACTACATCGACGGACTTTCGCCCGCCATTTCGATAGATCAAAAGACTACGTCCAACAACCCTCGGTCCACCGTCGGCACGGTCACCGAGATCTATGACTATCTCAGATTGCTCTATGCGCGAGTGGGCGAGGTGCATTGCCCGGTCTGCGGCAAGAAGATAGAGCAGCAGACAGTCGACCAGATCGCCGATCGCATCCTCGCGTCGCCGCAGGGGAGCAAGGTCAGGATCGTCGCGCCGATCGTCCGCGGACGCAAGGGCGAATATTCCAAACAGCTGGAACAGCTGCACAAAAACGGATATATGCGCGCGATCGTAGACGGCACGGACTACGAGCTCGGCGAAGAGATCAAGCTCGACAAAAACAAAAAGCACAACATCGGCATCGTCGTGGACAGGCTCGTCGTCAAGGACGGGATAACGCGCCGACTTGTCGACAGTTTGGAGAATGCGCTCAAACTCGCCGACGGTCTCGTCGAAGCGGAGACGGACGGCGTCATGACGCTCTATTCCACGCTCTACGCCTGCCCCGACTGCGACGTCAGCATCGAGGAGCTGACGCCGAGACTGTTCTCGTTCAACTCGCCCTACGGCGCATGCCCCAAGTGCGGAGGCCTCGGCTTTACGCAAGAGATCGACATCAACAAAGTCGTCAAGTGGGACAAGTCCCTCGCCGACGGCGCGGTCGACGTCAGCGGCTGGTTCATAGATTCGGGCAAGGTGTCGCGCGAGGCTCTCGGAGCGCTCAGCCGCAAGTACGGTTTCAGTCTTCACACCCCCTTCCGCGAGCTGCCCGAGCAGGTGCAGAACGTCATCCTCTACGGCGACAGCACCAAGATCGAGTACAAGTTCAATACCGCCAACTTCAAGGCGTCGTTCACAAGGAGCTTCGAAGGAGTCATCAACAACCTCGCGCGCCGCTATCGCGAGACGTCGTCGGACAACGTCAGAATGGACATCGAGAGATATATGCACGACGTTCCGTGCACCGTCTGCCACGGCAAAAGGCTCAAGCCCGAGGCGCTGTCGGTCTATGTCGGAGGCAAAAATATCTGGGAGATCTGCAACCTCTCGATCGTCAAATTGGCGGAGTTTTTCGACAAGCTCAAATTGGGCAAGAGCGAGAGCATCATCGCCGATCAGATCCTCAAAGAGATCTCCGCAAGGCTCAACTTTTTGCTCAACGTCGGACTCGGCTATCTGTCTCTCGGCAGATCGGCAGGGACGTTGTCGGGCGGCGAGGCGCAGCGCATCAGGCTCGCGACGCAGATAGGCAGCGGCTTGATGGGAGTGCTATATATCCTCGACGAACCCAGCATAGGACTGCACCAGCGCGACAACGACAAGCTGCTCGCGACGCTGTGCAGGCTGCGAGATCTCGGCAACACGCTCATCGTCGTCGAGCACGATGAAGAGACTATGGAGCGCGCGGATTGGATCGTCGACATCGGCCCCGGCGCAGGAGTGAACGGCGGCGAAGTCGTCGTCTGCGGCACTCCCGAGGACGTCAAGAATTGTCCGCGCTCGATTACGGGCGCCTATCTGTCGGGCAGAGAGAAGATCGCGGTGCCGAGCGTCAGACGCGCCGGCAACGGCGAATTCATCACTATCCGCGGCGCGCGCAAAAACAATCTCAAAAACATAGACGTCAAGATCCCTCTCGGCAAGTTCGTCGCGATCACGGGCGTATCGGGCAGCGGAAAGAGCAGCCTCATCAACGAGATCCTCTATCCCGAACTCGCCGAAAAGCTCAACGGCGCGCGCTATACCGCGATCGAGTGCGACGGCATCGACGGAGTGGAACATCTCGACAAGGTCATCCGCATCGATCAAAGCCCGATCGGGCGCACTCCGCGCTCCAACCCTGCGACATATACGGGAGTGTTCACCGCGATCAGAGAGCTGTTCGCCAAGACTCCCGAAGCAAAGGCGCGCGGCTATCAGGCAGGCAGATTTTCGTTCAACGTCAAGGGCGGACGCTGCGAGCATTGCAGCGGAGACGGCATCCGCAAGATAGAGATGCACTTCCTCTCCGACGTCTACGTTCCGTGCGAAGTCTGCGGCGGCAAGCGCTACAATCGCGAAACGCTGCAAGTCAAGTACAAGGGCAAGAGCATCTATGACGTGCTCGAAATGAGCGTCGAGGAGGCATGCGACTTCTTTGCCAACATTCCGCAGATCTACAACAAGATCAAGACTCTCAACGACGTCGGACTGTCCTATATCAAACTCGGTCAGCCCGCAACTACGCTGTCGGGCGGCGAGGCGCAGCGCGTCAAACTGGCGACAGAGCTGTCCAAGCGCAGTACGGGCAAGACGATATATATCCTCGACGAGCCCACGACGGGCTTGCATACCCATGACGTAAAGAAACTGATCGCGATCTTGCAGAAGTTCGCCGACAACGGCAACACCGTCGTAGTCATCGAACACAATCTCGACGTCATCAAGGTCGCCGATCACATCATAGATCTCGGGCCTGAGGGCGGCGACGCAGGCGGTACGATCGTCGCGCAAGGCACTCCCGAAGAAGTCGCGGCGGATCCGCACAACGAGACGGGCAAGTATCTAAGACCTCGGCTGGGGCTTTGAGGGCAAAGTTTTGCGGGCACGAATTTTTGTGCCCGTGTTTGTTTTTCGCATTTACAAGATATTTTTCCATTTGAAGGAGAGCAGATTTTTGCTGTTCTCTGCAAGCGCGGCGATCATCTTTGCGCGAGCCACCGCGTCGTCATCGAGCTGCGCCTGCAAGTCTCCCGACAATTCGCCCAACTGGGGCATTATGTCCTTGACGTCGGCATTGGGATACATGAATTCGAGTACGTCGCGCGTGTGCGCCCATTGCTCGCGCATTGCGTCCGCGAGCTCCAAAGCGGCTGCGTCGTCGCCTTCGTTTATCGCGGCTATCACGCGGTCGCATTGATCGCATATGTCGTCAAAGGCGTCATTCATATAGACCTCTTCCGCGATCCCGAACGCGAGGATCGCCGCCGTCAGCCCGAGCGCTATCGTCAGCTTGATCCAAAAAAAGTAGTTGGGCTTGGTGCCGCACCTCATTGCGCGCTCTCCACAAGGAATTTGCCGCGGCGCGGCTGCAAGTAGTATTCGCCGTTGCCGAGGTCGGTCATCAACAGCACTTGCTTGGGCGAAAGTTCGTGGCGGCTCAATACGCTGCGCAGCTTGGCTTCGTCAAAGCCGCTCTTGTCCAAGTTGTCGTTCATCAATTTGCCGTCGCAGATGAGAGTGTAGGGGATGTCGCGCGGAGCGGGGCGCTCGTCGTCCGTGATCACGGACAGATCGCCGTTGGTCTCGACGATCGCATAGCGCACGCAGTCGGGCGAGAATACATCCTTGCTGCGCAGAGCCTCGTTGAGATCGCCGGCAGTCATTTCGAGCTTGTCGAGAGCGTCGCCGTCGATGCCGTCGGGAGTGATCACGATGACGGGCTTGCCGTTTATCGCACGGCGGAGCTTGACGGACTTCTTGACCATGATCGTGATCGCGACTTCGGCAATGAACAGCGCGAATATCGGCACGAGACCGTAGACGATCGGCACCTGCGTGTCCGACATCGGGATGCACGCGAGATCTGCCGCGACCAACGTGATCGCGAGCTCGAAAGGCTGCAATTCGCCGAGCTGCTTTTTGCCCATAAGCCTAAGTATGATAAGCAAAAACGCATATATTATCAATGTTCTCACAAACGCCGTCAGCATACCGATATTGTGCGCCTGCCGCACGCTTGTATGCGAATTTTCGGCGAGTGGGCGAAAACGAGTGACAAACCGACGCCGCTGTGCTATTATGATAGCGGCAGAGTAAATACGATGCGTTAAGTGTTGAGGGATGGGATGTCGCCCTCAAACGAAAAGCGAAAGCTTGCGGTATCGTGTTGCGTCCGCTGCGAATACAAGCCATTGTTTTTCGTCGGCTCTCTGCCGTATCAATTATTCGGAGGTGCATTATGCGCAGCAAAACTCAACGAATAGCTGATATGGCAATTTTTGTGGCACTCGGAGTGGTGCTGAATCTTTGCTCATTTCCGTCATTCGGTACTTATCTCGGCAGGATCAGTCTCGTCTATCTGTTCTGCTATCTCTCGGGATTCATCTTGGGCCCGTGGCAGGGATTTGCGGTCGCTTTCATAGCCGATCTCATTCCCGGACTCGTGTTCCCTCAAGGACCGTATTCCGTCATCATCGGGCTGTCCAACGCCGTCATGGCGATGATCGCAGGGCTCTTCAATCGCTATACGTCGTGGAAGACGATCTACAAGCTGCTCGCGACGATGGGAGCCTGCTTTGTCGTTTGCACTCTCGGACTGACGGCGCTCGGAGAGACGACGAGCATCTTCATCATCCCGATCGGCGACTACGAAGCCGCAAGCCTCTATTCGCTCTATCCGTACACGCTCGCAAAAGTCGTGATCGGCGAGGGCTGGGGAGTGAGCGAGCCGTATTTGCAGATGATGCTGTCCAAGATGATCTCGCAGCCGCTGTGGATCGTGCTCAACGGTTTGCTCACATATTTGGTATACGGCAGGCTGACGTCGCTGCTCGAAAAGTCGGGCTACATCAAACCGCGCAAGAAAGAGCCGTCGGACGGCGAAAAAGCCAGACCGGCGGTCTGAGTCAAGACATCTGTGCGGCGCCGCGATTGCGGCGCCGCATTTTTTTGACCTGTATTCGAAAATTCGGCTTTTTGCACTACTTTCGCAACAGTGCGGCGACGTCGCGGCGCGTGATCGTACCGCTCAGCACGATGTAGAGCGCACAGAAGATCAAAGCGACCACGCCCGTCACGGCGATCGGCACGAGCGGATGCAGCCGAGACATCAGCGAGGACAGTTGGGACAGCGCAAAAGCCGTGATCGCTGCAAACAAGATCAGCGCCGCGAGCTGTATCGTCGTTTCGGAAGGGAGATGCGAGTATTTGTGCATAAACAGCAGGTAGGCGCCGAGCGACAGCGTCTGCGCGGCGAGCATCGCGATGAAATAAGCGTAGATTCCGCAGCTCGAGACGAGCGCCGCCATCAATGCGGCGAGCAACAGCGAGCTTGCCGTACCGGTCGCGAAAGTCAGGCTTTCCTTGCCCAAAGAGTTGAGCACGGACGTGCAAATGCCGTTGAGGCACATAGGGATCATCGCCGCGCTGGCGACGGAAAGATATTTGCCGGCTGTCGCGTCGTCATAGAGCAGATTGCCGATCTGCTCGCCGCACGCACAGAAGACAACGAAGAAGAATGCGCTGACGCAGGCGGCGAATTTGACTGCCATTGCGCTCGTGCGCGCGATCTCGGCGTTGTTGCCCGTTGCGCTCATCGACGCAAGCTCGGGGATCATCACTACGGCGAGGGAGCCTGTCAGCGAAGACGGGATGAACAGCAGAGGCATGACCATGCCGCTCGCTCTTCCGAATTCCGCAGTCGCCTGCGCTGCCGTCAAGCCGCAAAGCGAGACGAGCAGAGCAGGAAGGAGAAGAGAGTTGAGAGTGCCTATGCCGCTGCCGACGACTCGTGCCGCAGTGAGGGGCGCGGCAGAGGCGAGCACCTTGCGCGCTCCGTGCGGCTTGGCGATCTTGCCGCCTGCGGCGAAATAGCATACGACGAGCACTGCGACGACGACTACGTCGCCTCCGACAAGCGCGTAGGCATAGGCGGAGTTGTCGGCAAATGCAATGCCCAAACCGCTGATAAACAACACGGACAGGATAATTTTGGAGATTTCGTCCAGCAGTTCGGTCGCCGCGAAGACAGCGTAATTCCTCTCGCCCCAAAAACGTCCGCGCAGCGTCGCATAGATCGAAGTCGTCGCGAGCAGCGGCAGGCAGGCATAGAACACGGGCACGCATCGGCGATCGGAGAAGATCGCCGAGATCGCGTCGGGAAAGGCGAGCGCGGCAAGAGTGAGGGCAAGCGCGGCGCCGGAAGATATGAGCAGGCACAGCGACGTCAGACTGTCGCTGCGGCGAGTGTCGCCGAGAGCTTTGTTCTCGGCAGAGAGGCGCGATAGCGTCACCGGCAGGCCGCTGCTGCCTATGCACGACATCAGCGACAGCACGGACAGGGCGATCTGATAGAGTCCGAGGACTTCGGCGCCTAGCTCGCGCGAGAGATAGATCTTGAAGAAGAAGGACATCAGCCGCGTAGCCACCGACACGGCGGTGACCAGCGCGAATGCCTTGACGACGCGTTTCATACGCAATTATATGACTTGCGGCGAGCGCCTATGAAAGGCGCGTTCTATCCGCGATCGGCGCGCGTATGTTATAGTGGAGGCAAACATGAAATATTTTGTACATACCGTGCGCGAGGGCGAAGATCTGCATTCCGTCGCGCGCAAGTACGCTGTCTCTGAGCGCGAGATCGCGCGCGACAACAATATAGCCGCGGGAGAAAAACTGTTTTGCGGCATGAAGCTCGCGATCGTGCGCCGCGACGGCGAATATTATATTGTCAAGCCGTTCGACACCCTGCAAAGCATAGCCGCCGCGCACGGCGTCGATCCCGACAAGCTCGCCGCGCTCAACGGCATAGAGGGCGGCGCCGTCTTCTTGGGACAGAGCATCTATATCGAAAAATGACGAAAGATCGATCATTGTAACGCTTGACTTTACAACGTTCGAGCGCTATAATAGCGGCGAACGGAGGAAAGATGCAGATCTCGTCAAGACTAACGATCGCCACTCACATCTTGTTGGCGATAGAATATTTCAAGGACAAGTGCAAGACCACGTCCGACTTTCTCGCTTCGAGCGTGCACGTCAATCCCGTGGTCATACGCAGGATATTGCTTCAACTGCGCGACGCAGGAATGATCGAGGTCGCGCGCGGCAGCGGCGGCGCGTCGCTCAAAGTCGATCCTTCGCAGATCACTATGCTGGACGTCTATCGAGCAGTCGACTGTGTGGAGAAGAAGGGCTTGTTCCACTTCCACGAGTCGCCTGATCGCAACTGCCCCGTCGGCAGACGCATCCATGACGTGCTCGACGGCAGGCTTCAAGCGGCGCAGGCGGCGATGGAGCATTCTCTCGCGTCGACCACGCTCGCGGAACTGCTTGCGGAATTGAAGGACTGAGGCGCTTTGCGGCATAGGAATTGCGCCCTTGTTCGCGGCCGAGCGCCGCGATTTTTTTGCGTTCGCGGAATTGCTTGCCGAGTTGAAAGAGACCGAGGAGCTTTGCGGCATAGGGATCGCGTTTCGTTCGCGGCCGAGCGCCGCGATTTTTTTGCAGAAAAAATTTTTCGAAAAAATTTGTTGTAACGCTTGACATTACAACATTGGTACGCTATACTGTCGTTGTAATCGATAAGGTTACAACAAAAAAACAACAATTCGGAGGATACAAAAATGAGCAAAAAGATCGCAGTAGTTTGCGCAAACGGCAGAGTGGGACAGCTTGTCGTCAAAGAGGCAAAGGACAGAGGCATGGACGTCACGGCGTTCGTCAGGGGCGAGAACAAGACCGTCGCAGACAAGGTCGTCGTCAAGGATCTGTTCGACATCACCAAGGAAGATCTGAAGGGCTATGACGCTGTCGTCGACGCTTTCGGAGCATGGAAGGAAGAGGATCTGCACCTGCACAGCGAGACGTTGAAGCATCTGTGCGACTTGCTGTCCGGTTCCGAGACCAGACTCATCTATGTCGGCGGTGCGGGCAGCCTGTACGTCGCTCCCGGGAAGATGCTCTATCAGACGCCTGAATTCCCCGACGTGTTTCGTCCCCTTGCGAGCGCTCAGGTCAAGACCTATTTTGAGCTCAAAGAGAGGAATGACGTCAAGTGGACATTCGTCAGCCCTGCCGCAGATTTCCGTGCAGACGGCGCCAGAACGGGCAAGTATCTGCTCGGCGGAGACCAACTCATCGTCGGTTCCAAGGGCGAAAGCGTGATCAGCTATGCAGATTATGCGATCGCGGTCGTCGACGAGATCGAAAAGGGCGATCACATCCGCGAGAGGATCAGCGTAGTCGAAGCATGACGGCTCGGGATTGTTTTGAGCTGTTGACGCACAAGATACACACGGTCGTCGCCGCCACTTCGGACGGCGGCGATCCCGTGACTTGCGCGATCGACATCATGGACTGCGACGACGGCGGACTGTATATTTTGACTGCAAAGAGCAAGAATTTCTACCGCAGGCTCAAAGCTCGTCCGACGATCTCGTTGACGGGCGTATGCGGACGCGACACGATGTCGAGCGTCGCGATCACGGTCAGGGGCAAAGTGCGCGAGATCGGCGAGTCCGCAGTGCCGCGGCTGTTTCAAAAAAATAGATATATGTACGAGATCTATCCCGACGCACGATCGCAGAGCGCGCTGAGCGCGTTCTACATCTGCGAGGGGAGCATAGACGTGTTCGACTTGTCGGTCAAGCCGATCGAGACGCGTCACATAGAGTGGTGAAACATGACCCAGCGACAGAGAAGAGAATATTTGATTGCGGCGCTGCTTGCCGAAGATCCGCGCTTTCGCGGCATAAAGACGCCCGAAAGCGACGATGAAGCAAAGCAATTGCTGAGAGCGCTGTTCAACGTCAGAGCTCCGCGTCCCGTCGACGCGGAATTTTTGTGTATCCAGGACGAATATCTCAGGGCGGAGACAGAGGCAAAGGGCATCGTCTCGATCGACGATCTGACGCCTGTCGGAGAGAGGATATATCTGTGGCAGGGAGACATCACGCGGCTAAAATGCGACGCGATCGTCAATGCCGCCAACTCGCAAATGCTGGGATGTTTTGTCCCGTGTCACGGCTGCATAGACAACGCCATACACACATATGCCGGAGTGCAGCTGAGAGCAGAATGCGCAAAGATCATGCGCGAGCAAGGGCATGAAGAGCCGACGGGCCGAGCCAAGATCACCGCTGCATACGATCTGCCGTGCAGATATGTGCTGCACACCGTAGGCCCGATCGTGAGAGGCAGAGCGCCGAGCAAGCGCGACTGCGAGCTGCTTGCGTCGTGTTATCGCTCATGTTTGGAGCTCGCGCAAGAGGAAGGTTTGCACAGCATAGCGTTTTGTTGCATTTCAACGGGGGAGTTCGGTTTTCCCAACGAGGCGGCGGCGAGGATCGCCGTCGACACCGTCAGCGATTTTGTTGCCGCCGATGACAGCGGCATGGAGGTGATCTTCGATGTTTACAAAGACAGGGACGCTCAGATCTACTCCTCAATATTGGGAGCAGACGCAGAGAGTGCGCAACGCGATCGATGACGCCGACGCGATCTTGATCGGCGCCGGCGCAGGGCTTTCGACGTCGGCAGGATTGACATATTCGGGCGAGAGGTTCCGCAAATATTTCGGCGACTTTGCCGACAAATACGGCATAAGAGACATATATTCGGGCGGATTTTATCCATTCGAGGATGAGGAATCCTATTGGGCATGGTGGTCGCGCCACATATATTACAATCGCTACGACGTGCCTGCCGGCAAGCCCTATCTCGACTTGCTCGCGCTGGTCGAAGGCAAAAACTATTTCGTCTTGACGACCAACGTCGATCACCAATTCAGACTCGCCGGCTGCGACAAGGCGCGGCTCTTTTACACGCAGGGCGACTATGGGCTGTTTCAATGCAGCGTTCCGTGCTGCGAGAAGACGTTCGACAACGAGCAGTCCGTGCGTGCGATGGTAGCCGCGCAGCGCGATATGCGCGTGCCGAGCGCGCTCATACCGCGCTGTCCCGTATGCGGCGCTCCCGTGGTCCCCAACCTCAGATCGGACGACAAATTCGTCGAGGACGAAGGATGGCACGCCGCTACGTCACGCTATGAGGACTTTGTGCAAAAGTATGGCGGCGGCAAGCTTGTACTGCTTGAACTCGGTGTGGGAGCCAATACCCCGGGCATAATCAAATTCCCGTTTTGGCGGATCGCGGCGCAGAACAAAAATGCGCTGTATTGTTGCGTCAACAAGGGCGAAGCGTTCGCTCCCGACGCGATAGCGGACAGGGCGGTGTGCCTTGACGCAGACATAGGCGAGGCGATCGCGGACATAGCTCGCCGAGGATGACAAAAAAAAGAAGGGCGCGGCTTGATGCCGCGCCCTTTTTGTTGCGTTGACCGTCAGCGCTTGTCGCCGCCGGAATTGTTGTCGCTTCTCCTGTCGTTGGATCTGTTGACGGGAGCGGTCTGCTTCTTGCGGGTGGTGAACTTGCGGCTGTGCGTGTACTTCTTGACGAGCACGACGATGACGACCACAAGCAGGATCACGCCGATGACGCCGGTGGTGATCCACACCCAGATCAGATCGGAGCCTGTCGGTTCCTCGGTCGGGTCGGTCTCTTCGGGTTCTTCTTCTGCGTCGGCGTCTTCTTGAGTGAATGTGATCGACCAATTGTTGCCGACTGCCATATCCTCGCCGGTCGCCGCGGTGAATTCTTCCTCGGTGATCTTGTCGATCGAGAAGTTGTCGAAGAACGCATATCCGTCGATCATCGCGCCGTCAAAGCCGAGCTGCGCGGTCATCGTTGCGGTGGGGGTGACTCCCTCTTCGGTGTGCAGATAGAAGGTGTAGCACTTCCAGTCTCCGACAGTTTCGGCGCCGTCTTCGGAATAGGTCGACGTGTTGATCTTGCGATCTGCGTCGTTGTCGTCGACATTGTTCTGTCTGCCGAAGGTGTAGGACAAGTTGTTGAGCTTGAGGGACAGGGTGGCGGTCTCGTCTTGGTCAAGTCCGTATGTCAGCACCCAGATGCTCACCTTGTAATAGGTGTCGCCCTCGAGAGTGACGCTGTCCGAAGTGAACGCATATGCGCCGTCGATCTTGTTGTTGATGACGAGCACGTTGTCGCCGAGCACGCTGTCGCCGAGCTTGGTGCTCGCTTCGAGCTTGTTAGCGATCGCAGATTGTTCGGCGCTGTCGGGATCGATGCCGAGCAGCGACCAGTCGCCCTCGCGCTGATTGAATATGCCGCCGACAAAGTCGTCGTCCGCAGTGCTTGCGTCTTCGTCCACTGTCGCGCCCGTCCAGTTGTCGGGAGCGGAGATCTCGGCGAGATCGGATGAGCTGTCAAACGAGTCGATGACGAAAGACTTGACGGTGTTGTAGTCGGTCTCCGTGTCAGCGCTCTGCGCCGCGTCGAATGCCGATTCGGTGATCGCGGCATAGTTGGCGATCGCGAAGTATGCGGTGTTGAACGAACCGGAGGAGGAACTCGTACCTACTCCTACCGTCATCGTGACGTCGACGGAAGTGAAGCCCGTTCTGACATAGAATGCATAGAAGTGCCAATTGCTGTCGGTGGGTGCGAAGGTGGTCATCTCCGCACTGTCGGTGGACGCGTCGAGAGATACCGTGATCGTGCTCTTGCCGTCAGTCTTTGCCCAAATGCCGAGCAAGTAGTACGAGGACGCGGACAGCGAGACGCTGTCGCTCTCATATGTCACATAGTCCGCGCTGCGGACAGCGAGCACGTTGGGATAGGTATCCGTGTCGGCTCCGACAATGCCGATCGAGTCGTAGAAGAGATCGGGATCGATCGTGTCGAAGGCGCCGGTGATGTTGGAGCTGTCGAGCTGAGCGGAGTTGCCGAGATCGAGGACGCCGGCGACGGTCTGACCGTCGGTGAGGGCGGAGGACTTGTTGATCGTCCAGCCGTCGGGCACGCCGAGGTAATCGACGAGATCGCCGTTGTCGCCAAAGACGGTTTTGCCCTCTTCCGCCGCAACGTCGGCATATGCCGACTGAGTGGCGGCGACGTCGATGAACTCAAAGTAGCCGTTGGAGGACAGCTCTGCGCTGCCGCTGCTGCCGAGCAGCGAGACAGACTTGACGACCGTGCTCGTCGAGACGGAAGAGTACTCGCTGTATTCGATGGGCTCGATCGTGATCGTGGATACGAATGCATAGCCGGACAGCATCGTCGTCGGCGACATTGCGGTGCCGCTACCGAAGCCGATGTCGAGACCGACTTGGGTGGGACCGTCGTTGGCGCCTTTGATCACGAATCTGAATTCGGTATAATCGTTGTTGCCCTCGCTGCGGTAGTCCTCGAGATCTTCGGTGTTGATCGATGTGAACGACGAGAGCTGAGTCTTGCGCTCGTCCTCTTTCGCGCTCTCGTCATAGGAGAACAGCGCGAGAGTGACGCCCGAACCCGACGGGATGTCTTGGGTCTTGACCCAGACGGAGATGATGTAGCAGCGGTTGCGTTCGATCGTATAGGTCGCGTTGGTGTCTTCTCCGACTGTGGACAGAGAGAAGGACGACGGCTTGTAGTTGTTGATCACAAGCACGCTCGAGTCCCAAGCGGGGACGGGAGCGCCCGGATTTTCGAGCCCCGGGAAGAGCTCGGGAGCCGTCCAAGTTTCGCCTTCCGCTACGGAAGTGTCGACGGTCTGCCAATTGGTGCGGTCTGCGATCAAGTTGTCGTTGTCCGCAACGCTGAACGAGCCGACAGTCAAAGAGTCGCGGTCAAGCTCGTCTTCGTCGGTGAGGAATGACACGGTGTTTTCTTCGTCGGCCGCGTCGTCGTAGGTCGCTTTGTCGATGGTCTGCAAGGTCACGCCGTCGAAGAACGCGACGCCCGTGACGTGCGTATCGGTGTTGTCGGCGCCGCCTCTGCCCAGCCACAGCTCAAGATAGACGTCCGTGGAACGGAATTGGTTGGCGGCGACAAAGATCTCGATCGTCGACCATTCGCCGTTCGTGACGATGTTGCCCTTTTCGAAATAAGGAACGCTCGTATTGGAGCCGTCGGTGAGGGCGACGGTCACGCCGTTGCCGACGATGTTTGCGGTGCGGACCTTGACGGAGACTTTGTAGTAGCTGTCATTGCCGCCCATCAAGCGCATAGCCGCAGAGCTGCGGTAGCCGTATGCGGTCGCGCGTCTGTTGTTGATCATCAGCATCTTGGTGCCGACGGTGCCGGGAGCGACCGTGACTTGGACGTCGGTCCCATCGGCCGCTTCGACCGAAGTCGTGACGGTGGAATCGATGATGCCCTTGCTGGCATAGGTGGAAGAGGAGGGCGCGTTGTCGCCGTCGCCTCTGCCTGCGACGCCCGTCCACTTGGACGCGGTGTACGGAGCCGAGGTCGTCGTCGAGTAGTCAAACTCGCCGTCCGAGACCTTCATAGTATATTTGGCGGTCGTGTCGTCCGCGGTGATCGCCGCGAAGTCTTCGGCAGTGAATTCTTCTTCGCCGTCTTCGACGTCGGAGAGATTTTCGAGCTTGACGTCGTCAAAGTAGGCATAGCCCTGCGTCAGCGCGCCGCCCGAAAGATTGCCGTCGCCCAAAGAGAGTACCACGGTGATGCTCTGCGACGAGATGTCGGACGTCTCGATGTAGACGGTGTATTGAGTCCACTCGCGTTCGGTGTCGATCGCCTTGAACGCCGCATACGCCGCGCCGTTGACATAGATGTATGCGCCGCTCTTGTCGGTGAAGTCCTCTGCCTCGTCGTCAATGTCGGTATATACCCAGACCGTCAGCTTGTAATAGGACGAGGTCGCGAGCGATACAGACGCAGAAGTGTACTTGTAGACCGTGGGCACTTTGTTGTACAACATCAAGATGTTGTCGTCCTCGACGCCTTCCGGTTTGGAAGGATTGGCTACGTTGCCGTAGGTACCCCTGTTGTCGCTGTACACGTCGGGATCGACGCTTATGACGCCTGCGATGAGGTTGTCGGAGCCGCTCGGAGTGGCGTTGGAGCCGCTGGAGCTGCCGCGAGAACCCGTCCAGTTGGTCGGGGTAAGGGGGTAGGTATTGCCCGTTGTGCTGCCGAACGTGCCGTTGGTGAAAAGTCCGTTCTCGGTCTCGGCGCTGGGAATGTCGGCAGGAGTCTCGGGATCGCACGCCGCGACGCCGATGACAAGAGCGACACAGAGCATCAGAGATACCAATGCAAGGCACAGTCGTCTTTTTGTGTTCATTTAACCACCTTTATGTTGATTATTTGTCTATTATAATATTTTCCTTTTATTATAACAAAAACATTATAATCAATGCGCGCGAAAAAATCAATTAAATACGACTGAAAAAATAAGATAAGACAGCAATTTGGTTTTCGGCGGCACGCGGCGCGGCTGCGGCGATCGCGGCTTTGCCGCATGCGTCGGAGCCCGAAAGCCGTCGGGCATAGAGTCTCGATCGACATTCGAAATCGCAAAAATCTGCGACCTGTATGCGGTTTTCGCCATTATTTTTGCGGCATAGAATACGGAAGATCGCGCCTTATGATCGCTAGGACGGCGAGCCTCAGCTTGTCTTTGAGCATTGCGAGCGCGTCAAAGATCATCATCGCCGCCCCGAGGACCGCCAAGAATATGCCGAAGCCGCGCGACAACATTCGGTCGTCGGAGCCGATCGCTATCAGCGAAAATACCGCGCAGACTGCCGCCGCAGGGATCGCAAACTCGGTGATCCTGTCCTTTTGGAGCAAGCCGTTTTTTGCATGCGAGATCAGCGCGATCGCCGCCATCGGGACAAATCCGATCAAGTTGATCGCCGCCGCAGTCTTTTGCGGCACTCCGGCAAAGAGAGTCATCAGCGGTATCAGCAGCGTCCCTCCGCCGAGCCCCATACCTCCCAATATGCCGCCGACAACTCCGATCGCTATCAGTGCGAAAGTTTTCATAGCGCGAGCTTGAGCCCCGCCGCGATCATCAAAACGTAGAAGATGTGCGTCAGCAGCGTCGAATTTATTTTTTTGAGCAGCAGCGCGCCCAGAACTCCGCCTGCGATTATCCCTGCGCACGACGGCAGCGCGACTTGGATCGGCGCGGCTCCCTTCGCAAAATAGATCGCTCCGCTGATCAGCGTCAGCGGCAAGATGACTGCGACTGCGGTCGCGTGCGCCTTCTTTGGCTCGACCCTCGAGAGCGTGAGGGCAGGGACGGCGATCATCCCTCCGCCGCCTCCGAACAGTCCGCCGACTATCCCGACGGCGATCCCGGCGAGCACGGAAAAGACTTTGACAGACCTGCGATATTTTGCGACGACTTGCATGACGATAGTGTGGCACGCTGCGGCGGATCTATCCGCTGCGATCACTTGCGGCGATATGCGTCTTTGTTCATTGATTTTTTCGGCATATGAGCGAATGCGCAGACGTGTGCGCGCACATATGCCGATATGGACATATGGCGAGACGCCGACGGAGCGTTTGCGCATATGCGCTTGCCGTCATTGAAAAGCGGAGCATATGTCCGTGCGAGTATTTTGCGTAATTATTCCGAGCCTTTGAGAATATCGTATAGAGAGATCGCGGTTCGGACGCCGCAATTGAGGTGGAGATGGAAGAGATGACGACGCGCGCCCGTGAAGAGGCGCGCTACATATCGGAGACAGGGTGTACGCTGAGAGCTTGCGCCGCCGTGTTCGGAGTCGGCAAAAGCACCGTGCATACCGACGTGACCAAGCGGCTCAAAGACGTCGATCCCGTGCTGTACGCCCAAGTCGAGCAGGTGCTGGGAGCCAATCTTGCGGACAGACATCTGCGCGGAGGGCGCAGTACAAAGCTCAAATATCTGAGAGAGAAAAAACAGAGTTAACGAACACGGGTACCAAAAATCAATCGTCGGCGGGGCGCTGCCACAAGTTGTTGCGTTCGGGGTGAAAAAGCGCCGAGAGCATCAGTTTTTTTGCGTTGGGAGAGACGCTTTCGGCCGCCTCGACGATGCGCTTGACGTCCTCTCTGCCGGTGTGTTTGTCGCTGGGGCAGGGATTGAAGACGACGGGGAGAGACAGCCTGCGGCATATCCCGGCCAGATACTTTTCTTCGACATAGATGAACGGGCGGATCAGTGTGATCCCCGTGCGGCTCATCTGCGACACGGGCGAGAAGGTGGACAGCCTGCCCTCAAAGACTAGCGAGAGCAAGAAGGTGCCCAGCACGTCGTCGGCGTGGTGCGCGAGCGCGAGCTTGTTGCACCCGTTCTCGATAGCGGCGGAGTTGAGCGCGCCGCGGCGCATCTTGGAGCACAGGCTGCACGGAGACGACTCTTTGCGCCTGTCAAAGATGATCTCGGCGATGTCGGTCCCGACGATCGTCAGCGGAACTTCGATCTTGTCGCACCACGCGCGGAAGGCGTCCACTTCCGCCTTGTCCGTCTCGGCGAATCCCATGTCTATGTTGATCGCGTGCAGGTCGAATCTCTGCGGTGAAAATTTGCGATAGGCGGCGAGCACGGCAAGCAGAGCGGTGCTGTCTTTGCCTCCGCTCACTCCGACGGCGATCTTGTCGCCGTCCTCGATCATTCGGTAGTCGTTGATCGCCTTGCGCGCCAACGCGAGTAATTTTTGCATATCCGTATTTTAGCCCAAAGTGCGCCTGCGTTGCAATGATTTTGCGCAAAAAATATCCGACGGACGAGCCGTCGGACGATCTCAGCGATAGTTGCGGTCCGTGCCCGAGAATATCAGCGCGAGCATCCCTGCGCCGACGTGGGTGCCGATCACCGTCCCTACGTCAAAAATGATGACGTTGTCGAAGCCCGTCTCCGCGACGACCTCGTCGCGCAGCGCCTTTGCGTCGTCGAGAGCGTCGGCGTGACCGATCGCGATCAGCGGCTGTTCGCTTGCGGGGAGCATCTTCTTCTTCATCATACCGAGCAGATAGCGCATTGCCTTTTTGCGCGAGATGACTTTCGCGAACGGGATGAGATGTCCCTCATCGTCCACCGTCAATATGGGCTTGATGTGCAGAGTGCCGCCGATGAACGCTTCCGCTTTGCTCACTCTGCCGGTGCGCTGCAAATGTGCGATGTCGTCTATCGTGAAGTAACCGCAGCAGTGCGGGACGATCTCTTTTATGTACGCGATGCACTCGTCATAGCTTGCGCCCGCGTCGCGGCGCAGCAACGCGCAATAGGCGACAAGTCCCTCGATGAAACACGCCGACTTGGAGTCGATCACGGTGATGCGCCTGTCGGGGAATTCTTGCGCGAGGTTGCGTTCCGCAATGCGGAGCTGATCGAGAGTACCCGACAGCGCCGCGGTAAAGCCGATGTGGATGACGTCGTGCCCTGCTTGGAGTATCGGGCGGAAAAACTCTTCAGCCTGATATGCCGTGACCATCGAGGTGGACGGAAGATCTTCTGCGGTTTTTGCCTCGCGGCAGGCGTCGTAGAATTGTTTGGGTGAGAGCTTGCGGTCTTTGCCGTCGTAGAATTCGCCCTTTACGGTGTAGGACATCGGGATGATCGCGAAGTCCTCGCGCATCAGATTTTCGGGATAGTCCGCCGTCGCTTCCGTGGTGATGAAATATTTGCTCATAATTTCTCCTGTGTTTTGCGAGCGCTATGTCGTGTGCTACGACAATATAGTATAAGATTTTGCGAGTTCTGTCAAGAGGTTTGACGTTAGGGTACCCGTTGACCGTTCCGATTTATTATGATAAAATAATAATATGGACAAAAAGAGACCCAATATAGTGGTGTTTTTCACCGATCAACAGCGATGGGACACGATCGACGAGCGCGTCGCTCCCAACCTCTGCGCGATGGCGTCGGAGGGCACGACGTTTGACGACGCGTTCACCTGCCAGCCCGTATGCGGACCGGCTCGGGCTTGCATCCAGACCGGAGTCTATGCGACGCGCAACGGCTGCATCACCAACGCCGTTCCTCTCGACGAGGACGCGGATACGATCGCAAAGATATTGGGGCGCAACGGCTATGATACCGCATATGTGGGCAAGTGGCACCTCGCGTCGGGACAGACGGAGAGCGAGGGGAGATACGAGACGACCGCCGTCCCCGAGCGCAGACGCGGAGGCTATCGCTATTGGCGCGCTGCCGACGTGCTCGAATATACGTCGGACGGCACGGGCGGCTTTGTGTTCGACGAAGACGGCAACAAGCTCACGTTCGAGGGCTGCCGCGCCGACAGGCTGACCGACTATGCCGTCGAATATATCGAGCAGACCGATCGGGACAAGCCATTCTTTCTCTTCGTCTCGTACTTGGAGCCGCATCACCAAAACACGAGCGGCAGATTTGAATGTATGCCCGACGACAGACGCGCGGTCGAACAGGTCCCCGTGCCGCCCGATCTGCTGCCGTTCAAGGGCAATTATGAAGACAACTATACCGATTATCTCGGCTGCTGTCACGGGCTCGACCGCAACTTCCGCCGCGTCGTCGACGCGCTCAAAGCCAACGGCGCCTATGACGACACAGTCATCTTTTTCACGTCCGATCACGGCTGTCACTTCATGACTCGCAACGGCGAATACAAGCGCTCTTGCCACGAGGCGAGCATACACATCCCGATGTTCGCTTTCGGCGGCGCCTATCCCAAAGGGGAGAAGAGCGGCGCGCTTGTCAGCCTGCTCGATCTGCCTGCGTCCGTCGTTGCCGCCGCAGGCGTCGAAGTCCCGAGCTACTTTGACGGCAAGGATATGGCAAAGATATGCGCGGGACAGGACTCGCGCGACGCAGTCTACATCCAGATCAGCGAGGACAAACTCGGCAGGGCGGTCCGCACCGAGCGCTACACCTATGCGATAAAGTCGCCGCGCAAGTCGGACGCGTGGGGCACGCCGTATTCGGACGTCTATGTCGAGGACTATCTCTATGACCTCGACGTCGATCCGTGCGAGACGCGCAATCTCATCCATGACCGCAACTATCAATCGGTCAAGGCAGAGCTCGCCGCCACGCTCAAAAGGTGCGCAGCAAAAGCAGGAGAGCCGCCGTTCAAGATCAGGTACAGACTGATCGCTCCCAAGAAGTAAATTGCGACAAAATGCACGAGTTTATGGACAAATCGGGCGAATATGTTCGAAAACCGTATCTTTTTGCCGCAGATTTTTTGTGTAATTTTACTTGATTTTTACATTACACTATTATAGAATATAGAAAAACGGCAATTTAGTCGTAAATGAAAAAGGAGAAAGATATGAAGAAAATCGCAATGATCGCAGTCGTGTGCGTTATCGCAGCAGTGACCGCATTCTCGTTTTCGGCATGCAATCCGGACGAATTGAGCCTCAGCAATGAAGTTGTGACTCAACAACCTAATGTTACGCCTACTGCAACACTTGATGATAGCATGAGTGCGATCGAGATGTTGGAAGTCGGCATGGAGAACTATTACGGCTCAGATTTTGCAGTTGCAAGAACGACCGGAGCCCTTGTCACTGATGTTTTGTCGATGAAACTTACGCAGTTTGTTAAATCCGTTACGCTCAGAGAGGGTGCTGCCGATGAAGACAACAAGCTGTTCTATCAAAATATGTCCGGTACAGCGCCGTCCGGCTTGCTTGGATCTGCCATCGTCATCAAGATCTGGGAAGAGACCGACTATGAGAAGACCGGAAACACCGAGGATATTTATTTCCGCGGAGCAGACACCGACAAACTTAACATCGATAAACACGAAGAAAATGGCGTCATCACCGACGCTTGGCTCGAGTGGCAAGATGGCGTCGTGAGCTTTATGCCGACCGAGCAATATAACGATCTCACGACCTATGTAAAAGAAAAAGCTTCCGATCCCACCAAGATGTGGATGTACGACATCAACGAGAACACCATTCTTTCCGACAAGACGGTCGCTCCCACATACAACGAAGAGGGTGGTTATTATGAGTTCTCCGTCTCCGGCAATGTGGACGCAAACAGCCCCAACTATTCGGTCGAAGAGTATGAGAAACAGATGCTCTACATGCTTCAGAGCCAAGGTCAGAAACCGTCCAAATTCTACTTCACCGAGATCACTCTCGATGTGCAGATTTGGCCCAATGGTTTCTTGCGTCAGGTCGAAGTTACCGAGTCTTATATGATGGTCTTGATGGGCTTTGTAAACTCGGAAGTCACTCTTGAGTCGACCAAGGCGTTCTTCTTTGAGGAAGATAGCCTTCCCGAAGATGAAGCTTTTGATCTCGACCAGATCGGTTCCGTCAAGGCTACTTACAGCGCTTGATAAATGATCGCAGATCAAGCCACCGAGTTCGCTCGGTGGCTTTTTTCGTGTTTTGAGCGCATTTTGCGACACGTTTGTCGCCTATTTTCGGACGCGCATACGCAGGCGCGCACATATGCTCGCGAGTATGGACAAAAAGGTTGCATAGCGCGCGCAGATGTATTATAATAATTATATATAAACTATGAGAAGGAGCTTTTGATGTCAAGGATAAAGCCAACATCAGCCATGATTGCCAACATTGTCGCACTGCTGTGCTTTGTCGCGGCGATGGCTGTCGCGAGCGTCTACGACCTTCAGATCAGTCGAGCTTTGTCCGACGGAGACTCCTTCTTTGCGCAATTTTTCGCCGTGTTCGGCGAGTATCCCGCCTATCTCGTCCTGCCCGTCGCAGGAGTCATCATTTCATACAACTACGACCTGTTTACCTCTGTCGGTGCAAGGGCGGCGGTCCGCGTCGTCGGCGCTGCGCTGTCGGTGGGCGGATGGATATTTTTCGGCTTTCAGGGCACCAAGCTGACCGAAGTGCCTCATCTTGCCGGCTTTGCGATAGTGTTCGGCGTCTTGCTCGGCGCTCTCGGCTTGTGGCTGGGATCTCTGATCGAGCGCGAAAAGATGCACAGGCTGTTCAAGTTCGCCGTTTTTGCAGTTGCGTTCACCCTTGTCTCCGTCGTCGTTATGCAGGTGATGAAGCACATTTGGTGCCGCATGCGCTACCGCGATATGCTCAAAGCAGGCAGCGAGGACGGCTTTACTCCGTGGTACAAGATCATGCTCGGCAGAGATCAGGTCGAGGGCTTTGACTATACTTCTTTTCCGTCGGGACACACTTCGAGCGCGGCGCACATATTTTTGCTTGCCGCGCTTTGCGATATCATCCCGTCGTGGCGCAAGAAGGGCGTGCGCGTCGCCGTAAACGCCGTCTGCGTCGTGTTCACCGTCGTGGTCGCGCTTTCGCGCATAGTCGCCAACGCTCACTTCTTGTCCGACGTGCTTGTCGGCGGCTATTTGACATATTTGATCTATCTGGCTTTGAAGAAGGTCTTTTTCGGCAAGGGCAAATACAACTTCGCGATAGCCGAAGGGATCGGGGGAGAGGAATGAGGACGAAGAACATCATCTTTTCTTTGGCATTTTTGGGCGGAGCGGCGTTCGTGTTCTTTGCGATCGGCTCGTTGACCGACGACAAGTTTGCCGCCGAGTTCTACATCGGCGCCAACGCGTTCGGCGATATGTACGAGGCGATAGGCAAGATGCCTGCGTTCGTATTGCTGTCCGTCGCCTGCGGACTCTGCGCCCAATATTTTTTGCGCGTTTGGCGCAACAGGATCTTCGCGGCGCTGTTCTATGTCGCGATGTTCGCCGCCGCGGCGATCAATTTCAAGGACTTGACGGACCTGCTCACGGACAGCGCGCTGTTTTCGCTCGCAGGCTGCGCCGTGCTCGGCGCCATGCTCGCGACCGTCATCGGCTTCGCGACGGCGAGGACGGACGCGTCGAGGCTCCCGGCGTACTTCAAGTGGTCTGTCGCAGTCGCGGTCGCGGTGGTCGTCATCGCGGTCGCGGTCTTTGCGGCCAAAGAGATATTTTCACGCGCGCGCTATATCGACGTTCTCAACGGCAGCGCCCAATATGCGCCGTGGTATGACTTCGTGCGCGTGGACGGCGGCGATTCGATGCCGTCGGGGCATACGGCGTTTACGGCGACATTGCTGATGCTGCTGCCTCTGTGCGCATTTCATCCGCGCTTTGTCGGCAAGGAGAAGGCCGTGGCGGTGCTCGCGGCGGCGGCGATGGCGCTCACGGCGCTGGCCCGCATCAGCGACGGACATCACTATCTTTCGGACGTATCGGCGGCGGCGTTCATAGCTGTCGCGGTGCAGACGGCAGTCATCTTCATAATGTACGGCAAGCACACCGACAAGCCCACGTTTGCGAAGTTCTTTGTGCCGAGGAGCGAGAGATGACGATCGACACTTCTATGTATCAATACTTCTGCGACGGGACGGCGCATCTGCCGCGCACCAACAAGACGATCTCGTTTTTCGGGCGCAATCTCACGCTCGGCGAGGTGCTCGCGCAGATAGACGGCTTTGCCGGCAGGCTCGTCCAAGAGGGCGTGGGCAAAGGCGACAACGTGATAGTCTGTCTCGGCAACATTCCCGACGCGGTGATAGCCTTTTATGCGATCAACAAGACGGGCGCCGTCGCCAATCTCGTGCATCCGCTCGTCACCGCGGACAGGCTCGTCGCGATAGCGAAGAATATGCACAGCAAGGCGGCAGTGCTGTTCGACGAATTTTACGGCGGTTACGACGGCTGGAAGCAGCTGGGGATCAAGACGTTCATCGCGTCCGCGGCGGACTATCTGCCGCGCAAACTCGCGCCGTTCTATCGCATTGCTAAGCTGCGCGCGGCTGTCGCTTGCAGAGGCGAAGAGAAGTTCAAAGACGCGGTGGCGCGAGGCTCCGAAGTCGGCTTCGCTCCCGTCGAGATCGGCGGCGAAGACATCGCGCTGTATATGCACAGCGGAGGGACGACGGGCACGCCCAAGAGCGTGGAATTGTCCAACCGCGCCTTCAATGCGCTCGCGCACAACCTGCTCGCGCTGATCGGCGGCAAGCCCGTCGACGACCGCGACTCCATGCTCATGGTGCTGCCGCTGTTCCACAACTTCGGACTCGGAGTCTGCATGCATACGAGTTTGAGCGCAGGGGGCAGGATCGTGCTGATGCCGCGATTCAACGCCAAGGGCGCATGCAAGCTGTGCCGCGACAACGGGATCACCTTCATCTGCGGAGTGCCCAATATGTACGGCAAGATGCTCGATTCGGGAGCTTTCGGCGAAGACATAATGCGCAAGCTCAAATATTGCTATTGCGGCGGCGACAGATTGTCGGACAGCATTCGTCGCAAGTTCGAGCAGCTCGGCGAGCGCGCCGGCAACCCGATCAAGCTATATGAGGGTTACGGACTCACCGAGGCGGGGATATGCTGCGTAAACATGAAGGGCCGAGAGCGTGAAGGCTCGATCGGCAAGCCCGTTGCCAACACTTGGTTCGAGGCTTTCGGCGAGGACGGGCAGCCCGTTCCGCGCGGCACGGACGGCGAGCTGTGCGTCAGCACCGATATGGCGATGACGCGCTATTACGGCGATCCCCAAGCCACGGCGGCGGTGTTTTTCGATCACGGCGGCAAGCGCTGGATCAAGACGGGCGACATAGGCAGGCTCGACGAGGATGGTTTTGTCTATTTCGTCGATCGCAAAAAGAGGATGATCAAGATCTCGGGACACAACGTGTTCCCTCAAGAAATAGAGAACGTAGTCAACAAAGTCGCAGGAGTCAAGCGTTGCTGCGTAGTCGCAGCGGAGGACGACGGCAAGCCTGCGGTCAAGCTGTTCATTCAGAAGGACGACGACGCGGACGAAGAGCAAGTCCGCAATGCCGCGCGCGACGCCATCGCCGCGAAATTGATGAAGTACAGCATGCCTCGCTATATCGTTTTTGTTGACAAGTTGCCGCTGACACAGATAGGCAAGGTGGATTACAGAAAGCTGGAGGAAGACAGATGAAAGACAACAAGCTCGTATTGGTCTTCGACGTAGGCACGCAGAGCACTCGCGCGCTTGCCTTCGACTGCAGCGGCGAGCTCGTGGAAAAGACGAAAAGGGCGGAGCCTCCTTACATTTCCAAAAACGATAACAGGGCGGAAAAAGACATCAACGAACTTTGGCACGGCATCTGCGCCGTCTCGCAAGAGCTCAAAGCCAAGATGGGAGACAGATGGGACGACATCGTCGCCGTAACGGTGACGAGCATCCGCAACTCGCTGTTCTTCCTGGATCGCGACGGCAATCCCACGCGCGACGCCATCCTGTGGATGGACAAGCGCGAAGTCGAATGTCCCGATCCTCTGCCGCTGTGGAAGAGATTTATCTATTCGGCAGTCGGCATGGGCGAGGCGGTACGCGTCCAGCGCCGCACGAGCTACACCAATTGGGTCAGAGTCAATCAGCCCGAGATATGGCAGCGCACCGCCAAGGTCGTCATGCCGACCGCATGGTACAACTTCAAGCTGACGGGCAGACTCGCCGATTCGACGGCGGGACAGGCGGCAAAGTTCCCCTATGACTACAAAAATCGCAAGTGGATGACCAAGCGCTCGCTCAACTATTGCATCTTCGGCTGTCCGATCGACAAGATGTGCGAGCTCGTCCATCCGGGCGACGTGATAGGCAAGATCACAGCCGAGGCGAGCGCAGAGACGGGGATAAAGCAGGGCTTGCCGCTGATCGCGACGGGCGCGGACAAAGTCTGCGAGACGGTCGGCAACGGCGCCGCGGCGTCCGACATCGCGAGCATATCTTTGGGTACGGCGGCTTCTGTCGAAGTCACGACGTCGCGCTATGTCGAGCCCGAGACGTTCATGCCCGCCTACACCGCGGTCGTCAAAGGCAAATACAATCCCGAGATCCAGATCTTCCGCGGATTTTGGATGGTCTCGTGGTTCAAAGAGCAGTTTGCGTTTTTTGAGCAATACGAAGCGGAGCGCACCGGCGTCCCTGCCGAGAAACTGCTCGACGATCTTCTGAACACGGTACCCGTATGCAGCAACGGTCTTCTCGTCCAGCCCTATTGGGGCCCCGGGCTCAAAACGCCGCAGGCAAAGGGCGTGATGATAGGATTCAACGACGTGCACACGCGCGCGCATATCTACCGCGCGATAATCGAAGGCTTGGGCTATGCGCTGTTCGACGGATTGGAGAACTTGATCCGCCGCACAGGCAACCGCATCTCCAAGGTCGCCGTGTCGGGCGGAGGCTCGCAGAGCGAGATCGTCTGCAAGATCATGGCCGACATCATCGGCTTGCCCGTCTACAAGGTGCAGACTTATGAAACGAGCGGTTTGGGATGCGCGGTCGTGGCGTTTACTTCGCTCGGCGTGTACGGCAGCGTGGACGAGGCGACGGCGGCTATGGTGCGCGTCGCGAAAGAATACAAGCCCGATGCCGCCAATCATGACAGGTATATGCAGTTCTACAGCCGCGTATATAAGAAGATATATCGCTGCAATTTGCCTATCTACAATGAGCTGTATTCGCTGCTTGCGGCGGACAGATACTAAATTATCGGCAAAAGCCGAGAGGAGAGGAAAATGGAGAACCACAGCAGGGACAGACAAGAATTAATGTTTGAGCTGCGCACCGATCCCAAGGTCGGATTGTCTTCTTTGGAGGCGAAAAAGCGCCTCGAAGAAGTGGGGGAAAACAAACTTGCCGAAAAGAAGAAAAAGAGCCTTTTCGTGCGTTTTCTCGAGCAGTTCAAGGATGTGATGATCATCATCCTCATCATCGCCGCGATAATCTCGCTGGTCGTCGCTTGTTTCGGCGACGATCCGATGGAATTTATCGAGCCGGCGTTGATCTTCTTGATCGTGATCCTCAATGCGATCATGGGACTCGTGCAGGAGAACAAGGCGGAAAAAGCGCTCGACGCGCTCAAAAACATGTCCGCTCCGCACGCCAAAGTCATACGCGACGGCAAGGAGGCGATCATCTCGTCCACAGAGGTCGTTCCCGGCGACATCATCAAGCTCGAAGCGGGCGACTTTGTGCCTGCCGACGCAAGGCTCGTGGAGAGCGCCAATCTCAAATCCGAAGAATCTGCGCTGACAGGCGAATCCGTGCCGTCCGAGAAGGACGCCGAGGCGGTCGTCGAGGACAAGGCTCCGATCGGCGACAGGCGCAATATGGTGTTCTCGGGCTGTTCGGTGACATACGGCAGGGCGCTCGCCGTCGTGACCGGCACGGGCATGAATACCGAGATGGGCAAGATCGCCAATCTGCTCGCAGGGGAGAAAGAAGAGCGCACGCCTTTGCAAGAAAAGCTCGCCAAGCTGGGCAAGTGGCTGGGACTGATCGCGCTTGCCGCTTGCGTCGTGGTGTTCATCGTCGGACTGATCGACAAGATCCCCGTGCTGGAGATCTTTATGATCGCGGTTTCGCTCGCCGTATCCGCGATCCCCGAGGGACTGCCTGCGATCATCACGATCGTGCTTTCGATCGGCGTGACGCGAATGGTCAAGAAGAACGCGATCATCAAGCGTCTTCCTGCCGTCGAGACGCTGGGCAGCGCGTCGGTCATATGTTCGGACAAGACGGGCACTGTGACCCAAAACAGAATGACGCTCGTCGAGACATACGTCGACGGCGGCGAGGTCAAAGATCTCGACGCAAGCGCAGTCGGCGACGACGTGCGCAAGTTGCTCGATATGGGCGCGCTGTGCTGTGACGGTTCCGTCACTGTCGAAAACGGCAAAGAAGTGCACATCGGCGATCCCACCGAGACGGCGATAGTGCTTGCGGCGACCAAGGCGGGCGACGACAAGCAAAAACTCAATGCCAAGTATCCGCGCGTCGCGGAAGTGCCTTTCGACTCCGACCGCAAACTTATGACGACAGTCCACGACATGGACGGCAAACTCGTCGCGATCGTCAAGGGCGCGTTCGACGTCATGGCGTCGCGCTGCATAGCGGGCGATCTGGACAAGGCGCGCGCAGCCAACGAGGAGATGAGCCGCGACGCGTTGCGCGTGCTCGCCGTCGGATATCGCGTGCTCGACAAGCTCCCCGAGGAGATCTCGCCCGACACGCTCGAAAAAGACTTGACTTTCATAGGACTTGTGGGCATGATAGATCCTCCGCGCCCCGAGGCCGCCGAGGCGGTCAAGGTGTGCCGCGAGGCAGGCATCAAGCCCGTGATGATCACAGGCGATCACGTCACCACCGCACAGGCGATCGCGCGTCAGCTCGACATCTTCCGCGACGGTGACATGGCGCTTACGGGACCTCAGCTCGACGAGATGAGCGATGAGGAATTGGACGCCAATGTCGAACATATCTCCGTCTATGCCCGAGTTTCGCCCGAGAACAAGATCCGCATCGTCAAGGCGTGGCAGAAGAAGGGCAAGGTCGTGTCGATGACAGGCGACGGAGTCAACGACGCTCCCGCGCTCAAAGCCGCGGACATCGGCTGCGCTATGGGCATCACCGGCCCCGACGTCGCCAAGGGCGCCGCGGACATCACTCTGACGGACGACAACTTTGCGACGATCGTGGACGCCGTCCGCGAGGGCAGAGGCATCTTTGCCAACATCAAGAAAGTCGTCGGATTTTTGCTCAGCACCAACATCAGCGAGATATTGTCCGTCTTCTTCGCGATCTTGATCTGGCGCGAGTCGCCGTTCATCTCGATCCAGCTGCTGTGGATCAACCTCGTGACCGACTCTCTGCCGGCGATCGCTCTCGGCATGGAAGCGGTCGAGACCGACGTCATGAAGCATCCGCCGCGTCCCAAGAACGAGGGGCTCTTCGCGCACAAGTTCGGCCTCTTGATAGGCTTGCAGGGCGCAATGTTCTCGGTGCTCGTGCTGTGCTCGTACATCATCGGCACTACGATCACCGGAGGCAACCACGCAGGAGGCAGCACGCTCGCGTTCTTGACGCTGTCGCTGTCGCAGATCGTTCACGCCTACAATATGCGCTCCGACAGATCGCTGTTCAAGATCGGTCCGTTCAGCAACAGACGCATGAATCTCGTCGCGCTGATCTCCGTCGCACTGATCGCCTTCGTGCTGTTCGTGCCCGGCGTCGTCACCGCTTTCGGCATGATGTATGTGCCGTGGTACGGCTATCTGATCGCAGTCGCGTTCTCGTTCGTCTCCGTCGTCGTCATGGAGATCGTCAAGGCGACCGGCAAAGTCAAGTACGGCAACTGAAACGCGCGATATGCGCAGACAGAGGAGGGCGCGAGCCCTCCTTTTTGCAACAAAAAAGCGGGCGCGTCTGCGTCCGCTCGTTTGTCGCCCATGGCGAGGTCATTGCGCGTTCTTCAATTCGTTCTCATATTCTTTGAGGATCGTATCGGAGAAGAGCTCGCGTGTCTCCGTGTCGAGGGGATGCGCGATGTCGCGATAGTGTCCCTCCGGAGTTTTGCGGCTGGGCATCGAGATGAAGAGCCCTGCCTTTCCTTGGATGATCTTGATGTCATGAAGGACAAAGCATCCGTCGATCACGACCGAAGCGACCGCTTTGAGCAGTTCGTTGTCCTTTGTCACCAACCTTATCTTTACGTCACTGAGTTGCATATACACACTCCCAAAAATTAATTATCTTAATTATATTATGATGTCATTTTTTTGGCAAGGATTTTGGCGTCAAAAATCAAAAATTTCGTAAATTTGCGTGCAAACAACGCATTTGCGACAAAAAAGGTACTTTGTTTGTACCTCACATGGCGACCGTTTTGTGCATAAGTGTTGCCGAACGTACAAACATTGCCGCCCCGAGCGCGCCCTTTTTGACAAAAGCTTGCGATATCGGCGCTCGGGATCCGAGCAAGCGCGCCGTCCGACGGTACAACGCGCGTTCGACGCGCATATAATAGAGTATGTTGCATGACTATCCCGACGTACATTTCATAGGCATAGGCGGAGTGAGCATGAAGTCGCTCGCCCTCTATTGCAAGCAAAGAGGTTTGAGCGTCAGCGGTTCGGATATCGCCGACTGCCCCGTCCTGCGTGCGCTCGCGGAGCAGGGGATACGCGCCTATGTCGGACACGATCCCGACTTCGCGGCGACGCGTTCGCTCGCCGTCTATACGGCGGCGATCCCGAGCGATGATCCCGAGCTGTCCGCGGCGCGCGCCGCCAAAGTCCTCTGCATGGAGCGCAAGGCGTTCCTCGCGCTCGTCGCGTCCGAGTTCGACAAGGTGGCGGCTGTCGCCGGATCGCATGGCAAGACCACGGTGACCGCCATGCTCTGCGCGATACTGCGCAGTGCCGGGGCAAAGTTCGTCGGGCACATCGGCGGCGACTGCATAGGCGGCGAATGCGACAGCACGGGAGGCACCGAGCTGTTCGTGACCGAGGCGTGCGAATACAACCGCACTTTTCTCGCGCTGAGACCCGACGTCGCGCTCGTGCTCGACATCGCGTTCGATCATCCCGACTGCTACCGCGACGTGGACGAGATGAGGGACGCCTTTCGCGCGTTTTGTTCCAACATCGCGGACGGCGGCGTGCTGATCGTCGACAACGCCGACGCCGACTTGCCGCTGCGCAGGGGGCGGAGGCGAGTGACGTTCGGCTACACTTCGGGAGACTTCTGTGCCGCCGACGTGGGATACGCCGACGGGACTTACTCGTTCACGGTCGTGAGGGGGAGGGAGAAGATCGCGCGGTGTCGCCTTGCCGTCAGGGGCAAACACAACATCCTCAACGCTTTGGCGGCTATCGCCGCGGCGGCGGAGCTGGGGATAGAGCCGAGCGTGTCGGCGCGCGCGATCGAGGGCTTTTGCGGCGTCAAGCGCAGGTTCGAAAAAGTATGCGACCTCGCGTCGGGAGCGCAAGTCTTTTGCGACTACGCGCATCACCCCGACGAGATAGCGGCGGCGATAGATACCGCGCGCGTGATGACGCGCGGCAGGATAACGGCAGTGTTCGAGCCGCATACATACAGCCGCACCAAGTCGCTGATGGACGAGTTTTCGGAGGCGTTTTTTTGGGCGGACGAAGTGCTGATCCTGCCGACTTACGCCGCGCGCGAAAAGCCGTCGGACGGCGCTAGCGCATACGAGCTTTGGCGCAGACTCAGGCGCCGCCGTTCGGAGTGTCTCTATCTCGAAGGCTATCGGGAGGCGAGAGATTGCATACTCGCCCATGCGCACGCAGGAGATACGGTGCTGCTGCTGGGGGCCGGGAGCATAGGCACGGAGCTGTCGGAGCTGTTGAAAGGGCAATAAAAAAGCCCCCTTTCGGGGGCGAATATCAAAAACGTATCAAAGTTTTTTTGCCGGGCGTCGGCGTTTGGGCGAGTTTTTCGAACACTGCGGGGACATCCGAAAATTCTTCGAGAGAGGCGACGAGTTTGTCCACCTTGACGATCTCGGTGGCGAGCATGTTGATCGCCGTTTCGAGTTCGCCGTCGCCGCTGTTGACGCCGTAGACTTCGAGCTTGGAGGCGACGATCTCCGAGATCGGGGCGCTCGCCTTGGTGGGCATGCCGCCCATGCCGCAGATAGCCGCTTTGCCGCCGTGTTTGAGACAGGGGAGCAGCTTGCCGGCTTCGGGGAAGAAGTCCGCGTCGACCGCCAGGCAGTCGCACATCGCTCCGCAAGTCAGCTCCTTGATCTTTTCGAAGACGTCCTCTTCGTCGGGATTGGCGGTGAAGTAGACGCCCATGTCCTCGGCGAGTTCGAGCATATCGCGGCGTTTGTCGACGATGATGGGGATGGCTTGATAGTAGATCGCGAGCTGGGCGATGATGAAGTTGAGCACCGTGCAGCCGCTGAGCAAAATGTATTGAGTCTTGGAGATGTCGAGCTTTTCGAGCACATTGACGGCGAGAGCGATGTCTTCGACAAAGACGATCGCCTCGTCGGATATGCCTTCGGGCATGACGTAGATCTCGGACAAGGGGCAGGCGATGAAGTCGGACAGATAGCCGTCGCAGTCCACGCCGCGGACGAGGACGCCCTTCTCGGTGTGATGATAGGGCGACAGCATGACGCGCTGACCGATCTTGAGAGTGATGTCGTTGCTCTCGCCGACCAATCCCATGGCTATGCGGCAGGGGACGATCGGAGTTTTGCCCGATTTGCCGCAATAGGCGGCGATGTCGGACGGCGAGACCGCGGCTCTTGCAAGACGTATGCGCGCCTTGTCGTGCGACAGAGCTTCGTCCTCGGACGGAGTCAGAGTCATCTCGCGGGCTTTGTTGAGTATCCAAGATTTCATAAACTCTCCTTGCTTGCTCATACAGTATAGCACACGGCGGAGCGAAATGCAACCGCTGTTTTGCTCGATCTCGGTGCGCCGAAAACGCATTCGGGAAGGCGAAAAAAGCAAAAATACGCGCGTTCGCCGCACAGAAATGCTCCGACAGATCTCGGCGTCAAAATATTTTGCGGCTCTTTGGCGCGGCGAGGAGCGGCGTTTTGCGCAATGCGGCGCTATCGCTTGCGCGCGGCGCGCGTATATGCTATAATTTGCATTATTGAAAATCGTTTGATATCAGAGGCACAAGATGAAAGATCACACTTTGAGAGAGATAGCGGCTTTGAGCGACAAGCTCGGCGGCACCGTGGTCAAGGTCCACGGCTGGGTCAGGACCATTCGCGACGGCAAGAGCTTCGCGTTCATAGAGCTCAACGACGGCACCAAGTTCAAGTCCACGCAGATCGTGGTCGAGAGCTCATTGCCCAATTACAAAGAGATCGTCGCCCTCAACGTCGGCGCGGCGATATCGGTCGCCGGCACTCTCGTACTCACTCCCGAAGCCAAGCAGCCCTACGAGATCAAGGCGGAGAGCATAGAGATCCTCGCGACGTCCACGCCCGACTATCCTCTGCAAAAGAAGAGGCATTCGATGGAGTTTTTGCGCGAGATCGCGCACCTCAGGCCGCGCACCAACACCTTCCTCGCCGTTTTCCGCGTCAGGAGCGTGGCGGCGCAGGCGATCCACGCCTTCTTCGCGTCGCGCGGCTTTGTCTATGTCAACACTCCGCTGATCACGGGCAGCGACTGCGAGGGCGCGGGCGAGATGTTCCGCGTTACGACTCTCGATCCCGCCAAGCCTCCGCTCAAAGAGGACGGCACCGTGGACTGGTCGCAGGACTTCTTCGGCAAGTCCGCCAATCTGACCGTCAGCGGACAGCTCAACGCCGAGTGCTTTGCGCTCGCGTTCTCCGACGTCTACACGTTCGGACCCACGTTCCGCGCGGAGAAGAGCTACACCAATCGCCACGCCGCGGAGTTCTGGATGATCGAGCCCGAGATCGCATTTGCCGACCTCGACGACGACATGGATCTCGCGAGGGACATGATCAAGTATGTCATCGGCGACGTGTTGGAAAAGTGCCCCGAAGAGATGAAGTTCTTCAACGACTTTATGGACAAGGGCTTGCTCGAAAGGCTTCGCCACATCGTCGAGAGCGACTTCCGCAAGGTGACCTACACCGAGGCGATCGAGCTGCTCCAAAAGCACAAGGACGAGTTCAAGTTCCCTGTCGAGTGGGGCTGCGATCTGCAGACTGAGCATGAGAGATATCTGACCGAGAAGATCTTCGGCACGCCCATCTTCGTCACCGACTATCCCAAGGAGATCAAGGCCTTCTATATGCGCCTCAACGACGACGGCAAGACCGTCGCGGCGGTGGATATGCTCGTGCCGGGCGTCGGCGAGATCATCGGCGGATCGCAGAGAGAGGAGAGGCTCGACCTGCTCACCGCGCGCATGAAGGAGCTCGGGCTCAACGAGAAGGACTATTGGTGGTACCTCGACCTCAGACGCTACGGCGGCGTAAAGCACGCGGGCTTCGGACTCGGCTTCGAGAGATTGATAATGTATCTCACCGGAATGCAGAACATACGCGACGTCATCCCGTTCGCGAGGACGACGGGCAACGCGGAATTTTGACGTGAACGGCGCCTTATCGGGCGCCGTTTTTTCGCCTTGGGGCGAAAGAGTTGACAGTTCTCTGCGGCTGTGTCACAATATTACCGCTATGGCACGACTATCTTACAAGCACACGCTTGCCGCGTGTTTCATCGGTTACATCACACAGGCGATAATCAACAATTTCGCGCCTTTGCTTTTCCTCACTTTTCAGACGGAGTTCGAGATCGGATTGGACAAGATAACCATGCTCGTCACGATCAACTTTTTGACTCAGTTGCTCGTCGACATGATCTCCGCCAAGGCTGTGGACAGGATAGGTTACAAGCCCAGCATAATCTTTGCGCACATATGCTGTGCCGTGGGACTTGTCGGGCTTGCCGTATTCCCGTCGGCAGGCGATCCCTATGTCGGACTCGTCGTCGCCGTTGTCATCTATGCGATAGGCGGCGGCTTGATCGAGGTGTTGATCAGCCCCATCGCGCAGGCTTGCCCGACCGACGACAAGACGGGCGCGATGAGCCTGCTCCATTCCTTTTTCTGCTGGGGCAGCGCGGCCGTGATCCTGCTCTCGACTTTGATCTTGGCGGCAGTGGGACAGAGCAATTGGCGCTGGCTCTCGATCGCGTGGGCTGTCGTGCCTATCTTCAATGCGATCTACTTTGTGCTCGTCCCCGTCAACAAGCTGCCCGAAGAAGAGGGCGGAGTCAAGCTGACCAAGCTGCTCGGTTCGGGGATCTTTTGGCTGCTGCTGCTGATGATGGTATGCTCGGGCGCGTCGGAACTTGCGATGAGCCAATGGGCGTCCGCGTTCGCGGAGAGCGGACTCGGCGTCTCCAAGGCGATGGGAGACCTGTTCGGCCCCTGCTTGTTCGCGGTGCTTATGGGCATTGCGCGCGTGCTGTATGCGCGCTTCGGCGCAAGGCTCAACGCTCCGATCACGATCGCGTGCAGCTGCGCTCTGTGCGTGATCTCCTATGTCCTCGCCGCGTTCGCGCCGATACCCGTCGTCGGACTCATCGGCTGCGCTCTATGCGGCTTTTCGGTCGGCATATTTTGGCCGGCGACGTTCAGTCTCGGGATAGGGCGGCTGCCCAAAGGCGGCACCGCGCTCTTTGCGCTGCTTTCCCTTGCCGGCGACTTGGGTTGTACGGGCGGTCCCACTCTCGTCGGACTGATCTCCGACGCCGAGGGCGGCAGCCTTTCGAGCGGACTCGCTTTCGCCATGATCTTCCCGATACTGCTTGCGATATGTTCGTTCGTATTGCTTGCGATCTCGCGCAGAGAGAAAAAGCGTGCGCTCTCAGACGGTCTGAAATGAGTGAAAGTTCAGATGAATTGCCAAACAAAGAGCGGCGCTCCCGATTCGGGAGCGCCGCTTCGATTTGCGCCTTTATCGACACGGACGCCATTATTCTTTGACGTAGACGTGCTCTATCTCCGCGATGTACATATCGTGGAAGTCGCTGTTAGGATAGGCGTTTGCGACGACGCTTTTGTCGATGAAGCAGTCCTTGTCGATCGTCTGCCTGTACAGCTTGCGGCAGATCAGCGTCATCTGCGCTCTGTCAAAGACGGGCGCGCCGCCGCTGTTTTGGACTTTGAGTCCGCTGTGCGCGATCTTGTCCTCGTTGGCTCCCGACGCCTTGCCCATATAGCCGAGCATGCCCCTTTCCTCTTCTCCGAAGAAGGAGAGCGAGAACACGGGTGCGGCGTCTATCAATTTTTTGGTGAATCGCTGCGGACGTATGAATACGAAGGCGACGGGCTTGTTCCACAACACGCCCATTCCTCCCCAAGACGCAGTCATCGCGTTGGTCCTCTCGCCGTCGATCGCTCCGACGAGCATCCATTGCTTGCCGATCGCGTCGAACACGTTTTTGTCGATCATTTCGGGTCTTATCTCTTTCATGATTTCACCTCCGCCGATATTGTACCGCATCGCGGCACAAAAATCAAGGGCGCGGCATATACTTCAAGTACGGCGACAGGGGGTGAATATGAATATTATCGATCCAAAGAGCGCGTTCGTTTCGCAGAACGCGAAGATAGCCGACGACGCGACGATATGTCCGTTTGTCAGCATAGAGGGCGAGTGCGAGATAGGCTCGGGCGCGGTGATAGGGCCGCACAGCGTCGTCAGAGACAGCGTTGTCGGCGCAGGCACGCAGGTGATCTCGTCCGTGCTCGTCGGCGCAAAGATAGGGGAGCGCTGTACGGTGGGGCCGTTCGCGTATATGCGCGCCGGCAGCGCCGTGGGCAACGGCTGCCGCGTCGGGGACTTCGTCGAGATCAAGAACGCGACGATAGGCGACGGGACCAAGGTCGCGCATTTGACTTATGTCGGCGACTGCACGATAGGCAGAGATTGCAATGTGGGCTGCGGCGTCGTCTTCGTAAACTACGACGGCAGACAAAAGCATCGCTCCGTTGTCGGAGACAAGTGCTTCATCGGCAGCAATTGCAATATTATCGCGCCCGTGTCGATAGGAAGCGAAAGTTACATAGCAGCAGGCACGACCGTGACGCAGTCGATCGAGGGCGGAGATCTTGTCGTAGGCAGATCGCATCAGGTCGTCAAACACGGCAGAGGGAGGGGGAGATATCAATGAGATTCGGCACCGACGGGATAAGAGGCATCTATCCCGATCAACTCAATGAAAGTACCGCGCGCGAGCTCGCCGCCGCAATGACGGCGGTGTGTCCCGGATGCGTCGCCGTCGTCGGCAGAGATACGCGCGTATCGGGAGAGACTTTGGCGCAAGCGGTTTGCGAGGGCTTGGCGCGGCGCGGCGGCATCGCCGTCGACGTCGGGATAATCCCGACCGCCGCAGTCGCCTATTTGACGGCGCGCTACGGCGCAGACTTCGGAGTCGTCGTCAGCGCGTCGCACAATCCGCCCGAGTTCAACGGGCTGAAAGTCTTCCGCAATGGCGGATGCAAGCTGTCCGACGACGAGGAGAGGGCGATCGAGAACGCCGTCCCCTCCGATCGCGAAGTCAACGGCGGCAGAGTCATTCGCGCGCCGTTTGCCGCAGACGCCTATTGCGCGATGCTTTCGGACGGCAGAGATCTTCGCGGGATGCGCGTGCTTCTCGACTGCGCGCACGGTGCGGCTTGTACCGTCGCGGCGCGAGCGTTCGAGGCGGCGGGCGCGTCGGTGACGGCGAAGAATTCGAGTGCAAAAGGGGAGAAGATAAACGAAAACTGCGGCGCTCTTTATGCCCAACGCCTTGCCGCTGCCGCGGCAGACTATGACGTCGCGTTTGCTTTTGACGGCGACGCGGACAGAGTGATCGCGCTGCGCCCTGACGGCGCCGTAGTGAACGGCGATCACATCGTCGCGATACTCGCCGCCGATATGCACAAAAGCGGACAGCTTGCGCACGATACGGCTGTCGGCACGATCATGACCAACACCGGTGTGGAACGCACGCTTGCGCGCAAAGGCGTCAGTCTTGTCCGCACCGCAGTCGGGGATAAGTATGTCTTGCAGGCAATGATCGAAGGCGGCTATTGTCTGGGCGGAGAGCAGGCAGGGCACGTCATACTGTCCGACATCTTGCCGACAGGCGACGGGATCTTGACGGCGCTCAGCCTGTGCGGAGTGATGAAAAGGCGCGTCAAAACGCTGTTCGAACTCGACGACGCGCGCGATCTGCCGCAGTGCGAGCTCAATATTCCGATCGCACGAGAACGCGTTTTTGAGCCTAAATTCGTTGTTTTGTGTGACAAAATACGCGCCGCGCGTCCCGATTGCCGCATTGTCGTGCGCCCATCGGGGACGGAGCCCGTCGTGCGAATACTTGCCGAATGCGAGGACGCGGCGAGGGCTGCCGAGGCGGCGGAGGAGATAGCCGCGGCGCTCAGATCGGGCAAGGCATGACGTCAAGCCTTGGCGGCGCGGCACACGGCAGATACATAATTGATGAGGTTACAATCGCGCGCCTGCACACGCCTATATAGAGGTGCGCGCGAGCTCATCTTTTTTGCGTTCTGCGGAGCTTGGAGCGCGGTGCAGAGTTAGGCATTGATTGTTCAACAAATAGGAAAATTATGGACAAAACGGTTGTGGCTAATTTTTCGAAATTCATTCTCGGATCAAGTCGCAATGTGGCTAAATTAATTTTATATTTCACGATTTGGGCGAAATTATACGTTTTGGAGTGAAATTTTACATATTTTTTACATAAAAGTATTGCTAATGCCTCGGATTGGTGGTATGATGTAATAGAAGAACTATACGGGCACTCGTGCGCGTATAGAACAAAAATCTTTTGGAGGAAAAGGTTATGAGGAAGAACAAGCTTCTGCTTTGCGTAGTCGTCGCTCTCGTGCTGACTATGCTCACGGCGATGTTTGTTGGCTGCAATGACGACGGCTCCAAGACCGTGGTCACGCCTCCCGATCCCGACAAGACGATCGACGGCGGCAGCAATACCGAAGACGGAGGCGGCGACTCCACCACCGGCGGAGGTATAGTTATCAACAACGGCAACGGAGGTACCGCAGACGGTTCCACCGTGTTGCTCAACGGTGTTTCTGCACAGACCAGCTTCCAGGTCACAGCGAAAGGCAAGGGCGATGTCCAAGTCTTCAACGGCTCCAGCCTTGTCCAAGGCTATCAAGTCGTCGCTGCCGCCGAAGAAGACGGTCTGTTTTTCGTCAACGCACCCACTGCGGGATGGCCGTCCGGCAGCAAGCTGACGCTCAAGCTTTACAACGGCGCCAAGCTCGTTGACTATCCCGACGCTTCCGAGTTGGTGTTCACCGTCGCGAGACCGGCTGTGTCCGACGTGCAGATGATCGACGGCATCAGAGTGTTCGACGCTTCTGCGCAGGAAATCAACGTCAACGTCACCAATACCGATCAATACGGCGATACTTACGGCAGCGTTGCCTTCAACGGCGGCATGACCAAGGGCTTCGAGAAGGACGAGATCTTCATCATCCAAGAGGCCGACGGCACTCAGGCTGCGTTCAAGGCTCTTGCGGATGCCGATCCGACCACGGGCGGCGTGGTGCTTGTCAACTTCGTCAAGCCCGATCTGTCCGAAGTCTTCGACAATTTCAACTACAACGAGACGACGGTGCTCGACGCCGATTCCGAGATCGTTGTGGAAGAGAATGTTGAGGCTCAGCTCCAAGACAGCGAGCTGAATATGGCGATCGTCTCCATGTTCCAAGCCAGCCCGACATTTGACGTCAACGTCGAGATGGTCGGCGACAAGCTCGTCGCGACGATCACCGTGACCGTGCCCGACGTGCTCGTCATCGAGGGCGGACTCAGATCCGACCTTGTGCTCACGCTCACCAACGAGCTGGGCGTCGCGCTGACCGCGGACATCAACAAGGATACTTTCACCGAGTATTTCAACGTCTATGCCGACATCACCAATGACATGACCGCGACCGTTTCGCTCGGCGCCAATGTCAACATCAACGAAGTCCGCAACGTGCAGGAGCTGTTCGAAAAGCTCTATACTCTCGCCAACGATTCGCAGGAGAACCCGACCGCGATCAAGCTGTTCAAGTGGACGCTTCCGATCGCCAACGGCGTTGCGAGCATCAGCTATGACGCAGATCTCGTGTTTGCGTTCAACTTCTCCGGATCCATCGATCTTCAAGCTCACGCAAATCTCGACTACCAAGTCGGCGTCGCTTACGACAAGGATTCCGGTCTTGACGCCTATGCGACCGAGGGAGAGGACAACGGCTTCGATACCCTCGGCATCTCGATGAAGGGCTCTGCAGAGCTCAAAGTCGGCGTCGCGCAGGAGATCTCCTTCGACATCCTCGCCGGCGTGCTCGGCGTGGGCTTGCAGGCAGAACTCGGCAACTACAACAGAGTTTACGGCTACGGCGAATCTACCAACTTGATCAATGACCAAGAAGATGCGTTCAACGGCGGCGTTTACTTCTGCGGCGGCTTCTACTATGACGTCAACTTGACCTATGGTCTCAAGCTCGGCAGCTTGCTCAACCTCGATGACAAGGCCGATATCGCCGCAGGCGAGATCCAGCTCTATGAGGCAGGCGACAGATATGTCGAGGTCGGACTTGTCCAGAGCGTCGATACCGTCGAGCTCACTTCCAGACAATCTCTCGTCCCGAGCGTCTACTTCGCAGAAGTCTATGACCTCGTGACCGGCACCGTGACCAACGAGCCGATCGACGCGTCCGAACTCGTCTTTGTCGGCGCGGACGGCAAGCTCGCGTTCACCGGCAATGTCGTCGAAGCTCTCGTCAACGAGATCAACGACACCGTCACCGTCCAATACAAAGACTTCGACGCCGTGACTACGACCTATCTGTTCTCGACTGCCAAGCCGATGCTTGACGTCAACAATACGACCGTAGACAAGGCGCAGGGCATCGTCGACAAGACCGTCACGATCACCTACAGCGGCATCGCTGCCGAGGACGTCACCGTTCAAGGACTTGACAGCGCGGCTTATTCCGTCACCGTAGACGGAGATGAAGCGACCGTCGTTCTCGACGGCAAAGAGCTGCTCAAGCTCGCCGAGGGCGTCCACAACGTCACCTTCGTCGTAGACGGCTATGAGCTCGGCTACACGATCGACGTCAACGGCAAGGTCGGACTTTATGACTTCAAGAGCTCCGATAAAGTCTATGAGATCTTCACCGCCGACCAAGTCATAGCGCTGCTTGAAGGCTCCGATTGTGCGGGCTACACCTTCGTCGTGACTTCCGACATCGATCTCGGCGGCGCAACAGTCGCTCCGCTCGCTCAATTCAAGGGCACGATCGACGGCGGCGATCATACGATCTCCGGCTATGTCGTCAATTCGATGAACGGCAACAACGCCGCTCTGATCGCAGTCAACAACGGCACGATCATGAACCTCGTCCTCGACGGTACCGTCAGCGTTGAGCTGAACGGCGAGACCGGTCAGGACTATGCGGTTGCAGGTCTTGCGGCTGTCAACAACGGCACGATCTCCGGCGTCACAGTCAAGGGCTCCGTCGCAGTTTCCTCCACGAGCCTCAACGCGTTCATCGACATCAACGTCGCGCTCGTCGCGGCTGTCGACAACAGCGACGCCACCGACGCGGATGCAGAGGGCAGCGTGGACGTCACCGTCTCGTTCGACTTGCTCAATGTGACCGTCAATGCCGGCGCTATCGACAGCGACACCGCAGATGCAGACGTCTCGATCTCGGTCGAGTGCGTCAACGGCAGCTCCGATCCCATCTTCACCAAGGTAGCGATCGCAGACTGAACTCAACGACAAGGGGACCGCGGAATGCGGTCCCTTTTTCATGCAAAAAAATTAACGCTTGACCGCGTGCGCGCGACAGTTTATAATGAAATAAAGGAAGTAAACTATGAAAAAGATCTCTGTTTTGACTGTCATGCTGCTCGCGGCGCTGCTCTCGCTGTCGCTGTTTGCGGCGTGCGACAACGGCAATGACGCTCCCACCGAATATCCCGTCAACACCGACAACACCGAATACGGCTTGTGGTGGTACGGCCCCGACGGCAGCGAAGAGGGCGTAGTGCGCGCTTCGGCGACGCTGTCGAAGGAATATTACGATCCCTCCAAGCCGACGGTCGTCTATTCGCACGGCTGGAAGATAAACGGCGAGGACGAGTCGCTCTCGCCCGTTCAAGCGTCGCGGATATTGTCCAAAGAAGGGATAGACATAAGCGGCGACAGCTATGTCAAGCAGCTCAAAGACGCCGGCTTCAACGTCGCGTATTTCAAGTGGAACGACTATGCGAGATGGCTGATGGGCAACCAAAACATGATCTGGCTCAAGTCCTTTGACGGGAGCGGCAACATCGTCGACGCAAAGGCGGAGATAGGAGACGTCTCGCTTGCCGGCGAATTTGCGCGCGAATTCATCACGTCCATGCAGGACTACGAGGGCGGAGCGGTCTATTTCATCGGGCATTCGTTCGGCGCTCAAATGGTGACTGCGGCGGCATATACGCTCTACAATATGCAGGACATGGGACTCATCGCCAACGATTCCATACTGCCCGAAAGACTGCTGCTCGCCGATCCCTATCTGCCGGGCGGATCTATGGGCTACTCACTGACGGGCACTCTCGATATCGTCGGCACCTACCTCAGCGGCAAGAACAATGCGCAGATGGTCGCCGAAGCGCTGCAATTCCTCGGCGGCAAGGGAGTCGCGACGGATATGTATTGCGCAATGGCGATGGCATACAAGATGTACGGCAATGCGCCCGAGATAGACGAGATGCTCTACGCCAATGCCAACTACGTCGTCATGGACGGATTGACGAGCACTTACGGCTCGGCCGGCGACGTCCACAACGTCGCGCGCGACTGGGTGCTGACCGCCTTCATCGCGAGCGTCAACGGGGAGTGGGGCGACGTCTATCCCGATCCGTCCGCAAGCGCGGCGGACAGCTCCGAGTTCGGCAAATATTCGATGACGGGAGGCTTTGACTTCTCAAAGGTCAAGATCGCCAAGGCATGAACACGACCGAGGGACGCGACGCGTCCCTCGATACTTTTTGCGCAAAGCGCGGCACAATTGCATAAATATTGAAAAATATTCACAATTTCTGCATAATATTGAATATTTATTGAGCATATTCGCAAATTGTTTGAATATTTATGAAAATATGCGTTCAAACGCTTGCTTTTGCGCGCGCATTGTAATAATATATCAATATCAACTTTTACAAGAGGTACAAAAATGGCTGACAACAAGATAAAGAAAGTCGTATTGGCATATTCGGGCGGCTTGGACACGTCCATCATCATCCCGTGGCTCAAAGAGAACTATGACGGCTGCGAGGTCATCGCCGTCGCAGGCAACGTCGGACAGGGCAAGGAGCTCAAGGGCCTTGAAGAAAAGGCGATCAAGACGGGCGCCAGCAAGCTCTATATCGCCGATCTGACCGACGAGTTCGTCGACGACTACGTCTTCCCCACGCTCAAAGCGGGCGCCGTCTATGAGGGCAAATATTTGCTGGGCACCAGCTTTGCGCGCCCCGTCATCGCCAAGAAGATCGTCGAGATCGCGCTCAAAGAGGGCGCGGACGCGATCTGCCACGGCTGCACGGGCAAGGGCAACGACCAAGTGCGTTTCGAGCTGACGATCAAGGCGTTTGCGCCCAATATGAAGATCATCGCGCCGTGGCGTATTTGGGATCTCAAATCGCGTGACGAAGAGATCGACTACGCCGAGGCTCACAACGTCCCCCTCGCGATCAGCAGGGAGACCAATTACAGCAAGGACAAGAACTTGTGGCACCTCTCGCACGAGGGCTTGGATCTCGAAGATCCCGCCAACGAGCCCGATTATGACAAGATCTTGGAGCTCGGAGTCAGCCCCGAGAAGGCGCCCGACGTGCCGACTTATGTCACGATCTCGTTCGAGAAGGGCGTGCCCGTCGCCGTCGACGGCGTCAAGATGAAGGGCAGCGACATCGTTGCCAAACTCAACGAGCTTGGTGGAGCCAACGGCATCGGCATCGTCGATATCGTCGAGAATCGTCTTGTCGGAATGAAGTCGCGCGGCGTCTATGAGACCCCCGGCGGCACCATCCTCTATCACGCTCACGACGTCTTGGAGACTCTGTGCCTTGACAAGGAGACGATGCACTTCAAGCAGCACGTCGCCGTCAAGTTCGCAGATCTCGTCTACAATGGTCAGTGGTTCACGCCGCTGCGCGAGGCGCTCTCCGCGTTCGTGGACAGCACCCAGCAGACCGTGACCGGCGACGTCAAGCTCAAGCTCTACAAGGGCAACATCATCAACGCCGGCGTCAAGTCCCCGTATTCGCTCTATGACGAGGACATCGCGACTTTTGCAGAGGACGACGTCTACGATCAAAAGGACAGCGCAGGCTTCATCAACCTGTTCGGATTGCCGATCAAGGTACAGGCGATGATGAAACAGCGCAACAAGGACAACAAATAATGGCAAAACTCTGGAAGGGCAGATTTTCCAAAGAGCTCGACGAGCGAGTCAACGACTTCAACAGCTCGATCTCTTTTGACAGCGCGATGTTCCGCGAGGACATCACGGGCAGCATCGCCCATGTGATGATGCTCGGCAAGCAGGGGATCGTCACTCAGGACGAGGCGGCGAAGATAGCCAAAGAGCTCGCCGCGATCTCGGACGACATCGAGGACGGCAAGCTCGCGATCGATCCCGAGGCGGAAGACATCCATATGTTCGTCGAAGAGGAGCTGACCAAGCGCCTCGGCGATCTCGGCAAAAAACTGCACACCGCAAGGTCTCGCAACGACCAAGTCGCCGTCGATCTCAGGATCTTTTTGCGCAAGCGCATCGACGAGATCGTCGGCATGCTGCGCAAGCTGATCGCGACGCTCGTCTCGATCGCGGAAAAGAACTTGCACACCGTCATGCCCGGCTACACGCATCTCCAACGCGCTCAGCCGATCACTCTCGCGCATCACATGATGGCGTATGTCGAGATGTTCAAGCGCGACATGACGAGGATGTTCAACTGCTTCCGACTGCTCAACGAGTGTCCTCTCGGCAGCGGCGCTCTCGCGACGACGACCTATCCGATAGACAGAGAATACACGGCGAAGATGCTCGGTTTCGACGCGCCGTGTTCCAACAGTCTGGACGGCGTCTCCGACCGCGACTATTGCGTGGAATTCTGTGCGGCGGCGGCATTGACGATGGTGCATCTTTCGCGACTTTCCGAAGAGATCGTCGCGTGGTGCAGCTGGGAGTTCAAGTTTGTGGAGCTGGACGACGCATACGCGACGGGCAGCAGCATAATGCCGCAAAAGAAGAATCCCGACATCTGCGAGCTCATACGCGGCAAGACGGGCAGAGAGATCGGCGATCTCACGACGATGCTGACGATGCTCAAAGGCTTGCCTCTCGCCTACAACAAGGATATGCAGGAGGACAAGGAGGCGGTATTTGACAGCGTCAAAACGCTCAAACAATGCCTGTCTATCATCGTCCCCATGCTCGAAACGGCGCGTTTCAACAAGGAGAACATGCTCGCGGCAGGCAAGCGCGGATTCATCAACGCGACCGACTGCGCCGACTATCTGGTCAAGAAGGGTATGCCTTTCCGCGACGCCTACGGCGTTGTCGGCAGACTTGTCGCCAAGTGCGTGCAAAAGGGCGCGACGCTCGACGAGCTGTCCTTGGACGACTATCGCGCGGAGAGCGAGTTGTTCGACGAGGACGTCTACAAGGCGATAGACTTGATCGAGTGCGTCAAAGGACGCAAAGCGATCGGCGGCCCCGCCCCGGAAGCGGTGCAAAAACACATAGACAAGATCAAAGAGACAGTGCTCAAAGATTGGAGCGAACAATGATAAAAGCAGGAATAGTCGGAGCGACCGGCTATGCCGGCGCAGAGCTTGCGAGGTTGCTTTGCACGCATCCCGAGGCTTGCGTCGCCGCCGTGTCGTCCGTATCTTTTGAGGGCAAAAAGCTCAGCGACGTCTATCCCAATCTGTACGGGATCTGCGACCTCGTGCTCGGCAACGAGGACGATGTGATCGCGGCGAGCGACGTCGTGTTCACCTCGCTGCCCCACGGGCTCAGCGAGGCTTTGGCAGGCAAGTGCGTCGATCAGGGCAAAAAGATCATCGATCTCGGCGCAGACTTCCGTCTCGACAGCGAAGAGGACTATGCCAAGTGGTACGGCAAGTCCTATACGCGCCCCGATCTGCACGCCAAGGCGCTCTATTGCATCCCCGAACTGCATCGTTCGCTCTATCGCGGACAGCCGATCATAGGCAATCCGGGATGCTATCCGACCTCGGTCGCGCTCGGCGCGGCGCCGCTGCTCAAAGCCGGCGTTGCGGAGAGCGACATCGTCGTCGACAGCAAGTCGGGCGTGACGGGTTCGGGCAGAGGACTGTCCGACACCACGCATTATCCCAACTGCAACGAGGCGTTTTCGGCATACAAAGCCGCCGCGCACAGGCATACGCCCGAGATGGAGCAGACGCTCTCGGCGCTCGCAGGCGAGCCGATCATGGTGACTTTCGTGCCGCATCTGCTGCCCGTCAACAGAGGGATAGAGACGACGATGTACGCCAAGCTGACCGCGCCATGCACGGCGGAGGAATTGCACAAGTTGTACGTCGACTTCTACAAGGACGAAAAATTCGTGCGCGTGCTGCCTCTCGGCGTCGCCGCCAACATCCGCGACGTCAGGATGTCCAATTATTGCAACATCGGCGTCTTTGTCGACGAGCACGCAGGCAAGGCGGTGATCACGAGCGCGATAGACAACATGGTCAAGGGGGCTGCCGGTCAGGCGATCCAGAACATGAATCTCATGTTCGGCAAAAAGGAGGACTGCGGATTGGACTTCGTTCCGCCCGCGTTTTGAGATGAAGGATATAGCAAACGGAGTGTGCGCGCCGCAGGGATTCAGTGCGGCAGGCGTACATTGTGGGATCAGGAAAAACAAGAGCAAGCGCGATCTCGCGCTGATAGTCAGCGACCGCCGTGCGGCGGCTGCCGGCGTTTATACGCGCAACAAGGTCAAGGGCGCGCCGATCGCGGTGACCAAAGAGCACATCGCGGACGGCTATGCCCGCGCGATCGTCTGCAACAGCGGCAACGCCAACACCTGCAACGCCGACGGCGTACAAAAGGCGAGGGCAATGTGCGAGCTCGTCATGCGCGATACGGGGATAGACGCGTCCGATGTCATCGTCGCCTCGACGGGAGTGATCGGTCAAGTCTTGCCGATCGAGCCCATCGACGCGGCTATGCCGTCTTTGGCGGCGGCGCTCTCGCGCGACGGCAGCGCGGACGCAGCGGAGGCGATCATGACCACCGACACGGTGCGCAAAGAGTTCGCCTGCGAATTCGAGCTGGGCGGCAAGACGTGCCGCATAGGCGCGATCGCCAAGGGCAGCGGCATGATCCATCCCAACATGGCGACATTGTTGTGCTTTGTCACCAGCGACGCGGCGATCTCGCCCGAGATGCTCTCCAAGGCGCTCAAAGCCGCGATCGACGACACTCTCAACATGGTCAGCATCGACGGCGACAGCTCCACCAACGACATGGCTCTCGTCATCGCCAACGGCGCGGCGGGCAATGCGGAGATAACAGAGGACGGCGAAGATATGCGCGTCTTTTGCGAGGCGCTCAAATACATCCTCACCAAGATATCGCGCGCGATCGCCAAGGACGGCGAGGGCGCGACGCGTCTGATAGAGTGCAAGGTGAGCGGCGCCGCAGATACGGCTTCCGCCAAGGCGATCGCCAAGAGCGTGGTCTGCAGCTCGCTGCTCAAAGCCGCGATGTTCGCCGCCGACGCGAATTGGGGGCGCATACTTTGCGCCATCGGCTATGCGGACGCTCGGCTCGACATAGACAAAGTGGACGTCAGCCTCTGCTCGCGCGCGGGCAAAGTGGACGTATGCAAGGACGGCAACGGCATTGAGTTCTCCGAGGACGAAGCCAAGAAGGTGCTGTCCCAAGACGAGGTGACGATCGACGTGACCTGCGGCGACGGCACGGCAAGCGCCGTTGCGTGGGGCTGCGATCTCACATACGACTATGTAAAAATAAATGCAGATTACAGGACCTGATATGGATATCGCAAGCAAGGCGCGCGTTCTCAGCGACGCGCTTCCGTACATCAAAAAATATAGCGGCAAAGTCGTCGTCATCAAGTATGGCGGCAACGCGATGCTGTCCGACGAGCTCAAACACGCCGTGATGAGCGACATCGTCATGCTGTCGCTGATCGGCGTCAAAGTCGTGCTCGTGCACGGCGGCGGACCCGAGATCTCGGAGATGCTGCGCCGCGTGGGAAAGACGACTCAATTCATCGGAGGCTTGCGCTATACGGACAAGGAGACTGCCGAGATCGTCCAAATGGTGCTCGCAGGCAAGATCAACAAAAATCTCGTGATGATGCTCGGCGAGAGCGGCGGCAAAGCGCTCGGACTGTCCGGCATTGACGGCGGCATGCTCAAATGCGAAAAGCACAAAGAGACCGACCTCGGCTTTGTCGGCGACATAGTCGACGTGGACGCGGCTCCGATCGTCGATGCGCTCGACGGCGGCTATATCCCCGTCGTCGCGACCGTGGGCACGGACGGCGACGGCAACGTCTACAACATCAACGCCGACACCGCGGCGGCGAGGATAGCCGCTGAGATGAATGCGGAGAACCTCTTCTTGATGACGGACATCCGCGGACTGCTGCGCGACAAGGACGACGAGAGCACGCTCATCCCCGAAGTCTACGTCTCCGACGTCCCTTCGCTCAAAAAGAAGGGCATCATCGGCGGCGGAATGATTCCCAAGGTAGATTGCTGCGTCGAGGCGGTGCGCCGCGGCGTGAAACAGTCGATCATCATCGACGGCAGGATCAAACACTCGATCTTGATCGAGATGCTCACCAGCGAAGGCGTGGGCACGTTATTCAAGTGATATGGACGACATCAAGGCGATAGACAGTCAATACGTCATGCACACCTATGCTCGATTCGATCTTTTGATCGAGAGCGGCAAGGGCGCCGTGTGCCGTGACGACAAGGGCAAAGAATACATCGACTTCACCAGCGGCATAGGCGTCAATTGCCTCGGCTGGTGCGACGACGATTGGGCGGCGGCGGTCGCAAAGCAGGCGGCCACGCTCTCGCATACGTCCAACTTGTTCTACACGCGTCCGTGCGCGTTGCTCGCGCGCAAGCTGTGCGAACGCACCGGCTATGCCAAAGTCTTTTTCGGCAACTCGGGCGCGGAGGCGAACGAGGGCGCGATCAAGCTCGCGCGCAAATATTCGTTCGACAAATACGGCGAAGGCAGATCCAAGGTGGTCACACTCGTCAATTCCTTCCACGGCAGGACGATCAGCACCCTTTCGGCGACGGGACAGGATGGCTACCACAAGTGGTTCTTCCCGTTCACCGGCGGATTCGCCTATGTCGCGGCAGGCGATCTCGACGCGCTCGAGCGAGAGCTCGACGACGCATGCGCTCTGATCGTCGAGTTCGTGCAGGGCGAGGGCGGAGTCGTCGCTCTCGACCGCGATTTCGCGATCAAGGCATACGAGATGTGCAAGAGCCGCGACGTGCTCTTCATCGCGGACGAAGTCCAGACGGGCATGGGCAGGACGGGCGCGTTGCTCGCGTCCGAGCTGTACGGAGTCAAGCCCGACGTAACCACTCTCGCCAAGGGGCTCGGCGGAGGCTTGCCGATAGGCGCCGTGCTCGCGGACAAGGCTGTGGCAGACACTCTCGGCGCAGGGATGCACGGCAGCACCTTTGGCGGCAATCCCGTCGTCGCCGCAGGAGCCAACGTCGTGATGGACAAGCTGACCGACGAGCTGCTCGCTGACGTCAGGCGCAAGGGCGACTTGATCCGAGCGCGTCTTGACGGAGCGGACGGAGTGGCGTCCGTCAGCGGTCTCGGCATGATGGTAGGCATTCTGCCGACGCACAAAAAGGCTGCGGACATAGCGCGCGAAGCGATCGCGGGCGGCTTGCTCGTGCTCACCGCAAAGGACAGGGTGAGACTGCTGCCGCCGCTCACGATAGACGACGATACGCTTGCCGCAGGCATGGATATATTGATCCGAATATTGAGAGGCTAACATGAAACATTTACTCAAAATGGCGGACTTGAACGACAAGGACATTCTGTCCATCCTCAATCTCGCCGATCAGCTCAAATACGAGCAAAAACACGGCATTCCGCACAGAATGCTCGAGGGCAAGACCCTGGGCATGATCTTCCAAAAATCGTCCACGCGCACGCGCGTGTCATTTGAGGTCGGGATGTATCAATTGGGCGGTTCCGCGCTCTTTTTGTCCTCGTCCGATCTGCAGATCGGCAGGGGCGAACCCATCTGCGATACCGCGCGCGTGCTGTCGAGATACCTCGACGGCATCATGATCCGCACATTCAAACAGAGCGACCCCGAGGATCTCGCCAAGTACGGCAGCATCCCGATCATCAACGGATTGACCGACTATGCTCATCCGTGCCAAGTCCTCGCCGACTTGATGACGATAAGGGAGCAAAAAGGCGCTTTCGACGCGCTCAAATTCTGCTATGTCGGCGACGGCAACAATATGGCAAACTCGCTGATCGTGGGCTGTCTGACGATGGGCATGTCCGTCGCGATCGCCTGCCCGGACGGCTATCATCCCGACAAGACGGTGCTCGACTTTGCCGCCAAATACGGCGACAAGTTTTTGCTGACGGCGTCGCCCAAAGAGGCGGCTGCGGACGCCGACGTCGTTTATACCGACGTGTGGGCGTCTATGGGGCAAGAAAAAGAAGCCGAGATCCGCAGACAGGCGTTCAAGGGCTACTGCGTGGACGCGGAGCTGATGAAGTGCGCCAAGAGCGACGCGATGGTGCTGCATTGTCTGCCGGCACACAGAGGCGAAGAGATATCCGCAGACGTCATCGAGGCTCATCCCGAGATCTTTGACGAGGCGGAGAACAGACTGCACGCCCAAAAAGCTGTGCTCGTCAAACTGCTCGCCCAATGACGGAAAACACATCTTCATTCAGAGTCGAAAGACTCGACTCGGGAGATTATGAAGAGGAGCGCGCCTTCCTGACACGTTGCAGGAAGGCGTTGCCTCGCAAAGTCTTTTTCTATCCCTATACCGACGAACAGCTTCGCGCCGTGATGGACGGCGGCGAGGCGTTCGCAATCAGGATAGGGGGCAAGCTCGCCGCGACGTTCAACATCGACCTCGACGCTGACTATGCCGCGCAGCTCGCCGCAGGGATAGCGGAGTGTACTTCCGCGGTGAGCACGGACGCATGCTTTGAGGCGAGCGGGCTTATGGTCGACGCAAAATACCGCGGCAAAGGGCTTGCAGGCAAGCTCGCCGACGCCGTCGTCGCAAGGGCGGAGGAGCTCGGGATAGACCTGTGCGGAGTCGTCCATCACCTCAATATCGCGAGTCTCAACACGTTTTTGAGCCGAAAATTCGTCGTCGCAGGCGTTTTTGAGCTGAACAAACGATATATTTTCTTGTATTTGTTGAAAAAGTGCGAATTTTCCTTTGAAATTGTTGAAGAATGTGCTAAAATAAATATAGCGAATATCGAAGGCATCCGCGAACAGCTTAGGCGCGGCAACGTGGGGATCGGATCGGATGGCGAAGATTTATTGTTTTCGAAAATAAGACCTCGTGTCTTAAAATAAATCAAGGGCACAGGCCCGAGGAGGAAATTTATGAACAAAAGCGAATTGATCGCTGCAGTCGCCGAAAAGGCCGGAGTCGCCAAGAGCGTTGCCGACAACACCGTCAACGCGGTCCTCGAAGCTATCGCAGGAGCGCTCAAGGATGGAGACAAGGTCGCCATTGCAGGATTCGGCAACTTCGAAGTGAAGGAGAGAGCCGCCAGAGAGGGACGCAATCCCGCTACCGGCGAGACCATCACCATTGCGGCGAGCAAGGCTGTCGCCTTCAAGGCGAGCAAGGCGCTCAAAGAGAGCATCTGAGTTTTTGTCAGAGAAAGGGCGAGGTTTTCCCTCGCCTTTTTTCGTGCGCAAAAATTGTCGAAAAGGCGGCGCGAGAGGATGGATCTCGGCACCGATTGTGTGTGCTTTCGGGCAGGGTACAAGATATTGCGGTGTCATACAAAAATTCTGCGACTTTTCGTGCAAATGCAACAATCGTCAAATTTCTTTGTCAATATATTGTGGTGCAAATTGCAAAAAAACTATGCAAAAGCCGTTGCATTTTGCGCGCGCCTATGCTATCATAATAATGCAATATACGAGTGCCGTGCGCGACTGACGGTTTTACATAGGTCACTATGGTGGAGTGTGCGGAGTATGAGTCGACCGTCTGGGCACAAAATAAACAATGCCGAGGCGGTATTTTAATGCTTCGGGAGGAGAACAAAATGAGAGAAGAGTGGCAAGGCTTCCGTGAGGGCAAGTGGTGCGACGCCGTTGACGTCAGAGACTTCATCGTGTCCAACTATACGCCGTACACGGGCGACGCGTCTTTCCTGAAAGGGGCGACGCCGAGGACGGAGAAGATCTCCGCAAAACTCAAAGCGCTGTTGAAAGAGGAGTCCGACAAGGGCGGAGTTCTCGACGTCGACACCGAGAATGTTTCGTCCATTCTCACCTACGCGCCCGGATATGTCGACAAAGATCTTGACATCATCGTCGGTTTGCAGACCGACGCGCCGCTCAAGAGAGCGGTCAACCCGTTCGCAGGCATCAGGATGTGCGAGAAGGCGTGCGACGCCTACGGCTACAAGATGTCCGACAAAGTCAGGACGGAGTTCAAATATCGCACGACGCACAACGACGGTGTGTTCAGAGTCTACACCGAGGAGATGCGTGCGGCGAGGCACGTCGGCGTGATCACGGGACTTCCCGACGCCTACGGCAGAGGCCGCATCATCGGCGACTATCGCCGCGTCGCGCTCTACGGCATGGACTATCTCATCGAGTGCAAGAAGGCGGACAAGAAGGCGTACGGCGCCAACGACATGTCCGAGGACAACATCAGACAGCTCGAAGAGCTCGCCAAGCAGCTCGACTTCATGGAACAGCTCAAGACGATGGCTGCGCAGTACGGCTGCGACATCTCGCGCCCTGCGCGCAATGCGAAAGAGGCTGTCCAATGGCTGTACTTCGGCTATCTCGGAGCCGTCAAGGAGCAGAACGGTGCCGCCAACTCGATCGGCAGGATCACCACTTTCCTTGACATCTACTTTGAGAGAGACATCGCAAGAGGAGAGCTGGACGAGGCAGGCGCGCAGGAGATCATCGACGATCTCGTCGTCAAACTGCGCCTTGTGCGCCATCTGCGCACGCCCGAATACAACGACCTCTTCGCCGGCGATCCGACATGGGTGACGACTTCGGAGGGAGGCATGTGCGAGGACGGCAGACCCATGGTCACCAAGACGTCCTTCCGCATCTTGCAGACTCTCTACAATCTCGGCAGCAGCGCCGAGCCCAACATCACGATCTTGTGGTCGCAGGATCTGCCGCAGGGCTTCAAGGACTTCTGCGCCAAGGTGTCGATCGACACCGACTCCATCCAATACGAGAACGACGACGTCATGCGTCCCGTCTACGGCGACGACTATGCGATCGCGTGCTGCGTATCCGCGATGAAAGTGGGCAAGCAGATGCAGTTTTTCGGCGCGAGATGCAACCTTGCCAAGGTGCTCTTGATGGCGCTCAACGGCGGAAAGGACGAGATCTACGGCATCCAAGTCGCGCCCGAAGGCGAAGTCTTTGACGCAGGAGTCTTGGACTACAACAAGGTGCTCGACGCATACAAGCGCTATATGAGTTGGATGGCAAAGCTGTATGTCAACACGCTCAACGTCATCCACTATATGCACGACAAATATGCTTACGAGCGCTTGATGATGAGCCTGCACGACACCGACGTGGAGCGCTTGATGGCGTTCGGCATCTGCGGACTGAGCGTGCTTGCCGACAGCTTGAGCGCGATCAAATATGCCAAGGTCACCGCGATCAAGGACGAGAGAGGACTGATCACCGACTTCAAGACGGAGGGCGACTTCCCCAAATACGGCAACGACGACGACAGAGTGGACAGCATAGCGAAGTGGATCGTCGAGAGCTTCTTTGAAGAGCTCAAAAAGACCAAGACGTACAGGGGCGCAAAGCACACGCTGTCCATCTTGACGATCACGTCCAACGTCGTCTATGGCAAGAAGACGGGCTCCACTCCCGACGGCAGAAAGCGCGGCGAGCCGTTCGCTCCCGGCGCCAACCCGATGCACGGCAGAGATTGCGAGGGCGCTCTTGCGAGCCTCAACTCGGTCGCCAAGCTGCCGTACAGCTGCTGCCGCGACGGCATCTCCAACACCTTCTCGATCACTCCCGACACCTTGGGCGAGAACGAGCAGGACAGAGTCAACAAGCTGACGGCGATGCTTGACGGTTACTTTGTGCAGGATGCGCATCACCTCAACGTCAACGTGCTCAACAGGCAAAAGCTCATCGACGCGATGAACGATCCGACGCTCTATCCCAATCTCACGATCAGGGTCAGCGGCTATGCGGTCAACTTCAACAAGCTCAACAAGAACCAGCAGCAAGAAGTCATCAACCGCACGTTCCACGAGAAGTTCTGATGCAAAGCGATATGCCTCGTAGAGGAAATATCCATTCCGTCGAGAGCCTCGCCGCTCTCGACGGCAAAGGGATCCGCTACGAGGTCTTTTTTATGGGCTGTCCGTTTCGGTGCGCCTATTGCCACAATCCCGACACATGGGCGGGAGAGGGCACTATGCATCCGACGGCGGAGGAACTCGTCGCCAAGATCGTGCGCTACAAGCCCTATTTCGGCAAGGACGGCGGCGTGACGCTCAGCGGCGGAGAGGTGCTCGTGCAGAGCGAATTTGCGTTGGAACTGACGCGTTTGCTGCACGAGAAGGGCGTCAATGTCGCGCTCGACACGAGCGGCGGCGTTCCGTTGACGAACAGCGTGAAGAGCTTGCTCGCCGAAGCGGATATGACCATCCTCGATCTCAAATTTTACGACGACGACGGCTATCGCCGCTATTGTCGCGGCGGCATCGAAAACGTGCTCGCGACGCTCGATTTTTTGCAGAGCAGGGGCGCGTGCGTGTGGTTGAGGACGGTCGTCGTTCCCGGAATAAACGACAGCGAAAAAGAGATAGAAAAATACGCCGACATAGTCCGCAGATACGACTGCGTGTCGCGCTGGCAGCTGCTTGCGTTCCACACAATGGGCTTTGCCAAGTATGACAAGCTGGGGATCGCCAATCCTCTCGCAGGGACGCCGGCACTGCCCAAGGACAGACTTGCGCAGTTGCAAGACTATGCCGATTCATTGATCGGAGATCGTTATGGAAAGGAAACAAAAAGCCTATGACAACTTCAAGCGCGGCTACGGCTGCGCGCCCGCAGTGCTGATGGCGTTCGACGACGTACTGCCTCTCGACAAGGAGACGCTCGAAGCTGTGTCGGTCGCGTTCGGCTGCGGCTTCGGCAATACTCGCAACCTTTGCGGAGCAGTGTCGGCGATGGGAATGGTGCTCGGACTTGTCAGACGCCGCGCCGACGGAGTGCCGATCAACAAGGCGGAGATCTATCGCGTCATCGCCTCTCTCGACTCGGAATTCAAGAGCCGCAACGACGGCTGTGACAAGTGCCCCGATCTGCTTGCACGCATCCGCGAGCTGACGGCAGGCTATGTCCCCGATGTCCCTTCGCCCGCTCCCGACGGGATAAGACCGTGCATAAAGTTCGTCCTCGATTCGGTCGAGTTGATCGAAAAGGAGCTGTCCGCCGAAGGCTTGATCTGAGTCTTTCGTCAGCCGCCTTCGGGCGGCATTTTTTTGGTGCCCGTGTGGGTTAGCGCATCAAAATTCGCGCACACTATCGATATGAGATACGCAGTCTCCCGCCTTTTCCGCGTCATCGGCAACGCCTATTGGAAGCTGTTCGGCGGCGTCGCGCTTTGCGTGATCATGTTCGCTCTCGGCGCCGTCGCGGCGCTTACGATAGTCGGCGCGCCGCTGTCTGCGTCCTTCTTTCGCGCGGGCAAATTCGTCTGGAAGCCGTTCGGCAAGCAAGTTGCCGTCGTGCCCTCATCTCCGATCGTCGGCGTAGTCTGGGCGGCAAGCGGCGGAGTTTTTTTGGGAGTTCTCACTCTCGTTGCCGCGATGTTTTCGTTCGTTACGATTGCGGCGATCCCTCTCGTCTATCAATGGCTCAAAGTCGCCGTCGTCCTCGTCTTTCCGTTTTCGGTCACGATAGCTTGATGTCTTTCTCTCTTGCATACGCGCGCGATCGATGATATAATAGTGATAACGAAACCGAGAGGGACAGCAATGCTCTACAGATTTTCACATGACAAGTTCAACGATCCTACGACATTCGAGGACAACAGGCTTCATGCCAGATCCTACTTCATTCCGTTCGCCTCGCGCGAAGAGTGCGACGCCTGCGACTATCTCAACGAGCGAGCGTCGTCATCCTGCGTGCAGCTGCTCGGAGGGGAGTGGGACTTTTTGTACTACTCCAAGATAGGAGACATGCCTGCCAAGATAGACTTCTACGACTGCAAGACGGACAAGATCTCCGTGCCGTCGTGCTGGCAGTTCTGCGGATGGGAGAAGCCGTATTATGTCAACATCCGCTATCAGTTCGATTACAAGTTCCCCTACGTCCCCGCCGACGAGAGCACCGTAGGCAAAAACATGCAGACCAACGACAACAAGGTGCACAGGGTGTTCAACAGCGTCGGAGTCTACCGCCGCAAGTTCACCGCAAAGAGAGGATTCAAAAATTTCCTCACCTTCCTCGGCTGCGCGTCGTGCTTGCAAGTCTATCTCAACGGGATGTACATCGGTTACGGCGAGGGGAGCCACAATACTTCCGAATTCGACGTCACTCAATTTATGCTCGACGGCGAGAACGAGCTCGTCGTTCTCGTCTACAAGTGGTGCAGCGGCTCGTATTTGGAATCGCAGGATATGTTCCGCAACAACGGCATCTTCCGAGACGTCTATCTGACGACGCACGAGGGCGCTTACATATGGGACTTGAAGACCGATGTCGCGCGCCGCAGCGCGACGGCATGGACGCTCTCGGCATATGCCGACGTCAGAGGCGAGAACGCGTCCGTCCAATACATACTTGAACGCAAAGGGCAAGTGATCGCCGACGTGCGCGCGAGAGCGGGCAAGTGCGAGATCTCGATCGATCAACCCGATCTGTGGTCCGCCGAGGCCCCCGATCTGTATATGCTCTACGTCATCCTGCGCAAGGGCTCCAAGGTGGTCGAGTGCGTCAGACAGGATATAGGCTTCCGCGAGATCGAGATCCGCGGCAACGTGTTTTTGTTCAACGGCAAAGCCGTCAAACTCAAAGGCGTCAACCACCACGACACCAATGAGAGCAAGGGCTATGTGATGAGCGCATTCGACTATCTCAAAGACGCGATGTTGATGAAGGAGTACAACGTCAACGCCGTGCGCATGTCGCACTATCCGCCCGATCCCGTGTTTTTGAAGATCGCCAATCATCTCGGGCTTTACGTCATTGACGAGGCGGACATTGAGACGCATGGCGCAGGCGCGCGCAAAAATCTCTACACCCCCAACGCGATCAGCAACTATACTCCGTGGAAGAAGTTCTATTGGGACAGAGTGGAGAGGATGTACGAGAGGGACAAGAACAACGCCTGCGTGACGCTTTGGTCGCTCGGCAACGAGTCCGGCGGCTGGCGCAATCAGGACTATTGCTATGCGAAACTGAAAGAGAGATCCGCCATCCCCGTGCACTATGAGGGAGCCGTGCGCACGCCGCGCTTTGCCTACGACGTGATCTCGCAGATGTATCCGTCCACCCAATTCATAGACAGATATGCGGACGGCAACGCGATGGCGAAGTTCTACACCAAGCCGTACATAATGTGCGAATACGCTCACGCGATGGGCGTCGGTCCCGGTTCGCTCGAACGCTATTGGCAGGACATCTACCGCTGCGACAGCGCGATGGGCGGATGCATCTGGGAGTGGTGCGACCATGCGGTAAAACACGCCGACGGCACCTACACCTATGGCGGCGACCACGGTGAGTACGACCACGACTCCAACTTCTGCGTGGACGGCTTGTTCTTCCCCAACAGGGAGCCTCACACGGGCGCGCGGCTGATGCAGGCGGTCTATCGTCCCGTCCGAGCGGCGTATGTGTCGTCCAACAAATACTCGCTGACCAATACCAATCGCTTCGCCGACACTTCGTATCTCGACATCACATGGCAATATTCTGTGGACGGAGAGGCGCTCGACAAGGGCAGGATAGACAAGGTCATCGCCCCCTGCGAGAGCGAGGAAGTGGAACTCAAACACCGTGCGATCGACACGACCAAGGACTGCTGCATCACGTTCTTCTACCGCGACAAGAGCACAGGCAAGCAGGTCGCGAAAGAGCAGATAATGATGTGTCAAAGCATGATGCAGCTGCGCAAGCCGACCGAAAAAGAGGATCTCGTGTTCATCGAGAATCAAGACGAAATAAGTGTGATAACCAACACGGGCACCATAAAAATCAGCAAGGCCGACGGCTATGTCGAGAGCTGGGTAGTCGGAGACACAGAGCTTCTCAATCGCAATGCGGAGCAGAAAGGATTCAGGCTATCGCTGTACGGCGCGCCGATAGACAACTATATGTATATCGACAAAAAGTGGCAGAGGCAGGGCTTTGCGGACGTCGTCTGCAAGTTCGCCGGCATGGACAGCGAAAAGACATTCGGCAACGTCGTCATCGCCTGCCGTTACGACGTGTTGCTCAAAGGCAAGAAGAAGTTCGCCTTCGTGCTCCAATACACGATCCACGCCGACAACAGCATGGACGTCAAGACTTTGCTCGAACCGCTAGCGAAGTACGATCTGCCCAAGTTCGGACTCACGCTCGAGATGCCGTCCTGCTTTGACAGAGTGCGTTATTACGGCAGAGGCGAATATGAGAATTATCCCGATATGAAAGAGCATGCGGTGCTCGGCATCTATTCGGCGAGCGTCGCCAAGATGTATGAAAATTACATCAAGCCGCAGGAGAGCGGCAGCCGTGGCGACACGCGCTGGGCGGAAGTCACCGACGAGTCGGGCGCCGGGCTGAGATTCATCGCCGAAGAAAAGCCGTTCGCATTCTATGCAGTGCCGTACAATTTCAAGGGGATATACGGCGCCAAGCACAGAGGAGACATCAACTTTTCGGGCACGACCTGCGTGCACATCGACACATTTGTGCGCGGCATCGGCAGCAACAGCTGCGGACCGGACGCGCGCCCTGAGTTCCGCAAGAGGGACAGAGAGGACATCGGCTATGCGTTCCGCATCATGCCGCTTGCGGCGAAAAAGTGATGACGAAGGACGAGATCGTCGGCTTTGCGCACGTGCAGACATATATTATATAAGTAACGCGCGCGGGCGCGCGCAAAATTTTTAATAAAATTAAAAATCTTATTGAAAATTTTGCGAGGCTGTGATATAATGAAAAAAACGGTTGCGGCGCATTCCATGCGCCATGGGAGGAAAAGTTATAATGGCGAGAGAATTCGAATACGAAGTTGTCAAGACATTCGGCAGCCTGTCCGAGTCCGACAAGGGCTGGAAGAAGGAGATCAAGCTGATCAGCTGGAACAACAGAGAGCCCAAGTACGACATCAGGGAGTGGTCTCCCGACGGCGAAAAGATGGGCAAGGGCGTCACGCTCAGCCGCGAAGAGGTCGAGAATCTCAAAAAGCTCCTCGACGAGATCTTGGCTCAATAACGACAGTGTCGTCGCTCCCTTCGGGGAGCGATTTTTTTGTGTGCTTTTGTCGTCGCTTTCGTTGACATTGCGGAGCGATAGGTCTATAATCGGTGTGCAAAGAGGAGCAATATGGACTACAACATTTTTCTTCATTTGGCGATAGTGCTGCTGCTCAGCAAGCTTCTTGACATATTGATGCGCAAGATAGGCTTGCCGCAAGTCCTCGGCTCGCTGCTCGCAGGCATCATCATAGGCGTGTCGGGACTCATTTCAGACAACACCGAGCTCAAGCCTTTCGCCGAGATCGGCGTGGTCATGATCATGTTTTCGGCAGGCATGGAGACCAACTTCAAAGAGCTCAAACGCAACGGCGCGGCGTCGCTGCTCATTACGTCGCTCGGCGTCGCGGTACCGCTTGCCGCAGGGCTCGGCGTGTCCTTTATGATCCCGGGCTTGGAGTTCAAACAACGGCTGTTCCTCGGCGTCATCTTGACGGCGACTTCGGTCGGGATAACCGTATCCGTGTTGAGAGAACTCGGCAAACTGCACGGCAAAGTCGGAGCGACGATCGTCACCGCCGCCGTGCTTGACGACATAATCGGCATAGTTATTCTCGCGTTCACTGCCGGTCAAGTCGAGGCGTCCACTCTCGGCTATCGCTTCGTCGGACTGTTCACCGACAACATGGCGGCGGTTTCCGAGGGAGTCATCACTCTCGTCAACGTAATGTTCTTCTTCATCGTTGCGATCGCCGTCGGACTTGTCGTCCATTTCATCTTCAAATTTTTGTCGGGCAGATTCCCTCATACGCGCCGCCTGTCCATATTCGGGCTTGCAATGGCGTTTTTGTTCGGCTGGGGAGCGGAAGAACTGTTCGGAGTCGCCGCGATCACGGGCGCTTTCGTCGCCGGCATGATGATGTCCAACATGAATCAATCCGAGTATGTCGAGAGAAGGGTGGACATGAGCGCCTATATGCTGTTCGGGCCAATTTTCTTCGCCAACATAGGCATCTCGCTCGATTACGGCGCCCTTGTCGACAACTTCAATTGGACGGTCATCGGATTCAGCATAGTCTTCATCATCGCAGGACTTGCCGCAAAGCTGATCGGATGCGGAGCCGGATGTCTCATTTGCCGCTACAAGGCGGGCGAGAGCTTGGAAGTCGGCATAGGCATGATGGTCAGAGGCGAAGTCTGCTTGATCGTCGCCCAAAAGGGAGTCGAGCTGGGACTGATCGACGGCGAGTATATGCCTGCCGTCATCCTGCTGGTAGTGCTCTCGTCGCTTGTCACCCCGGTGTTGCTCAAGCTTGCGTTCAAGCGTTTTCCGAGCGACGACGGGGGAGGGATGCAGACGCCTGCGTCGCCGCTTGCGCACAGCGACTTCATAGCGTCGCTCGACGTGGGACAGACGGTGCCGTCCGAGCCGCCGCAACAAGCGCCGCAAGACGGAGACAGTTCAGATCAGCCGCAGCAATGATGGCAGAACACAGGACCGCGAAAGCGGTCCTTTTTGCAACAAAAGCGGCGCAAATGCACACACTGAGAGCGTGATCTTGCGGCTGTTGTTGCAATCGCGCGCGAGGTGTGTTATCATAGAAGCGTATGAAAAGGAAGATCATTGTGATAGTCACCATGCTGGCTTTGCTGGCGATATTAGCGACGGGATGCTCGTTGCTGACTCCTGCCACACCTTCGCTGTCCTATGATCAAGCGACGGGCGTCGTGTCGTGGAACAAGGGCGCGTTCGTCCAAAGTTACAACGTCGTCTTGACGGACGCGGAGGGCAAAGTCCTCGCCGACATCTCGACCACGTCCACCCAATACGCAGTCACGCAGTACGGCGAATTCGTCATCACCGTCACGGCGGTATCTTCGAGATTCGGCAACTCGGAGTCCACTTCGATGCGCGTCGTCAGAGAGAACACTCAAGTCGACGTGGATACGAATTGGCAGGCGACCAACAGCGACGCGCTTGCCGAGATGCCGACCGTGCCGTGGTTTCTCAACTACTATTATCCCGAAGCCGCTTCCGTTCGAGTGCCGATCAACGGCGGCGTCCCGATCCAAGTCGCGTCGTGCGGCAACGGCGCGCTCGACTCGTCGCAGTGGAGTTTTTCGGACGGGACTTTGACGCTTTCGGCGTCATTGTTTGAATCATTCGACCCCGGACAGTACGAGCTCTTTGCCGTCGTGCTCGACGACGGTACGACCGCAGAGTTCAGAGTGGAGTATCGCGCGCAGGGAGCGCCCGCAAGCGTAACGCCCTATGTCTTCGATCACTCGAGCGAGGACTTTGTCATGGTCGTCGAGCCTGCGCCCGTCTCCGTGTCGGTCGAGGGAGAGGACGTATATTTCGTCTACGATCCCGAGAGCGCGCGGCTGACCGTCGACAGGACGGCGTTCAACGCCCTGTCCTATCCGACGATGCAAGCAGTCGAGTTCGCTTTCTCGGACGGATCGACGCGCGTCATCGACGTGCTCGTGACCGACGGCAGCGTGGACGCTCAGACGATGTTCGGCGACAAGCTTTGCTACTACTACGACAAGTCGACGGGCGGCGATCTGTGGATAGGGCTTTCGGGCTCGCGTCGCTCGGAATCGGCTGTCGACATATCGCGCGACAGTTACTATTATGCAACGTCCGTGGACGGCGAGTATGTCGCTGCCGGTACAGGCAAGCAGATGACATTCTCATACGATCGCGACGTTTTGACCGTCAAAGAAGAGCTGCTTTCGTCGCTCGATCGCGGCGCGCACTATATCGAGATCTACACTCGAGACGGCGTGACGGGCATTTATGTCTATGTCTACTCGCGCAGTCTCGCTTGTTATGACCTTGCTTTCGACTTTGACGAGAGCTATCCCGATGTGATCCTCAAATATTCCTGCGATTCGCACGCAGACTCGCTGACCGTCGTTGTCGGCGGTACTTCATATTCGTCCGACGATCATCCAGATATGTTCACGCAAGACGGGATAGTGTTGACCGGACTTGTGCAAAAAAACGACCCTGTGTCGATAAAAAGCTATTTCGATGGAGAAGAAGCCGTCAGCGAAACGATCGCTTTCACCGCGGATCTTCAAGAGCTCGAGCAGTGGCTCGACCCCGATCAAGGCTATGTCTGGCTCGGCGAAAAAGTCAATCTGTATATCGACAGCATGCAGGAGTTCCACGACCTCGCGCACTATATGTTGCTCTATTATGACGACCTGCCGCGCAAGTCTTTTGACCTCGATCGCGGCGAGATGTCGATGGGCTACATAACTGCCTATTTCGACTTCGACGCACTCGGTATATCTGCGAGCAACTTGCTCACCGTGTTCAACAACGAGGCGTGTTCTTCCTACAAGGAGGCATACAGCCTCATCTCCGCCGTCGACGGGAGCGGCGAGGAGAGGACGATCGCGATCATACTGCAATCGGCGACGCAGCCCGACATCTCTCCGTCCGACCGTGGATCCCAAGTGTATACGGAGAACGAGAGCAATCTCTTCCATTTCCAAAAGTCGTCGAGGGGGGAGAGCTTTTACGATTTCCCGATCCTTGCTCGCACGCGGACGGCGTCCGTGAGCACGTCCGATCAACTCTTCTTTGCGGTGGAGCAGGGCTATCTGCCCGTGCCCGTCGCAGGCAGTGCTGCGGAGCGCATTTACGAAGCAGCCAAGGAAGTGTGCCGCACCTATATCGACGACGATATGACGGACGCGGAAAAGGTGCACGTCATCTATGATTGGATAGGCGCCAACGTCGTCTATGACTATGCCGCCGCGTCCGAGATGAGCGGCGTTTCGCCCGGCTCGGCGTCCTATCTGCGATTCTACCGCTATAATTGTTTCTTCCTCGAAGGAGTGTTCGACGACGGAGTCGCCGTCTGCAACGGCATCGCCAAGGCGGTCACTCTGCTGTGCGGCATAGAGGACATCACCGCGCTCAAAGCCAACGGCACGTCTCGCGGAGTCGCCCATGCGTGGAACAAGGTGCTCGTCGCCGGCGTTTGGTACATCGTCGACGCGACGTGGGCAAACGTGCGCGGCGCCAACTCCACAGAGGGATTCACGCACGAATATCTGATGATCTCGACGCCGCGGTCCGATCCTTCGTCGGGGCACATCGAACAGACCGATGATACACTGCAACATTACGCGCCTCTCGGCGACTACAACTATTTCGCAAATACATGGTTCTCGATCGGCGGCTTTGTAGGCAATTATTACATCGGCAGCGCCGAGGAATTGCAGGCTCTCATAGACTATCGCTCGGCGCAGTCGGCGGCGGAGATAGAATTCAACGTGTTCTGCCGCAGCTCCGAGCTGATGGACGAATACATCGTTGCTCTCGATA
>CALWKR010000028.1 GCA_944381315.1 uncultured Christensenellaceae bacterium
TGCCGGTACCCCAGTATTGCAACTTCTTCTTGGTTTTCTTTGCAGTAGCCATATCTCTTGCGACTCCTTATCAGAATTTGAGTTCCACGGGCTGCTGCGCCTCGTGGTTGTGCTCTCCGCCGGCGTAGACGCGCAGCTTCTTGAGCATCTGTCTGCCCAAAGAATTCTTGGGCAGCATGCCCTTGACAGCGAGCATGACCGCCTTCTCGGGCTTGGTTTCCATCAACTTCTTGTACTGGATCTGCTTCAGTCCTCCGACATAGCCGGTGTGATAGGTGTGATATTTCTTCTCAAGTTTCTTGCCGGTGAGGACGACCTTGGAGCAATTGATGACGATGACGTGATCGCCGGTGTCGACGTTGGGCGTAAAGGTGGGCTTGTTCTTGCCTCTCAATACGCTTGCGACATTGCTCGCGAGACGGCCGAGAGCCATATCGGTAGCGTCGACGACGTACCACTTCCTCTCAACTTCCTGCGGCTTTGCCATATATGTCTTCATATAAGACCTCCGTAAAGTAATTGCCTCTTGTCGGAGAGGGGCTGTCTCCTCCATTCGTGCGTGCCTTAATATATTACCAATCGCGCGCCCGTATGTCAATCGATTTCGCGCACTTTTTTGCTATTTTGCGTGCAAAATCCTTCGCACAGCGCGCCGCCGTAGTCTACGGACACGAGCGTGAGCCCTTTGCCTTCGAGCGTCTTGCCTGCGTTGGCGCGTTTTTTGCTCGCTATGATCGCGCTCATATCGCCCGGAGCGAACCGCCCTCTGCCGATGTCGATCAGCGTGCCCGTCATCGAACGCACCATGTTGTGCAAAAAACCGTTGCCGCAAAAGACGAAACGCAGCTGCCGCCCCTCTTCGCTCACGTCGATGTGCGCGTCGTAGAGCGTGCGCACGGTGTCGCGCATCTCCGTCCCCGACAGCATGAACGCGCGGAAGTCGTGCTCGCCGACAAGCTCGGCGCACGCCGCCTTCATCGCGTCGATATCCACGTCGTAAAAGCAGATGTGATTGTACTTTTCTTTGAGCGGCGCGTGTATCTTGGACAGATAGACCGAATAGACATAGGTCTTGCGCTTGGCGCCGAAACGCGCGTGAAATGCGTCGTCCACGCGATAGCACTCCTTGATCGCGATGTCGCGCGGCAACAGCGGATTGATCCGAAAGCCGAAGTCGGACGCGTCGATGGCGACGTCGCTGTCAAAGTGCGCGACTTGCGCGAGCGCGTGTACGCCTGCGTCCGTCCTGCCGCTCGCGACGATCGTGATCGGCTGCTGCAATTTGAGCGAGATCGCCTCTTCCACCGTCTGCTGTATGCTGGGCAGTCCGCGCTGGCGCTGAAAGCCGTTGTAGCGGCTGCCGTCGTACTCCAACACGATCGCGTATCTCATGCGGTCAGCCCCTTGACGAAATCGACGATGTAGCGGTCGAGTCCACCGAGAAGATAGTTGTCGAGCAAGATCAGCGTCGCGAACACGACGACGACGAGCGCGGCGATCGCGTCCTTGGCGGAAAACTTGAGCACCTTCATCTTGGTGCGGTGCTTGGACGCGTTGTAACAGCGCGCGTCGAGCGCGTCCGCAAGCTCGTCCGCCCTGCGTATCGCGCTGACGAACAGCGGTATCAGCACGGGCAGCATCGCCTTGATCTTTTTGATCAATCCGCCGGTGTCTATCTCCGCTCCGCGCGCCTTTTGCGCCATCATTATCTTGTCCGTTTCCTCCATAAGACCGGGGATGAACCTGAGCGCGATGCTCATGATCAGCGCGATGTCGTGGACGGGGACTTTGATATAGCTGAGAGGCTTGAGCAGGCTCTCTATCGCGTCGGTCAGTTCGACCGCCGTCGTCGTAAAGCTGAGCAGCGACGTCCCCATCACCAAAAGCGAGATGCGCAGCGCCATCTTGATCGCAAAGTCTATGCCTCCGACGGTGATCTCGATGATCCACCAATCGACGAGCACCTCGCCCTTTTTGTAGAAGAATATGTTGATGATCGCAGTGAAGATCATCAACACCAGTATGGCTTTTACGCTTCGGAACAGAGTCTTGACGGGCACCTTGGCGATCGCGGTCACCGTCAGCAAAAACAGCGCGACGAGCGCGTAGCCGCAATAGGACGCGACGAAGAAAATGATCACCATATACAGCAGCATGAAGATCAATTTCGCCCTCGGATCGAGGCGGTGGATGACGCTGTTGGTCGGATAGTATTGACCGAAAGTGACGTCTCTCATCTGTCCCCTCCCGCGGCTGTGCCGCCGTACTCCGCAGAGAAGTCGAATTGCGACGCACTCAGCTTGGAGATAGCCGTTTCGTCCATATTTCCGTGACCGAATTTGCGGACGACGGCGCGGACGAGATCGTCGGCGTTGACGACGTCGCCGAGGTCTATGCCGCGCGCTCTGAGCTTGTCGGCGATCGCCACCGCTCGGGGGATCTCCAAGCCCATCGCCGTCAGCTCCTCGGAATGGCGGAACAGCTCGTTCATCGGCAGATCGAACGCGACTTTGCCGTCGTTGAACACGACTATGCGATCGGCAAAGCGCGTGATCTCGTCGACGTCGTGCGAGATGACGATGACGGTCGGCGAGCACTCGCGTTTGAGCTTGGTGATCAGCTCCAAGATCTGCTCCTTGCCGTAGGGATCGAGCCCTGCGGTCGGCTCGTCGAGCACGAGCACGCGCGGCTGCATCGCGATTATGCCTGCGATCGCGACGCGCCTCTTCTGCCCTCCCGACAGCTCGAACGGCGCGCGCGTGCGCACGTCCTCATAGTCAAGTCCGACAAGGCGGATCGCCCTCTCCACGCGCGACGCGACTTCGGCGTCGGACAGTCCCAAGTTCTTGGGGCCGAAAGCGACGTCCTTCTCGACGGTATCTTCAAACAATTGATATTCGGGATATTGGAACACCATCCCGACGGTACCGCGCAGTTTGCGCAGATCCTGCTTGTTCTTTTTGTCGGGGACGAGCTTGACGTCAAAGACGTCGATCTCGCCGCTCTGCAGCTTGATCAAGCCGTTTAGGTGCAGGATGAACGTGGACTTGCCGCTGCCCATATGCCCGAGGATGCCGAGGAAGTCGCCCTCTTCGATCTGCAGATTTACCCCCGAGAGCGCCTGCTTTTGGAACGGCGTGTCCGGCGAATATGTGAAGCTGAGATCTTTTACTTCAATGCGCATATCGCCTCCGTGAGTTCGTCCTCTCCGACGATGTGCGGATCGATGTCGAGCCCCGCGTCGTGCAACGCGATCGCGATGTTGGTCGCATACGGCACGCCCAGCTTGATCTGTCTGAGCAGTCCGTATTGGCCGAAGACGTCGCGAGGCTTGCCGTCGGCGACGACGAGACCGTCGTTCATGACTATCAATCTGTCGGCGCTCAGCGCCTCGTCCATATAGTGCGTGATGTGGATGACCGTCATCCCCTCGTCGCGGTTGAGCTGACGGGTGACCGCCATGACTTCGTCGCGGCCCTTGGGGTCGAGCATCGCGGTCGCCTCGTCCAAGACCATCACTCGCGGCTTGATCGCGAGCACTCCCGCGATCGCGAGGCGCTGCTTTTGGCCTCCGCTGAGCTTGAACGGCGTGCCGTCCTTGTAGGCGCTCATCCCCACTTTTTCGAGCGCCCAATCCACGCGGCGAATGATCTCCTCGCGCTCTATGCCCAAGTTTTCGGGGCCGAAGGCGATGTCGTCTGCGACGTTGGTCGCGATCATTTGGTTGTCGGGATTTTGGAAGACCATGCCGACTCTGCTGCGCACGTCATAGATCTTGTCTTCGTCGGCGGTGTCGGCGCCAAAGACCGTCACCTTGCCGCGAGTGGGGACAAAGAGCCCGTTGAGCATACGCGCGAGCGTGGACTTGCCGCTGCCGTTGTGGCCGACGAGCGCGACAAAGCTGCCCTCGTCGATCGAGAGCGTGACTCCCTTGACCGCCTCGCGCTCTTCGCCCTCGGCGCCGGGATAGGAAAAGTGAACGTCTGATAGCTCTATCGCAGCCATGGTCCCTCCGAAAAACTTGTTAAATTATATCACACGCGCACGGATAAGGCAACAGATTTGCGCCGCGATGACCGCCTCGCCCGAATGCGGCGGCGACGAAGCGATCACGGCGTTATTTTTGCACCGTTTTCGTTGATATTTGTTGACTATGTCGCGCGCAGGCGATATAATATCGGTGTGTGAAATATCGGACAATACCCGTTGTCCAAACTGTTATCGGAGGTTACTAATGGGCAAAAAAATGACTATAGACGGCAATACCGCCGCGGCTCACGTCGCATATGCGCTGAGTGAAGTCGCCGCGATATATCCCATCACGCCGTCCTCGCCTATGGCGGAAAACGCCGACGAATGGGCAAATGCAGGCACCAAAAACATCTTTGGCCAAACGCTCAAGATCGCGGAAATGCAATCCGAAGCAGGCGCTGCCGGCGCCGTTCACGGTTCGCTGAGCGCAGGCGCGTTGACGACTACGTTCACCGCAAGCCAAGGTTTGCTTTTGATGATCCCCAACATGTACAAGATCGCCGGTGAGCTCATCCCCTGCGTGTTCCACGTCAGCGCCCGCGCTCTCGCATATCACGCTCTCAACATCTTCGGCGACCACAGCGACGTCATGGCATGCCGCCAGACGGGCTTTGCGATGCTGTGCTCCAACTCCGTCCAAGAGGTCATGGACTTGGCGCTCGTCGCTCACCTCGCCACTCTCAAATCTCGAGTTCCGTTCTTGCACTTCTTCGACGGCTTCAGGACGTCGCACGAAGTCTCCAAGGTCGAGACGATCGACTATGCCGACATAAAGAAGATCGTCGACGACAAGTACATGCCCTACATCAAGGAGTTCAAGGCTCGCGCGCTCAACCCCGAGCATCCGACCCAAAAGGGCACCGCGCAAAACCCGGACATCTACTTCCAGGGCCGCGAAGCCGGCAACAAGTATTACGAAGCCGTCCCCGGCATCGTCGAAGAGGCGATGGACGACGTCTTCAAGATCACCGGCAGACGCTACAATCTCTATGACTACTACGGCGCCAAGGACGCCGAGAAGATCGTCGTCATCATGGGCAGCGGCGCCGAGACGCTCGAAGAGACCGTCGACTACATCAATGCCGCCGGCGGCAAAGTGGGCGTGCTCAAAGTCAGGCTCTACCGCCCGTTCAACGTCGCCAAATTCGCCGAGGCGATCCCTGCAAGCGTCAAGAAGATCACCGTGCTCGACCGCGTCAAAGAGAGCGGCAGCGCAGGCGAACCGCTCTACCTCGACGTCGTCACCGCGCTTGCCGAGTCGGGCAGATCCGCCAAAGTCTATTGCGGCAGATACGGCCTCGGCAGCAAGGAATTCAATCCGTCGATGGCGTATGCCGTCTTCACCAATATGGACGCCGCCGAGCCCAAGAATCACTTTGCGGTCGGCGTCACCGACGACGTGACCGGCAACTCGCTGGAGATCAAAGAGAAGATCGACGCGGCTCCCGCCGGCGCGATCAGCTGCAAGTTCTACGGCCTCGGCTCCGACGGCACCGTCGGCAGCAACAAGAACTCCATCAAGATCATCGGCAACTACACCGAGAAATATGCGCAGGCTTACTTCGCTTACGACTCCAAGAAGTCGGGCGGCATCACGGTCTCTCACCTCAGATTCGGCGACAAGCCCATCAAGAGCGCATACCTGATCGACCAAGCCGACTTCGTCGCTTGCCACAACCCGTCCTATGTCGTCAAGTACGATATGATCGGCGATCTCAAGGACGGAGGCGTGTTCTTGCTCAACAGCCCGTGGAGCGCGGACGAAATGGACGAAAAACTCCCCGCTTCGATGAAGAACGCGATCGCCAAAAAGCACATCAAATTCTACAACGTCGACGCGATCAAGGTCGTCGAAGAGATCGGACTCGGCAATCGCATCTCCACCGCGATGCAGGCTTGCTTCTTCAAGCTCGCCAACGTCATCCCCTATGCCGACGCCGAGAAGCACATGAAGGAGTTCGTCGTCAAGTCCTTCTCCAGAAAGGGCGAGAAGGTCGTCAACATGAACTTCGCCGCGATCGACCACGCCGTCGACAACATCGTCGAGATCAAGTACGACGCCGACAAGTGGGCGACCACGACCGAAGGCGCTACCGCCAAGCCGACCACCGATGACAAGTACTACACCGAATTCATCGCTCCCATCCTCGCGCAGGAAGGCGACAAGCTCCCCGTCTCCAAGATCGAGGCGGACGGCTGCGTCCCCACCGGCACGACCAAGTACGAGAAGCGCGGCATAGCGGTGTTCGTCCCCTCTTGGGACAGCTCCAAGTGCATCCAATGCAATCAGTGCTCCTTTGTCTGCCCGCACGCGGCGATCAGACCGACCGTCCAAAGACCCGAAGTCCTCGCCGACGCGCCCGACACATTCGCGGTCGTGGACAGCAAGGCGGCAAAGGGCTACAAGTACCGCATGCAAGTCAGCGCGCTCGACTGCACCGGCTGCGGCAGCTGCGCCAACATTTGCCCTGCAAAGGACAAAGCTCTGACAATGATCCCGCTCGACGACGCGATCGCCGCAGGCGAAGCCGTCAATTGGGACTATGCGGACAAGCTGCCCGAATCCGACGCGCCGATCAAGCGCGACACCGTGCTCGGCTCTCAGCTCAACAGGCCGCTGTTCGAGTTCTCGGGCGCATGCGCAGGCTGCGGCGAGACTCCCTACATCAAGGTCATCACTCAGATGTTCGGCGACAGAATGATCGTCGCCAACGCGACGGGCTGCTCGTCAATCTACGGCGGCTCCGCTCCGACCTGCCCCTATACCAAGAATTCCAAGGGCCACGGTCCTGCATGGGCAAACAGCTTGTTTGAAGACAACGCCGAGTTCGGTTATGGCATCAACCTCGCCTACTCCGCTCGCAGGAACACGCTCAAAGCCAAAGTGCAAGAGCTCGCCGACAAATGGGCGGACTATGCAGAAGGCAAGGCAGCTTGCGAAAACTGGATCGCGACGATGAACGACGAAGCTAGCGTCGCCGCGTCCGAAGCCCTCGTCAAGTGCCTCACCTCTTGCGACAAGTGCGGCTGCGACTGCGACGCCCTCGTCAAGGAGATCTTGGACGACAAAGATTGCCTCGCCAAGAAGTCGATCTGGATGTTCGGCGGCGACGGCTGGGCATACGACATCGGCTACGGCGGTCTCGACCACGTCCTCGCGATGGGTCAGGACGTCAACGTCCTCGTGCTGGACACCGAAGTCTATTCCAACACCGGCGGCCAGGCAAGCAAGTCCTCCCCGACCGGCGCGGTCGCCAAGTTCGCCGCAGGCGGCAAGCTGACCAAGAAGAAGGACCTCGGCAAGATGGCTATGGACTATGGCTACGTCTATGTCGCTCAGGTCTCGATGGGCGCCAATATGAACCAATTCCTCAAAGCGATCAAAGAGGCAGAGGCTTATCACGGCCCGTCGCTGATCATCGCCTACGCTCCGTGCATCAACCACGGCATCAACATGAGCAACAGCCAGCTTGAGATGAAGAAGGCGGTCGAAGCAGGATATTGGCAGCTTTACAGATACAACCCCGCTCTCAAAGATCAAGGCAAGAATCCGTTCAGCCTCGACAGCAAAGAGCCGACCGGCAACTACCGCGACTTCCTTATGGGCGAAAACAGATATGCCCAGCTCTCCAAGTCCAAGCCGGCTGTCGCCGAAAAGCTCTTCGAGCTCAATGAGGAGCAGGCGAAAGAGAGGTATGAGGGATATAAGACCCTTGCGTCTTTTGAGGGGGCACCCAAAAATTAACGCTTCGAATCAAAAGGCATCGTCGCACCGCGACGGTGCCTTTTTTTATACTCGCTATTTTCGTGTTCCCCCTCAATACACCCCCTCCCACGGGACAAGCGCTCGCTCACCGCTCGCGGTCCCGCGCAGGGCACTCGGCGAAAAGTGTCATTTCCGCCGAGCGCGTTATCGAGTCGCGCGAGAAGCGCGGTTTCGCGCGACATATATGCGCTCCGTTGTTCGTTTAGCTTGACAATTTTCTATGCTTTTTGCGGATTCTTGGGCACCCAAAAATTAACGCTTCGAATCAAAAGGCATCGTCGCACCGCGACGGTGCCTTTTTTCATACTCGCTATTTTCGTGTTCCCCCTCAATCCTCTCTTTGAAGGGGCACCAAAATGCTATCTCCTAAATCGCTTCGCTCATATACGGAGGCATTTTGGTTCCCCTTCAATGATCCCCTCCGACGGAGCACGTT
>CALWKR010000029.1 GCA_944381315.1 uncultured Christensenellaceae bacterium
TCGATATCGACAGGAACATAGATATCACTCCGTGCTGTTTCCGCTTTGCCGATGAGGACGGCGACGTCGTCTGCGACAATTGCGGCAGCGCGAGCGGATATACCGTGGAGATCGCCGCGAGATGACCGAAGAGAGATTGAAGGCGGAGATAGACGCGCTTGCCGACGAGAAGAACAAGATATTTTTTTCACGGCTCTCGCATTCTGCTTATTCGATGAACGGCGCGAGGATACCGCAATTGCGCAAGCTCGCCAAGGAGTTTGTCAAGTCGGGCGAGGCGGCGGACGTGCTCGCCATGCCGACGCTGTGCTATGAGCACTTGATGCTCAAGGGCATCTTGATCGCAAGCGCCAAGACAGACCTTTGTGCAAAGCTTGCGATGTTGGACGGCTATTGCTCGGAGATAGACGATTGGGCGCTGTGCGACGTCGCGTGCTCGTGTCTCAAATTCAACAAGAAAGAGGAATTCGCCGCAATGGCGGAGTTCGCCGCGTCGAGCTCGCCGTTCAAGGCGAGGTTCGGGCTCATCGCGATAGAGAGCTGCTTCTGTTCGCGAGAATACGCTTCTGCGATAGCGGACGTCGTGCGCTCCGTGCGCGCGCAGGGCTACTATGTCGACATGGGCGCGGCATGGCTCGTATGTACGCTCGAAGGCAAAGTCAAGGGCGCCGGCGTCGAGATCCTGCTCTCGGGGAGCATGAGCGATCCGGCCGCCGCGATGTGCGCGGGCAAGATGCGCGACAGCAGGCGAGTGGACGACGAGACGGCGCGGCGGGCAGCCGACTATGTAAAGAACAAGAGGGCAAACAAAACGCAGCTTCGATGACGGAGCTGCGTTGTTTTTGTAGTCGAGCGGCGCCGAGGCGCCGTTTTTCAATTCGAAGCGGAGCTTATGCGATGAGCGAGCATGGGCAATGCCTTCTCGAATTTCACGCCGTACCAATGCGAATCGTCGTCCATCGTGAGCTTGATAGACTCCACGGTATAATCTGCGGCGAGCGCGGCGCTGTCATAGATGCTCATTCCGCGCATCAGCGCGCCGACGAACGAGGACGCATAGACGTCGCCTGTGCCGTGCGACATACGCGCGAGCTTGTCGTTGAAATAATAGCGCGCGCTGTCAGCGGCGCAGTCATAGACGGCGACGCCCAGCTTGGAGGGATCGAAGGACACGCCGGTGAGCACGACGTTACGGCAGCCGAGCTTTGCGAGCTTGCGCAGCAGATCGAGCACATATGCCTCGTCGAATTCCGCTCTGTATTCCGTGTCCGTCATCAGGCATGCTTCGGTGATGTTGGGCAAGATGATATCGGCAGAGCCGCACAGCCTCGCCATATGAGACGGGAAGTCGGGCGCGAATCCGGCATAGAGCTTGCCGCCGTCCGCCATTGCCGGATCGACGACCACGACGCCTTTGTCGGCGAGGTGACGCTCGATCGTCATCAAGATCAAGTCGACTTGTCTCGGACTGCCGAGATATCCGGTGTAGACGCAGTCGAACTTCAGCCCCTCTTTGAGCCAATGATCGGAGATAGGGGCGATGTCGTCGGTGAGATCGCGGAAGGTCCATCCGGCTTTGAATGCCGTATGTGTGGAAAGAACGGCGGTGGGGATGACGGCGGTTTCGATGCCGCAAGCCGAGATGATGGGCAGCGCGACGGTCAAAGAACATTGTCCGTAGCAGGACAGATCTTGAACTGTAAGGACCTTGGGATCTTTCATATTTCCTCCTAATGCCGCTGTGGCAACTTTTTTGACTACATTATATCCTTGCGCGCGCGTGCAGTCAACAAAACAAGCAAAAAAGCGATCTCGAGCCGCGAATCTTCGTCAAAAGCCGGCGATATGTCCCGCGTTTACAAATCTTTAACACAAAAAATACGCGTCGCGAACAAAATTCCAACGCTTTGCCAATATAGAGGGGGTATCATCAAGGTACAAGACAAGGAGGTGCCATATGGCAGACGAACAACAAAAAGAATTGGCAAAGAGCATCGCGGAGCAATACGCTCCCAAGCAGGCGTCGGACATCGATATGCTCCGCAAGATAGACGCAAAGGCGAAGAGACCCGCCAACATCTTCGCATACACATTCGGCGTGTTGGGCGCGCTCGTGCTCGGAGTGGGGATGTGCTTCGCGATGGGGACCATCGGGAGCTCCGTCCCTCTCGGGATCGTCATCGGCGTGATCGGATTGGCGATGGTGTGCGTCAACTATCCGATATTCAAGGCGATCCTGCGCCGCAGCCGCAAAAAGTATGCGTCGGCGATAGAGTCGGTCGCAAGCAGGATACTCAACGAAAACTAAATACATATCGACAAATTGCGTCGATTCGCACCCGATGCAGAAAGGGCGCGGCGGACAGCCTTGTCCGTCGCGTCTTCTCTTGTCTCTGCTTCGCGGCTTGATTTTTGCGCGCGCGGAAGTTATAATATTTATGTCTTTTACAAAACTTTAACAATTGATTAGCAATGCGGCAAAGACGGCGTTGTACCATCATAGTGCGGAGGGAATATGACCAAGATACTTGTTGTTGAAGACGATCGCAGCCTGCGCCTTGTCGTGTGCGGCTATCTCGGAGCCAACGGCTTTGCCGCAGACGGATGCGAGAACGCGCAGGACGCTTTGCGCAAGCTCGGCGAAGAGCGCTACGGGATGATCGTGTCCGACATAATGATGCCGGGCATGGACGGCTTTGCATTCGCCGCCGCCGTCAGGGCTGAGGACAAAAAGATCCCCATTCTCTTCATGACAGCGCGCGACGATATGCCGTCCAAACAGCGCGGCTACGAGATCGGGATCGATGAATACATCGTCAAGCCGTTCGATCTCGACGAGCTCGTCATGCGCGTCAAGGCAGTCCTTCGCCGCGCAGACATCTCGGATACCAACCGTTTGAACATCGGCAACCTCGTCATGGACGCGGACGAACACACCGCCTATGTCGACGGCAAAGAGCTGCCGCTCACGGTCAGGGAGTTCGACATCCTGTTCCGCATGCTGTCCTATCCGCGCAAGACGTTCACGCGCTCGGCGCTTATGGAAGCGTTTTGGGACTACGATTCCTCGGCGACGTCGCGCACCGTCGATGTCTATATGGCGAAATTGCGCGACAAGACCGCCGCTTGCGACGGCTTTGACATAGTCACCGTGCACGGGCTCGGCTACAAGGCGGTGCCCAGATGAAGAAGTTCGCCAAGGTCTATTCGGGGATAATGCTGTTCTTCGTGATGATCGCCTCGACCGCGGCGGTCTGCATCGCGGTGTTTGTGCCGATATACGAAAAGAGCGATTCGCTCGCCTCCGCGGTGATCGCGCTCTTTTGCGTGGTGCTGATGCTGTCCGTCGCCTTTTATGCGATAGGCAACGCGCGGCGCAAGCGCGAGGTCGACGAACCGTCTTCGCTCATCCTTGCGGCGGCGGAGAGGCTTTCGCGCGGCGACTTTTCTACGCGGATAAAGCTGGACCCCAACAGAGACTTCGGCGCATTTTCGCAGATCGCCGAACACTTCAATCGCATGGCGCAGGAGCTGTCGCAGATGGAGATCCTGCATTCCGACTTCGTAGCAGACGTCTCGCACGAGATAAAGACTCCGCTTGCGATCGTCAAAAATTGCGCCGAGATGCTCTCGCTCCCGTCGCTCGACGACGCTGAGAAGGCGAAGTACACCGAGACGCTGATCGCGGCGGCAAACAGATTGACGGGCCTTGTCTCCAACATTCTCAAACTCAACAAGCTGGAACACCGCGAGATCTTTGCCAAAAAGCGCAGATTCGATCTCTCCGAGGCGGTCGCGGAATGCGTCGTAGCGATAGAGGAGAGGGCGGCGGACAAGGGAGTGGAGCTTGTGTGCGACTTTGCGGACGGAGCGGAGATAGTTTCGGACAGAGAGCTTTTGGACTTGATCTGGAACAACCTTCTCTCCAATGCCGTCAAGTTTACGGACGGAGGCGGCAAGATCGCCGTGTCTGTCAAGGTAGGAGGATCTGCCGCTATGGTCACCGTGTCGGACACGGGATGCGGCATGAGCGAAGAGACGGGCAGACGCATCTTCGACAAGTTTTGGCAGGGCGATACGTCGCACAGCAAAGAGGGCAACGGGCTCGGGCTTGCGCTCGTAAAAAAGGTCATCGACATAGTCGGCGGCAACATCACCGTGGACAGCGCGCTCGGCAAGGGCAGCACCTTTGCCGTCACGTTGCAGAGGAACTTGAACGATGTGGCGCAAGCTGATTGACAAGTTGAAAAATCCCACGCCCGTGTTCGCGATCGCAGTTTTCGTGATCGCGGTCGCGCTGATAGCGGCGTCGATAGCGCTCGTCGCGTTGGGCGTTGAAGGAGCGTGGACCTATCTGATATTCGCGCTTGCGGCGATCTTTCTCGGCTATGCCGTATGGCTTGCCGCCAAGTGCGCGCATTCGCTCAAAAAGTTTGTCGCGCAGTGGACGCAAAGGCACATCCCCGAGGATAGCTTGCTGCGCGATTACGGATATCGCACCGTGCTGATGTCCGCGCTCGCGCTTGCGATCAACATCGGATACGCCGTGCTGCTCGCGGTGATGGGGATCGTCTATCATTCGATATGGTACGGAGCGCTCGCCGCATATTACATCTTTTTGAGCGCGGACAGGTTGTACGTCGTCGCGTCGGCGAGGCGGCAGAGGAAGCGCGGAGTCGATCTCGGAGGGAGAGAGCAGCTGCGCACATATGCGATCTGCGGCGCGAGCTTGGTCGTGCTTGCCGCCGCTATGTCCGCAGCGGTCGCGCAGATGGTCATGGACGATTCGCATTCCGACGTCGCCCGATGGATGGCGATCGCGACGGCGGCATATACTTTTTACAAAGTAATCTCGGCGGCCGTCAACTTTGCTCGATCGAAAAAGCATACCGATCATGCCGCGCGAGCATTGCGCAACATAGGGCTTGCGGACGCGCTGATCTCGATCGTTTCGCTCGAAACGACTATGCTCGGCGTGTTTGGCACAAGCGGAGAGCTCAACATATTCAAGGCGATCAGCGGCGCGCTCGCGTGTGCCGCGACCGTAGCCATAGGGGCGGCGATGATGGTCGTCGCGGTCCGAAAATTGCGCCGCAAGCCGCAGGACGGCGACGCGGACGGGGAGGACTCGGATGTCTGACAAAAAATTTGAATACAGCTACACCGCGCCGAGTGAAGAGGAGCGCGCGGAGATAGAGCGCATACGAGATCGCTACGTCGCGCCCGAAAGGGGGATCGACGAGCTGCGCCGTCTCGACAAAAAAGTCAAGGCGCCGGCGACCGCTCTCGCCGTCACGGCAGGAGTGATCGGTGTGCTCGTCTTCGGACTCGGACTGTCAATGGTGCTGTCGTGGGGCTTGATGTGGGGCGGCAGCGTCGTGTCGCTCGTCGGCGCCGCGCTCGCCGCGTCCGCCTACGCGATCTTCAACGCGGCATTCAAGCGCCGCAAGGCAAAATACGCCGACGAGATCGTCAAATTGTCCCAAAAGTTGCTGGACGGCGACGACGGACGTGACGACGGCAAGATTTCTTTGACAAAATAAACTCATATCTGTTGACAAGCGCGGCGGCTTTTGCTATAATATGCAAGCGTCACGGAATGTGATGCGGGTGTAGTTCAATGGTAGAATTCCAGCCTTCCAAGCTGGCCGTGTGGGTTCGATTCCCATCACCCGCTCCATTTTGAGCCTGTAGCTCAGCTGGATAGAGCAACGGCCTTCTAAGCC
>CALWKR010000030.1 GCA_944381315.1 uncultured Christensenellaceae bacterium
TCGGGCGGCTACATGGTCAAGATCGAGGACTACAAGCACAACGTCGGCGAGTGCTATCGCTGCGGCAGCACCGTGGAGCCGATCGTATCCAAGCAGTGGTTCGTCAAGATGGACGGGCTCGCCACGCCTGCGATCGACGTCGTAAAAAAGAAGAAGATAGAGTTCATCCCGTCGCGCTACGCAACGAACTATCTCAAGTGGATGGAAACCGTGCGCGCTTGGGGCATCTCGCGCCAGCTTTGGTGGGGGCACCGCATCCCGGCGTACTACTGCGAGCAGTGCGGCGAGACCGTCGTCTCCAAGACCGCGCCGACGGTATGTCCCAAGTGCGGCTGCACGCATTTGAAGCAGGACGAGGACGTGCTCGACACATGGTTCTCGAGCGCGCTGTGGCCTTTCTCTACGCTCGGCTATCCCGACAAGACGGAGGATCTCGCGTATTTCTATCCCAACAGCCTGCTCGTGACCGCCTACGACATCATATTCTTCTGGGTCGCGAGGATGATCTTCTCGGGCTTGGAGCACATGGGCGACATACCTTTCCCCGAAGTGCTCATTCACGGCATCGTCCGCGACAAGGACGGGCGCAAGATGAGCAAGTCTCTCGGCAACGGCATCGATCCTCTCGAAGTGATCGACAAATACGGCGCGGACAGCTTGCGTTTTTCGCTGACTCAGGGCATAGCCCCCGGCAGCGACACGCGCTACTCGGACGAGAAGACGGAGAGCGCGCGCAACTTTATGAACAAGTTGTGGAACGCGTCTCGTTTCGTCCTCATGAACATCGAGGGCGTCAAGCCTGCAAAACTCGGGACGTTCAGACTGTCGTCCGCCGACAAGTGGATACTTTCCGAGCTCAACCGCACGATAAAAGAGGTGACCAAGGCTTTGGACAAGTACGAGATAGGCATGGCGGACAGCAAGCTCTATGACTTTGTCTGGTCGCAGTTCTGCGATTGGTACATCGAGCTCGCCAAGACGTCGCTCTATTCCGACGACGCCGACAAGAAGGCTCGCACCGCCGGCGTGCTCGTCTATGTGCTCGACAACGTCCTGCGCCTTATGCACCCGATAGTGCCGTTCATCACCGACGAGATCTACCGCAATCTGCCCGGCAAGCGCAGCAAGAGTGTCATGCTCGCCGACTGGCCGCAGGCGGAGAAAAAGTACAACTACACCGCCGAGCGCAAGCGTTTCGGCTGCGTGATCGAACTGATCCGCGCACTGCGCAACATGAAGGTGGAGAAGGGCGTCGCGCCGAGCAAAAAAGTCAACCTGTATCTCGATTCTGCGGTCATCACGCCCAAGGACGCCGACTACGTCAAGCGTCTCGCCGGCGTGGAGAACGTGACTTTCGGCGTCAAGCCCGACGGCAAGACGATCACTCTCGTCGGCGCATACGGCACCGCGTCCGTTCCGCTCGGCGAACTCGTCGACATCGACGAGGAGATCGCGCGTCTCGACAAGCAGCTCGCGTCCACTCTCGCCGAGATAGAGAGGGGAGAGAAGCTGCTCGCCAACAAGGGCTTCGTCGCCAAGGCGCCGCGCGCGCTGATCGACAAGGAGACCGCCAAGCTCGCCGCCAACAGACAGAAGGCGGACGACATCCGCAAGCAGGCGGCGGCGTTGAAGGACTGACATGTACCGATATCTGTTCTTCGACTTTGACGGCACGATCTGCGACACGTCGGAGGGGATCTACGCGACCCTCGACGACACGTTCGCGCACTACGGCATAAGCGTCGACAAGTCCCTCTATCCGCGCTACATCGGCCCGCCGCTCTCGGAGACTTTCGAGAGCTACTTCGGCGACCGAGACAAGGCATACGAGGCAGTCGCCTATTTCCGCAAACGTTATTGCGAAGGCAACATAGAGCTGACCAAGCTCTACGACGGCATCGCCGAGCTGTTCGTTCGTCTCTCGCGCGACGGCTACAAAGTCTGCGTCGCGACTTGCAAAAAAGAGGAAGAGGCGATCGCATTGCTCAAAAAGTTCGGCGTCTACGACAGCGTGACCTTTGTCTCCGGACTTGTCTACAAGCTGCGCGAGACCAAGGAGGAAGTGCTCAGGCACGCCCTCGACGTGCTCAAAGTCCCCGTCTCGCAATGCGTGATGATAGGCGACACCGGCTTTGACGCGGACGGAGCGCTTGCCGTGGGCATGGACTGCATAATATGCAAGTGGGGCTTCGGCGATCTGCCTGCGATACTGCAGCCCAACGTCGTCTTTTTTGCCGACGCGCCCGAGGACGTCGAGAGGTTTGTCAAGACTCGCTCTTGACCGAGCGCGCGCAAAGCGATATAATAAGAGCGGAGGCGAGATATGCAATACATCAACAGCAGTTTCAAATACATCGGCAGACACTTTTTGCGCATGGTGCTGTATTTCATTTTGCCTGCGCTTGTGCTCGGCGTCGCCAACTCGCCCGTGTCGCTGATCCGTCTGCTCACACAGACGGAGTACGGCGATTCGCTCGGCTTCGACGAGGTGTTCCTCGGCGCGAGCGACCTGACCGACGGCTGGAAGATCGCGCTCGTCGCCGTGGGCTTCGTGCTCTACGTCGTCTTTGCGTCGGCGGCAGTCGGCAGCGTCCAACACAAGATGCGTTACGGCGAATTCTATCCCGTGTCCGTGCGCCGCTTTTTCCGCAAAGTCAATGCCAACGCGATCCCCGTCACGCTCGGGATGATAGCGTTGATGCTGATGGTCGAGCTGCTCGGATTTTTCGTGTCCGTGTTTGTTTTCTTTTGGATAGAGGTGATCTCCGACGCCGCCGTCCAGATTGCGATGAGTGCGATCACCGTCGTCATAGCCGTCGTGTGCTTCTTGATCTGCGCGACGCTTTTCGTGTTCGTGATCCCCAACATGACGGTCAAGGGCTATCGCTTCTTCACCGCGATCAAGCGCAGCGTCCCGATGGCGGCCGCGCATTTCGGCAAGCTCCTCGCCGCCGTCGTGCTCCCCACGCTCGGCGCCTACGTCTTGCCCTGCGTCGCCTACGGCTTTGACATCCCTGTCTTCAAACAGATCGCCGACATCTTGTTCTATCTGTTCGCGTTCATCTACTTCCATGTACTAGTGTATGTCGCATTCTTCGACATCGAAGACATAGAGAGGGAAGACCTCAAAAAATACGGAGAGAGGCTCTGATATGGCATTCAAACATTCACTCAGCATAATGAGCGCGCGGTTCACGACCGTCTACAAGCTCTTTGTCTTTTTGCTCATCGTCGCGACCTTGGCGACGGGCGTCGCCGTCGGCGTTCTCTATCCCACGCTCGCCGACTTCATCGATCAGGTCAAAGAATTGCAGATAGGGCAGGCGATCGCCGAATATGCTCAGACCGTGTTCGGCTCCGAGCCGGGCGCGCAGGAGACGGCTTACGACAACATCGTCGCCGTCTACCACAGTTTCCTCGACCTCATCGACGGCAACTCCTTCGCTATCAACCTCGCGATCGTGCTGGCGATCTTGCTCTACTTCGCCTTCATCGTCTTTATGATGTGGGGCATGTACAGCGTCTCCGACATCATCCACAACTTCATGTCGTCCAACAGCAAGTTCGGCTTTGCGTCCAACCTCATCGTCAACTTCGTCCGCGCGATGCGCTACGCGCTGCTCTATGCCGCCGTCAGCCTCATCTACTACGCCGTCGGAGTCTTCATAGTCTGGCTGCTCTTCATCTCGGTGTTCAAGCTCTCCGCATTCGTCGGCTGCGCCGTGACATTGGCGGTGTTCTTCTTGCTGACCGCGATCCGCAGCACCGTCCTCGCAGGCTGGGCCCCTGCGATGGTGTCCGACAATATGACCGCAACTTCCGCGCTCCGCAAGTCCGCCGAAATGGCAAAAAGCCGCTTCGGCTACCTGCTCGGCTGGTACTTCGCGTACTACCTCGTCATCTTCGCGCTCGCGATCTTGATCGGCGTCGTGACCTTCGGCATAGGATCCGTCTTCATCATCATCGCCTCGCTGATGCTCTCGCGCATCTTCGATATGGTCGTCTATTACCGCTATACGGGCAAGAGATACTATACCGATGTTATGAATGTAGTAGACCCCACGATCAAGCAACGCACAATCTGACGGCGTATAGCGGCACACCTTTGCGACTGTCATCAAGTCTCGGGCGCGGTCACGTATTTCCATATACGTTTGGCCGCGCCCTCGCTTTCGCACGGCGCAAATCTGCACCACTCTACGCCGTCATTTTTTTGAGTGGCACCCGAAAATTAAACGCTTCGAATCAAAGAGCTGTCGCCGTTTGGCGGCAGCTCTTTTCATACAAGCGGTCGTCGTGTTCCCCCTCAATCCTCTCTTTGAAGGGGCACCAAAATGCTATCTCCTAAATCGCTTCGCTCATATACGGAGGCATT
>CALWKR010000031.1 GCA_944381315.1 uncultured Christensenellaceae bacterium
ATATTATCGTTTATTGTGTTGGCAAGAATGGCAACTGTTTTGTTGCCTGTAAGCGCCTTTTCATATTCAACATATGCAGATAACTGTTCTTCATCTGCCACAGTAAAATTTTGCTTCGTTTCTATCAAAACAGTAACGTTGTCTTTTACAAATCTAATATCGAGTTTTTCATATACTCGTCCAGTCTTGTTTTTGATAGGAACAAAAGGCAAAGAGGCGACACTATATGCCTTTGGATAGCTAAACTCATCGTTTTCAATATTGCCTGTAAGATAATCTCTGCCCACAGTTGAAATTATGTCTGCTCTAATCATATGCCTTGCTTATGGCAATTTATGAACTTTCTATTGTCGATTTTGTTCATCAATTAGCCTAATTTATGAACAAATTAAAAATCATACGGCAAAAGTTGGATATTAGACATAATTCATAGTTAACATTAAGTAATGCTCAGGTTTTTATTGCATTGCAGGCAAAAATTTGTTATAATTAGTTAACAAATAAAATACATAAATTAGGCTAATTTGTGTATTTTTCTTTAACTGGTTTTTTGGTGCCTGTGTTTGTTAACTTGACTTTTGTATTCTTGAAGGAAATCGTGCAAAACCGAATTATAGGCATTTGCAGACGGAGCGGAAAAGGGTATGCAAAAAAGGCTGATCGAAAAGCTCAGCAAATTTGCGCTTTACAAGTTGAGAGTTAAATATCGGGCGAGAAGTGTAGTACACATATGCCAATCATAAAAACAGCGGCATAGATGTTTGCCGCCGATTTACAAAGGATGCCCTCGGTGCGTTGCGTCGCTCACGAATGCTATTGAGGTGTTGTGTTACTTGTGATTACCGCTCGAAGCATTGCATCGCTCTCGGTTGCCTCTCAAGGAGTTATGTTACTCGTGATTGTCGCTTGGATGTGTCCCGGCGCGCTTTTGGCCATATGCCGCCGATTTGCGAGAGTCGGATATTGCGGTTGTCTATTCGCAGTGCCAAGCTCGACGGCGACTTTGTCTCAAAAACTCGCTCTATTCTCTTTCTCGCAACGCAAGATCAATCCTTGAACTTGCCTTCTATCTTGCGGCCCTTGAAGTAGTACTCCTCATCGCGGGCGTCGATCTTGCGGAGCACGCGGCAGGGGGTGCCGACGGCGACGACGCCGGGCGGAATATCGCGCGTGACTACGCTGCCTGCGCCGATCACGGTGTCGTTGCCTATCGTGACTCCGGGGAGGATGACGGCGCCTGCGCCTATCCAGCAATTTTCGCCGATACGGACGGGCGCGTTGTATTGGGCATGCCATTGGCGGCGCAAGCGCGGCGAGACGGGATGACCTGCGGTGGCGATCGTGACATTGGGCATCGTATGGCTGCCGACATAGATGTGGGTGTCGTCAACGAGCGTGAGCGCGAAGTTGGCGTAGACGTGATCGCCGAAGTGGACGTGTTTGCAGCCCCAATTGGAGTAGAGCGGCGGCTCTATGTAGCAGCCCTCGCCTATGTCGCCGAACATTTCGCGGAGCAGGCGCTGTCTTTGCTCGTATTGCGTGGGGCGGGTGGCGTTGAAGTCATAGAGCTTTTCGAGCAAGCGGTCCTGAGTCGAGGTCAAGTCGCCTTCGGACGGGTCGAACAGCGCGCCGGAGTGCAAAAAATCGAAGTCCATTTTTCCTCCAAAAAAAGGAGCCGCCTCGCGACGGCTCCGATATGTTTAGATAGATTTGAGCAACGGCCCCAGCTTGGGGATCGCGCCCGGGATGCCGGCGAGGATGCGGCAGAAGCCCTTGAATGTCGAGCCGTCGTCGTTGAGGATCTCGAGGAAGCCCTTTGCCATCTTCTCGCTGAACACGCCCATCGACATTGCGATGAAGTTGCGGATCGGGATCTGCAAAGCCATTGCCTTCATCATGTTGGCTTGGCCGGCGTTCTCGCCCTCGGCAGGCGCTTCGTCGCCGCCCATCATCTTCATTATGAGATTGCACAATCTGCCGCCCCACTTGGTGTGGCGCGCGTCTTCGAGGCAATTGTAGATGCCGATCGGCTTGGTCGTGTCCATCTCGCGGACGGGAAGCTCGCCGTAGAGCGCGCTCCACTCGTCATCAGAGACGCCCTGCACCGCCGCCTTGTAATAGGACGGCGCGCTCGCGCGGTAGTCGCGGATGGGCGCGTTGCACTTGCTGTCAACGGTGAGCTTGGCGCTGAGCTTGATGTCGCGCGACGACGCTCCGACGAGTATGTCGAACTCGCCGCTCTCCACTTGCCAATCGCCGAGGTCGACGTTGTAGAACGCGAACGCGCGCTTGCCGAGCTCTATCTCGACGCGCTTGCTCTCGCCTGCTTTGAGGAACACTTTGGCGAAGCCTTTGAGCTCCTTCTCGGGGCGGAATATCGTGGACTCGACGTCCTTGACATAGACTTGGGCGACTTCGGCCCCGTCGCGGTCGCCGACATTGGTGACGGTGAACGAAACGGTGACTTTGCCGTCGTCGTCGATCTTGGACGCGGACAGCGCGATGTCGGAATAGGCGAACGACGTGTAGGAAAGTCCGTAACCGAACGGGAATGCGACTGCCTTGCCTGCGGTGTCGTAATAGCGATAGCCTATGTAGACGCTCTCCTTGTGCTCGGACGCGACGCGCTGAGGATAGTTGCCCCAAGTCGGATTGTCCTCGACGGAGAACGGCCATGTCTCGGCGGTCTTGCCGCTCGGGTTGACTTCGCCGGCGATGAGCCTTGCGACTGCGGAGCCGCCTGCCTCGCCGCCGAGCAGCGAGTTGAGAACGCCCTTGACTTTGGGCAGCCAAGGCAACGCGATCACGGAGCCGCCTGCAAGCACCACGACGGTGTTGGGATTGGCGGCGGCGACTGCCTCTATCAATGCGTTGTGGCAGCCGGGCATGTCGATCGACGTGCGGTCATAGCCCTCCGCCTCGAATTCTTCGGTCAAGCCTGCGAATACGATCGCGACGTCGGCCGCCTTTGCCTTGGCGACGGCGTCCGCGACGAGCGCGTCATCGACTTTGTCGACGCCCTTGACGTAGCCCTGCGCGTACTCTGCCTTGTAGCCGAGCGCGGTGAGCGCGTCCCATGCGTTGTCGAGCTTGATCGCGTTGATGATGCTGGATCCTGCGCCTTGATAGCGCGGCTCCTTTGCCATCTGTCCGATCACGGCGATCGTCTTGTCCTTGGCGATCGGGAGGATGCGATCCTCGTTCTTCATCAACACCATGGAGTTTTCCGCCGCCTCGCGCGCAACGACGTGATTGCGGTCATAGTCGCATTCATCCTTTGCCGTTTCGAGCGTATGCTTGGCTTTGAGCACAAGATCGACTATCCTGTCGACGACTGCGTCGAGCTCCTCTTGTTTGAGCGAACCGTCCTCGATCGCCTTCTTGATCTTGGGCTGATTGTACTTGCCGGAAGACGGCATTTCGAGATCTGTGCCGGCTTTGATGCCGAGCGGTCTGTCCACGCTCGCGCCCCAATCGGTCACGACGAGGCCCTTGAAGCCCCATTCGTCGCGGAGCACCTGCTTTTGGAGCCACATGTTTTGCGAACAATATTCGCCGTTGAGGCGGTTGTACGCATTCATGATCGTCCACGGCTGAGCCTCCTTGACGGCGATCTCGTATTGGGTGAGATAGATCTCGCGCAGCGCGCGCTCGTCCACGCACTCGTTGACGAGCATGCGGAACGCCTCTTGCGAGTTGACCGCAAAGTGCTTGAGCGACGTGCCTATCCCCTTGGACTGAACGCCGTTGATGAATGCGGCGGCGCACTTGCCGGCAAGATAGGGGTCCTCGGAATAGTACTCAAAATTGCGTCCGCAAAGCGGCGAACGCTTGATGTTGGCGCCGGGGCCGAGCAGCACGGAGACCTTCTCGCGTATGCACTCGTCCGCTATCGCCGCGCCCATCTTGTAGGCGACGTCGGGATCCCACGAACAAGCCACAGTCGCGGCAGGCGGCATGCACGTCGCGGGGACGGAGTTGCCGAGAGGGGCGCCGCCCTTCTTCTTTTTGTCTTTTTTGTCGTTCTTCTTGCGCAGACCGTGCGGCCCGTCGGTGACCATGATGGACGGCAACCCGTATTGGGGGAACGCCTTGGTCGTCCAATAGTCCTTGCCGCAGACGATGTCTGCCTTTTCGTCGAGAGTCATCTTCCCGACAATTTCCGGATGCTTCATTTTCTTCTCCCTTACCCCTTCGGGGTCTTGATTAGGCTATAATACATTATAGCACAGGCGCGCACATATTGTCCATAAAATGAATACACTCCGAGCCGCGTCTTTACTCATTTTTGCAAGGTGCGCTTTTTGCGCCTCAAAACGACGATCAGCGTTGCGATCGCGCATATCACGGCGGCAACCGCTATCGCTCCGCATACCGCCGCCGCGGTGTAGGCGCCCTTTTTGTCGTCAAAATCTTGAACAGAATTGACATATGGCGCGAAGTCGTCGCAGGCAAAGACTTTTACGTCTTTGATCACAAAGTCGTTGGCGCCGTCGTCGGCGTTCTCGAATGCGCCGATCTTCTGGCCGTAGGGGCCGTAGACTGCGTATTCGGGATCGCGTATCTCCACCGTCAGGCGCAAGAACTCGGGCACCGTCGACACGCCGCGATAGTCGGTGCGCCAAGTCTCTTCGCCGTCGACGTAGAAGATGTAAGCGTCGGGCGTCCAAAGCACCGCATAGGTGTGAAAGCGCCCGTCATAGAGATCTTTGCCCGTGTCGGCGACGTGGTCGCCGTAGCTGTACCAAGGCGCGCTGTATGCGTCGACGTGGATCGCGCTGCCCGTCTTGGTCGGATCGGACAAGAAGCTGGACTCGTAGACGTCGATCTCGGCGCCGTCCTTGCCGCCGTTGCCGATGTTGCCGACATTGTTGCTCTGCAACCAAAACGCGGACCACATGCCCGTGCCGAGAGGTACCTTGACCGTCGCTTCAAAGTAGCCGTATGCCTGCTCGAACAAGACCTCGTCGCCGTCGCGAGTCTCTATCCCCGACGTGAACACGCCGCTTTGGGGACAGATGCCTGCCGAACACTTGTGATCGTCCTCGCGGACGGACTTGACGATCAAGCCCTCGTCACCGAATTCGATCATGTCCGCGCACCAATATTCGTACTTGCGCAGTCCGTGCGGAGACGGAGCCCATACGGTGCCGTCAAGGCTGTCCAATGCAGTGAAGTCGGTGTGGAGAGTGAGACGCCAAGAATCGGGATCCGTGTACGGGGTGCCGTCATAGACGTCCGATAAGTCTGAACAGGCGCAAAGCCCGAGCGCGACAGTCGCGATGAGCGCGACTGCCGTGATGATGAAGAATGTCTTTTTCATTCCGTTTCTCCTGTTGTCAGTGCTTGTTGTTTACGGATTTTTCGTACTTTTGTTTGAGGCTGAGCCTCACGAGCTTGTCCTTGCTCGCCATTTGGGTGATCACATCCTTGACGCACGCGTCGAGATCGCCGCCCTCGGCGTAGTCCGCCTTGAAGACGAAGTCCACTCTGCCCTCGCCGATCAGCTTCTCGCATACTTGCGGCTTGCGGCCGGAATAGACGCCGATCGAACAGCCGCCGTTGACTTTGACCAACTTCATGCACGGCACGTCGGTGACGCCGTCGCCGAAATAAATCATGTTGCGGAAGGGGACGGGGCGCTCGTTCTCGGGCACATATTGGTTGATCGTGCGATCGTCCCAAAGCTCGAGAGCCTGCTTGTTGATTCGATAGAGGAATTGAGTCTTGCCCGTGAAGTTGACCGCGACGGCGGGCCAATCGGCGACGCCGTTCTCGTCATAATGAAATTCGCACGCGTATATGCGCTTGAATTCGTGCGCGATCGACGTGCCCTCGATGATCTCTTTGAGCCCCGACGAAATGATGTAGTGCTCTATCTGCACGCCGAGAGACTTGCCGAATTCGTTGATGCGCCCGAACCACTCCGTCACGCCGTTGAAGAATCGCACGCTGCTGCCGAATTGCACAAAGTTCTCGCGGCGCACGGGCTTGCTCGCCGCCTTGCTCGAACGCAAGATCTGATACATGTACGCGAGCACGCGATCCATAGGCGCGTCGGAGTCCTCTGCAAGCGCGGTCGCCTTGTCCCAAAATGCGTCGTTCTTCACTCCGAGCGCCGGGATCAATTCATAATTCTGCATATCGGTCGTGCACAACGTCTTGTCAAAGTCGTACATCAACGCGATGATGGGCTTTTTGGTCTTCTTCATATCCCTCGAAAAAGCGCACCCTGCGGATGCGCTTTTGATCGTTATTTTTCGTCGCTTTCGGCGGACTGCCCTTCGGAGCCTTGGCTTGCGCCGTCCTCGTCGGTCTTGGCGTCGTCTGTGTCTTTCTGCGCGACCTCGACGACCGATCCGTCCTCGTTCGCTCTCTCGAGCGCTTCCGCCTCTCTGAAAGCTGCCGTATCGCTGAGCCAGGACACTTCTTCGCTATGATCTATCGATTCTTCCACCTTTTCGGCAATGCCGACCGCCTCAGCCTCTGCCTGCTCGTTGCCCTGAGCCAAGCCGAGTTCGCGCAATTGACGTACGATCTCGGCATGCTCCTTCTTGCCGAGCTTGTAGAAGATCATGGTCAAGCCCATCAGCGCCGCCGACACCGCGGATACGATGAACGCGAGATCGAAATAGTCGAGCGCGTTGTTGATCTGCTCCTGAGTCGGAGGAACGTCGCCGCCGTAGAAGTAGGACGGCTGATAGTCCATCGCCGACTTGACATAGGACATGACGACGAGTCCGATGTTGGTGAACACGAGCACGAGCGCGTACATGAAGGTCTGGATGAAGCCTTCGAGCCTCTTGCCCGTCTTGAGCTGCTGATAGTCGGACAGCTCTGCCATCATCAGCGGCTGCAACGACGCTATCGCGTTGAACAGTGACACGAATCTCAATGCGGTGATGACCACGATGCTGACGGTGCCTTGCGGTATGTTGGCAAGTCCGACGATGCCGAGGATGAGGTAGCCTATCGTGTTGCATCCCATCCATATCATCATTATGTCCCTATTGTTGAGCTTGCGCGTCATAAGCGGCAGCAAGACCATGTTGGGCGTGACCGCAAAACCTGTGATCAGCGTCAAAGAACCGAAGATCGCAAGGCCTTGGTCGATCGTGTCGGCATATCTCAATCTGCCGATGACGTCCGCGTCGACTTCGACGACCGAACGGCACGAACCGAGGATCAGCGCGATCGTGAAGATGATGAGCGGCTTGTTTTTCATGACAAGGCGCAAGCCTTCGATGATGCCCACCTTCTCCTTGTTCTCATTGGTGACGATGAGTCTCTCTTTGACCTTGAACAGGCACAGCACGAGCACGAGTCCGACAGCCGCATAGATGAAGCCGAGATAGCGATACGCCATGTACTCGATGCCCTGCTTGTTGAAGTAGGACTTGATCAAGTTGCCGACAAGGTTCATGATCGTCGGAGAGAAGCCGATAACAAGCCCGATCGGCGCCCATATGTCGGTGCGTTCCTGCTGGTTGGGAGTGACGACTCCGGGCAACATATAATATGTATTCTGGAACAGGTTCCAAAGAATGAGCGTGGGGATGCAGGTGCAATACGCGTAGATGATGCGCTGCTGCTCCGCCTCGTATTGCGGCTGCCATGTCGACAAGATCGCAAACACGGCGAGGATGGGCGCCAAGATCAATATGAAAGGCTTGTAACGCCCGAATTTGGTGTTGGTGTTTTGCAGCAGCTTGCTGAAAAACGGCTGGATGATCAAGCCGAGCACGCTGGCGATAAGACATATCCACGCGCCGTGGATGACGTCGAAATTGTAGATCGCGGGGATCTGCGTCGCCGTGATGAGTCCCGACACGACCGTGACGATCGTGCTCATACCGAACGCACTGCCGCCGAAACACAAAATCTCTTTCAGATTGAGATATCTGCCCTTGGGAGGCGTCTTCCAAAATACTTTGAGAGTTTTGGGAAGCTCTTTGATCTTTTCTTTGATGCTTGCTTTGCCGTTGTTGTCGCTCATAGTTCTCCCTCACGAACATAGATTTAATAAAATTTTAACACGCATATCCTCATTAGTCAATCTTATTGCGCATTTTTTGTACAGATGAGGAGCATCTTTTTGCCGCTGCCGCCGCCGTTCGATCAAAAAAGACGTCCCTTCTTCTATGGTATTTGCTCTGCCGCCGCGTCCGTATAGACAGACCGACAAAGCGCGCCCGTCGTCGCAAACTCGGCTGCCGAGGACCGGATCGCCGTTGACATGTCTCGTCAAAATTTTGGTGCCCGTGTTTGTTATCATAGATAATATTGATCTCGGAGCCTGCCAAATAATCGCATCCTTCCCTCTCTTGCGGACGGCGCTCTCCCTATATAATTTTTATCCTAATTAAAATAAAATTAAGAAAACGGCAAATTGCCTTGCACAAACATTTATCTTGTGTTAAAATTATTTCAGTACCACATGAGGGAGATTTTATGGCCAGTACATTCAAACGTAAGATCAACGAAGGCTTGACCCAGGTCAAAAATGCCGCCTCTTTCATCATCACGGACGTCACCTCGCACTGGAACAAACCGGGCAAGGGCAACTACGTCCCCTACAAAGAGGTGCTCAACTACTCCATCGGAGGCATGGGACAGAACATGCTCATATATCTGCTCGGATATATGGCACTCGGCGTCACCAACACGCTGTTCGCGTCCACTATCGGCATCCGCCCGATGCACTTGCAGAATATGCTCACCGTGCAGACGATCCTCAACATCGTCTTCCAGATCATAAGAGGCAAGATCGTCGACAACACCAACACCCGATGGGGCAGATTCAGACCATATCTGGCGATCATGGGCGCTCCGCTCGCGATCATCAGCGTCATCTTCGTCTTCTTGCCGTTTGAGTCGATGTCTTACAGCGACAAGTACACGGCAGTCTTCGTGTTCGCGATCGCGATCTCGATCGGACAACCTCTCTATCAAACGGCTTATACCAACCTCGGCAGCGTCATCTCGCCGAGCACGGCGGAGCGCTCAAAGATCCTCGCGATCAGCTCGCTGATCTATTCTTTCGCGCCGACGGTCTATCAGCTGTTCGTCCCGATCTTCTCCAACCTCACCGGCGGCTTCACCGATATCCGTACATACAAATATATCGTCGTGCCGATCGGCATCTTGGGCGTCTTCCTCAGTTTCTTCGCATTCTTCGGATGCAAAGAGCGCATCGTCTCGTCCAAACACTTCGTCAAAAAAGTCAGCATAGTCGGCGGCTGCGTCGCTGTCTGGAGCAACAAATATTGGTGGTTGCGCACCATTTCCACTTGGTTCAGCTTCCTCGAAGGCGCCTATCTCGTGCTCTTTGGTTGGATCTATATCTACGGCACGCAAGATATGAACGCATACGGCATCTTGCAGACCATCCTCTCTATCGCGTCGGGACTGTCGATGTTCGCAACGCCGTTCTTCTTGAAATGGCTGGGCAACAAAGGCATATTGCTGTTCCACAACATATTGAATATAGTCTTTATCGCGTGCATGCTCGCGTGCTATGAGATACCGCTGCTCTACTTCCTGTTCTTGTGGATCAACACGTTCATAAACCAATTGCAGCTTGTCTACAACCCCGTGCTCAACGCCGAAGTCAAAGACTCCATCCAGTGGCAGTCGGGCAAGCGCGTCGACTATATGCTCGAAGTCGCGGCTCTGATCGGCACGCCGGTCACCATTTTGTCCGGCTACTTCCTGCCGTTCATCTATGAGTCCTACGGCCTCACCGTCAACTACGACGTGCTCTATGATCCCAGCGTCCGCAACAGTTTGTTCTATATGCTGTGCGCGCTGTCCATCCTCGGCGCCGCGCTCAATCTCGCGCCTTACTTCCTCTACAATCTCTCGCGCGAGAAACACGCAATGATCGTGCTTGCGCTCAAATTCCGCGCAGCCAACACCGACTATCGCACCGGAGACCTCACTCCGCACCAAGTCAAGGACCTCGTCGAGAGCTACAACTATATGGTCAGCCGCAGAGACGCCGAAGTCCCCGACATAAAGGAAAAGAAGGAAGAGATGAAGGCAGCCAAGGCTGTCTACAAGACCGCAAGCAAAGAATACGAGCAATACTATGAGCTCCTCGAAAAGAAAACTCCCAAGGGGCAAGAGGTGGTCAAAACCGCAGAGCTCCTCGAGCTCGAAGAGATCTTCCATCAGCAAAAACAGGCCTACAAGGACGCTCGCGCCGCCTACAAAGACGCGTGCAAGCTCGTTCGTGACAAGGATGCGATCGAAGAATTCATCGCGCCCGAATTCGGCAAGTGGGACACTCCCAAGATGCAAGTCAAACTCGCGCTCTCGCGTGCGATCACCGCTGTCGACAAGAACGACGTCGTCTCTACTCCGCTCGATCTGTCGCAGATCGTCGCGGTGCCCGATCTGACCCAATGGGCTGCCGAGCTCGCCGATCAAAAGCGCGCGAAAAAGCAAGCCGCGCTCGACAAGCGTCATCCCGGCAAAGAAGCTCCCGACATGACGGCGTGGGCGCAAAGAAAGGCGGCAAGAACAGAAAAGTCTTTGAGAGCTTTGATCAAACGCACGACGCTGCGTTACAAGATCATGCAGAGACTGTCCAAGCTCTTCTTCCCCAAGGGGCTGGAATACGACTATGAGGAGGCATACAAAAAGACCCTCGACGTCCAGTGCACTACCAAAGAAGAGAAAAAGGCGCAAAACAAGATCATCAAGGCGGCTCAGCGCAAGTACAACCGCTTCTCGACCGCCTACAAACTCTATATCGAGAGCGAGCAGGTCATCCTCGACTACAACGACCGCAACAACTTCTTCGACTTCATCCTTCCGATGTATGACGAGTGCGCCGCCGAGGCGGATCGCATAGACCGCGAAGAAGAAGAAAAGGCTCGCGCCGAAAAGGCGGCGAAGGACGCGGAGATCGCCGAGATCAAGCTCGAGCGCCGCATCCGCAAAGACGCCAAGCAGTATGCAAAATCTCAAGGAGTCAAGTTCGACGACGAATTCCTCGCACGCTACAAGAGCGAGAACGCTGAACTCTACACCGAGCCGACGACCGCAGCGGATGAAAATCCCGACGCGTTAAACGGCGCTGCAGTCGCGGACGACGTCAAGGACGCCGAGACCGACAACCAAAACACCGACAAGGAGGGCTCCGACAATGAAAACTAAAAAGATCGTCTGCTTGATCTGCGCGATCGCCGTTATCTGCACGATCGCGACGGCGGCTTTTGCGGGATGCAATACTCCTATGGACGCTCAGACCGCTTATGACGAATTGATGGCGGCGCTCGACCTCTCGCTGTCGGGAGATATGTACGGCCCCGCTTACGACCCCGAAAAGAGCGTGACCAACGGATATATCTTCGCCTACAAGGAGTCAGTCCGCGGCACCGATATGATCACCAACACCAACGTCAACGTGCATTGCGATCAGGACGCGTCGTACAATCTGCATGTGGATGAAGACTTGATGGTCGACCTCTATCAAGAGACCTACGGAGTCAACTCCGTCACCGGCGGCGCAGGCTCAAAGATCGGCGACTTCGGCTTCATCGTCGGTCCCTATCCCGACGCCGATTCCACCGCCGAGCGCATGTACTACACCGAGCGCGCAAGCGACAAGAGCGGCGCTTATGTCAACACCTCTCTGTGGGGAGATATGTCTGCCGAGGACTTCGTCGCAACCGACTTCTTCCGCAAATACAGCCTCTCCTCTCGTCTTGAAGAATTGCGCAATATGCCGTTCGACGCATTCGTCTTTGACAAGGACGTCAATTCCGACTTCGGCGCATACCGCCAGATCAATCTCGTCAAGATCACCTTCGGCGTAACACAGGAGTATATCGACAACTACAAGGCGACAACGGGCAAGACATCCATATTCGACGGCTGCACCTATGCCGAGATCGAGCTCACGTTCGGCAGATTCAGCAACATCTATGTCTACCAAACCGAAAGCCTCGACGGCGGCAGCTTCTTCGATCTGCCCCAAGAAAAGTACAGCCTGCAAGTCACCTACCTCGGCAAGAACGTCGCCTTCCCCGGCGGCCATGACAGCGACACCTATAAGAAAGACGAAAATCTGCTTGAGAGAACCGATTTGGCGTTCGCGAGAGCAACGCTTTGAGGGGACATCCCGACATCACTTGGATCAAAGAGCTGTCACCGCTTGGTGACAGCTCTCTTTGTTTACACGTTAAATTTTCGAGCGTCCAAGGAGCCTCGCGGAAAAGGCTTATGAAAATAATTGAGCAAAACGAACAACGTAGCGCATATATGTCGCGCGAAACCGCGCTTCTCGCGCGACTCGATAATGCGCTCGGCGGAAATGACACTTTTCGCCGAGCGCCCCTTGCGGAGCCGTGAGCGGTGAGCGAACGTGCTCCGTGGAAGGGGGTATTTGAGGGGGAAACCAAAATTAGCAAGTATGAGCAAAGGCGCGATCTGCGGATCACGCCTTTGCGATTCGCAGCGTTAAAATTTCGGTTGCCCAAGGATCCGCACAAAAGGGGCTTTGCATATGGTTGAGCTTATCGAATAAAGTTACGCATCGCGTCGCAGTCAACTGCGTTTGACCGCGACTGAATAATGCGCCGAGCCAAAATGCCTCCGTATATGAGCGGAGCGATTTAGGAGATAACATTTCGGTGTCCCTCAACTCGTAGCCTATTTGCACCGCCATTGCGGGAAGGGAGTGAGCAGAAAAAATTCCGACAGCATTTTGCTGTCGGAAGCTTTCTGTGCACAGCAGTTTTGAGCTGCGTATTTTGCATGTTTCGCTATTCTTTTCCACTCCGTGGAGAGTGGTGCAGATTTGCGCCGTACAAAAGCGAGGACGCGGCCAAACGTATATGAAATACGTGACCGCATCTAAGACTTGCAGTAAGGCGCAAAGATGCGCCGCTATACGCGGCGTGGCGAAGGTCAATACCCGTAGAAGGTCTTAGCGAGGGGCAAGACGAAGTATTCGCGCAAAAGCCGCGCTCAAAACCTCACTCCCTCCCCGTCAATGGCGGTGTCTTCAAAAAGGATTCCAGCATACTGTACCTCTTGGCAGTATAGTTGTTTTTGACCATCTTCTCGAGGTTCTCCTGCGAGCCGACGAGCACTGCCATTTCGCGCGCGCGAGTGACTGCGGTGTAGAGCAAGTTGCGCGTGAGGATCATATAGTTGCCGCTCATCAGCGCGATGATGACGACGGGAAACTCCGAGCCTTGCGACTTGTGCACGCTGATCGCGTATGCGAGCGTGAGGTCCTCAAAGTCGCCTTGCATATATTTGACGCGCTTGCCGTCGTCGAACAGCACTTGCAGCGACGGCTCGGACGGAGAGATCTTCTCTATCTTGCCGATGTCGCCGTTGAACACGCCCGTGCCCGTGCCGCCCTCGTCGTCGGTCCATTGCAGTTCATAGTTGTTGACCGTGTGCATCACCTTGTCGCCCTCGCGGAATGTGCGCAAGCCGACTTTGAGTTCCGTCTTTTGTTTTTGCGGCGGATTGAGCGCGTTCTGCAAGGTCAGGTTCATGTTTTCGACGCCGATCACTCCCTTCTTCATCGGACAGAGCACTTGGATCTCCATGGGATCGACGGCGGCATATGCCGGGATGCGGCGCGTGACCATGTCCGTCACCGTCGCCAAGATGTCGTCGGGATCGGTCTTGTTGTCAAAGAAGAAGTCTCGACTGCGATTGTTGATGACCGGCATCTTGCCGGCGTTTATGCGATGCGCGTTCTCGACGATCAAGCTGTCCTCGCTCTGGCGGTAGATCTGCGTCAAATAGCTGACGGGCACGATGCCGCTCGCGATCATGTCCGCAAGCACGTTGCCTGCGCCGACGGACGGGAGCTGGTCCTTGTCTCCGACCATGATCAGTCTGCCGCCGAATTTGATCGCCTTGATCAGAGCGTTGAACACATAGTCGTCGCACATGCTGACTTCGTCGACGATGACGACGTCCTCTTCGAGCTTGGTCGACTCGTTGAACATAAACTTGCCCTTGCCGTCCGAAAAGTCGAGATCGAGCAATCTGTGGATCGTCTTTGCCTCGACGCCTGTCGTCTCGGTCAGCCTTTTCGCCGCCCTGCCCGTCGGCGCGCAAAGACAGACAGAATAGTTGCGGCTGCGCAGCAGATGTATGATGCACTTGACGATCGTCGTCTTGCCCGTGCCGGGGCCGCCCGTGATGATGTTCACGCCTTTGATCAGACAGCTGCGCACCGCCTGTGCCTGCGACTCGTGCAATGTGATGTGGTTGAGCTTTTCGTACAGCTCGATCTCCTCGTCCGCGTCGAGCGGAAGACTCGCCGCATTGTTGAGCATAGCCTTGACATAGGTGGCGATCGACTTCTCGCAGACGTAGTTGCGCGCGAGCATGTCGACATCCTCTTCGTCCTTGCGCAGTCTTACGATCTTGCCCGTGACTTCGCAATCCTCTATCATCTCGGAGATCAGCTCGACGGCGTCCTCTCTCTCCAATCTCAGCAATTTGTAGACTTCGTCGATCAGCTTGTTCTCGGGCAGATAGGTATCGCCGTTCTTGTTGGCGGCCTCTTTGAGCACATGGACGATCGCCGCGCCTATGCGGAATCGACTGTCGGGCTCTATACCTATCTTGGCGGCGATCTTGTCCGCGGTCAAAAAGCCCACGCCCTCGATGTCGTCGACAAGTTGGTACGGATTGTCGTGTACTATCTTGGCGGTGCTCTTTTCGTACGCCTTAAAGATCTTGATCGCCAAGCCGAGAGACACGCCGTAGCTCTGCAAAAACACGATCGTGTCCTGCATCTCTTTGAGATTGAGCATGGACTCTTGGATCGAGATCGCCTTTTTGAGCGACACGCCCTTGACTTGGGCGAGCTTGGCGGGATAGTGCTCGATCACGTCGAGAGCCTGCTCGCCGAACTTCTCGACGATGGCGTAGGCGGTCACTTCGCCCACTCCCTTGAACAAGCCGCTCGACAGATATTTGAAGATAGCCTCTTTGGACGTAGGCGGAAGCACCTTGACGGACGTCACCGCGAACTGCTCTCCGAATCGGCTGTTGCGCACCCAATTGCCTTCCATCTCCAACGTCTCGCCCTCTGTCAGCGGAGGGAATGTCCCCACGGCGGTATAGGGCATCGAGTCCCCTTGCATATAGAGGACGCAATAGCCGTTTTCGGCGTTTCGGAAGATGACTTCAAGTACGGTGCCCTTCACTTGTCAATTGTCTCCAAATAGCTTTTTATCGACACAGGCACCAAATTATGCCTGAGGATATGTCTGTCTGCACGCACTTGTGAGCTCGGCGAGATAGTTGCGAACATAGTGCTTCGCCATCCCGAGATCTTGCGACTGCCAATTGCCGCATTCGGACGGTGCGGCGCCCGGGATCGCTCCTTCATAGTCGATGATGTCGCGGCACATGCGCTTGACGAGAGGCAAAACGTCCTCGGACGTCTTGTCTCCGAACATGAGCAGATAGAAACCCGTGCGGCAGCCCATGGGACCGAAGTAGACGATGTCGTCCTTGGACTCGCCGTTGCGCAAAAACGTCGCACCCAGGTGCTCGATCGTGTGCATGGCGGGCACGTCCATGACAGGCTCGCGGTTGGGCGCCGTGAACCTGAGGTCAAAAGTGGTGACGGTCACCCCGTCCCTGCTGTCCTTGCGCGAGACATACAGCCCCGGCATGAGCTTGGTGTGGTCGACGGTGAAACTTGCGATCTTTTCCATTGTTCCCTCCATGCATCCGTTGCCTATCTATTATAGCACAGTCGCTCGCTTTGCGCAACGCGCTCGCCGTGATGTGCGCGCATGCCCGCATTAAAAAATTGTTGACATATGCGCGCGCGATACCTTATACTAAATGCGTACACGATGTGTGCCTCCTGCGGGGAGTAGTCGGCGCCTCGGGCGCAATTAGCCGTTAGCACGAAAGGTCAGCCTTTCCGGTTTAATTTGAAATGACGAGACCGCGGATCGGTCCCCCGGTCCTCGGTCTCAATAATTGAAGAGGAGTATATATGGATTTCTTGATCGAAAGCATCAGCAATGTCTCGTGGCAGAACGTCGTCATGTGGGCTGTCGGCGCATTGCTGATTTTCCTTGCCATCAAGTTTGACATGGAGCCTACGCTGCTGCTGCCCATGGGCTTCGGCGCGATCCTTGTCAACATACCGCTTTCCAACGTCGTCACTTCCGAAGAAGGCGCCGGCATCATCGACTGGCTGTTCGACATCGGCATCGGCGCGTCCGAAGCAATGCCCATCTTGCTGTTCATCGGCATAGGCGCAATGATAGACTTCGGGCCATTGCTATCCAATCCAAAGCTGTTTTTGCTGGGCGGCGCGGCGCAATTCGGCATCTTCTTGACGCTGCTGCTCGCGACGCTGTTCGGATTCGATCTCATCGACGCGGCGTCCATTGCGATCATCGGCGCAGCCGACGGTCCGACCGCGATCGTCGTCGCTCAGGCGCTGGGCAGCAAATATCTGGGCGCAATCACGATCGTCGCATATTCGTATATGGCGCTCGTCCCGATCATTCAGCCTGCCGTCGTCAAGCTGATGACCACCAAGAAAGAACGCCTCATCCGTATGGACTACACTCCTACGCAGGTGTCGCGCACGACCAAGATCCTCTTCCCGATCGTCGTCACGCTGGTCGCCGGTCTGATCGCTCCCAAGTCGCTCGCGCTTGTCGGATTCTTGATGTTCGGCAACTTGCTGCGTGAGTGCGGCGTGCTCAGGCTGCTGTCCGAAACGGCGCAAAACGTCCTCGCCAACCTCATCACTCTGCTGCTCGGCATCACGATCGCTTCGCAGATGAGAGGCGAAGCGTTCCTTACCGTAGAGACCCTGCTCATCTTGGCTCTCGGCTTGCTCGCGTTCATCTTCGACACCGCCGCAGGCGTCGGCTTCGCCAAGGTGATGAACCTCTTCTCCAAAAAGAAGATCAACCCGATGATCGGCGCGGCAGGTATCTCCGCCTTCCCGATGTCGGCAAGAGTCATCCAAAAAATGGGACTCAAAGAGGATCCTTCCAACCACTTGCTGATGCACGCGATCGGCGCTAATGTATCCGGTCAGATCGCTTCGGCGATCGTAGGCGGACTGATCATCAGTCTCGTCATGTCCGTCTGAGGAGGTGTAGTATGAAATCAGCTGTTTTGAAAAAATTGTGCGTCGGCACCCTGCTGTGCCTGATCGTGTTGCTGACAATGTTCGCTTGGACAACGGTCTGCGTTGCGGAAGAAGCTCCGACAGAAGACGGCTCCGCCGCGACCGACCAAACCACCCCCTCGGATGAACCCGCCGACGAAGGCCTCGGCTTGCACTTCGACAAAGACAATGTCATCGCCTCCCTCAATATCATGTGGAAAGGCGTGCTCGCTATCTTCATCACGATCGCGATCATCATCGTCGTCTCTGTCGTCATGAACAAGGCGTGCAACGCCGCATCCGAATCTATCAAAAAGCGTCAAAAGAAGATAGAGGACGATCTGAGGAACAACAATACGGACGGTCAGTCCTGACGACTGCCGCAATTGCGGCGAGAAGACAAACAATTTCCGACAGCGTCTTGCTGTCGGAATTTTTATGTGCAAAGCAGTTTTGAATCGATTTATAAATTGCATTAGACGGAGCAATGCTCACACTCTGCACCGCCATTGCGGGGAGGGAGTGAGCATAAAAATTCCGACGGCGTTTTGCTGTCGGAAGCTTTCTGTGCAAAGCAGTTTTGAATTGGTTAACTAATTTGCATTAGACGGAGCAATGCTCACACTCTGCACCGCCATTGCGGCGAGAGGGCAAGCAGAAAAATTCCGACAGCTTTTTGCTGCCGGAAGCTTTCTGTGCAAAGCAGTTTTGAGCTGCGTATTTTGCATGTTTCGCTAGTCTTTACCACGCCGCGGAGAGTGGTGCAGATTTGCGCCGTACAAAAGCGAGGACGCGGCCAAGCGTATATGAAATACGTGACCGCGTCTAAGACTTGCAGTAAGGCGCTAAGATGCGCCGCTATACGCGGCGTGGCGAAGGTCAATACCCGTAGAAGGTCTTAGCGAGAGGTGCGACACAGTGTGAGGGCGAAAGACATAGCCAAAACCTTGCCCTCTCCCCGTCAATGGCGGTGCAAAAAAAAAGAAAGGGAGGTACAAGACCTTTGTCTAGCACCTCCCTTCCTTTATATGATAAGGGGGAAAATTATGAGCTCGTTTGATTTACAGTCGCATTATATCATCCCATCGAAGATCTGTCAACTGTTTTTTCAAAATTTTTCAAAAAATTTTTTGTTCCTCACTTCTTGCAAAAATGAGGAGCTGCTCACTCTTTGCCTTTTAGCTCGTTGACGAACTGCTCTATCCTGTCCATAGCCTTTTTGAGATCGGACAGCGAATAGGCATAGCTGATGCGAACGAAATCCTTGCCGCTCTCGCCGAACGCGCCTCCCGGGACGACGGCGACCTTCTTGCTCTCGATGAGCTTTTCGGCAAACTGCTCGCCGTCCATGCCCGTCGACGCGACGCACGGGAACACATAGAACGCCCCCTTGGGCTCAAAGCAAGTCAAGCCCATCTTGTTGAGTCTGTCCACCAAGAAACGGCGGCGCACATCGTACTCGTCGCGCATTTCTTCGACGGCGGCGAAGTTGTCCTCAAACGCAGATTTGAGCATTTGCAAGCCTGCGTATTGAGCGCTCGTCGGCGCGCACATGATTATGTATTGATGGATCTTGAGCATTTGCTTTTCCACTTCGCGCGGAGCGCAGACAAAGCCAAGTCTCCAGCCCGTCATCGCGAACGCCTTGCTGAAACCATTGATGACGACGGTGCGCTCGCGCATCCCGTCGATCGAGGCTATGCTGACGTGGCGCTTGCCGCCGTAGGTGAGCTCGGCATAGATCTCGTCGGAGAGCACGAACAGATCGTGCTTTTTTACGATCTCGGCGATCGCGCGCAGCCTCTCTTCGGGCATGATCGCGCCGGTCGGGTTGTTGGGATAGGGCAAGATCAGCACCCTGGTCTTGGGCGTGATCGCGCTCTCCAACGCTTCGGGCGTGAGCTCGAACGAATTTTGCGCGCTGCAACGCGCGGCAACGGGGACGCCGCCGCACAGCTCTACGCTTGGGGCATAGGACACATAGGACGGATCGGGAATGACGACTTCGTCTCCGTCCGAGACGAACGTGCGCAGCATCAGATAGATCGGCTCGCTGGCTCCGACGGTGACGAACACTTCATCGTCGGGATCATATTGCAGCCCGAAGCGCACGGACATATAGCGTGAGATCTCCTCGCGGAGTTTGAGCAAGCCGCTGTTGGCGGTATAGTGCGTAAAGCCGCTTCGGATGCTGCGGATCGCCGCCTCGCGCGCCGTCCACGGCGTGTCAAAGTCGGGCTCGCCCACGCCGAGAGACACGACGTCCTTGTAGATGGACGCGGCGTCGAAAAACTTCCTTATCCCCGACGGCTTGATGTGCTTGACCGTGTCGGTGAAATATTTTTCGTAATTCATATGAGTTCTTCTCTCTTTTCTTCCGCTCTGTCCAAGATCACTCCCTCGTTCTTGTACTTCTTCAAGATGAAGTGCGTGGACGTGGAAGTGACGTCTTTGAGCACGGACAATTTTTCGGACACAAAGCGCGCGACTTCGCGCAGATTGCGTCCCTCGACGATCAGCGCAAGATCGTAGCTGCCGCTCATAAGATAGAGGTCTTTGACTTCTTCGTTCTTACAAATGCTGCGCGCGATCGAGTCAAAGCCGGCGCTCATCATCGGCGTGACTTTGACCTCTATCAGCGCGACGACTGCGTCCTCATCCGCCTTCTCGATGTCGGTCAACACGGTGTAGCCGGAGATCACGCCGTCGTTCTCCATATCGGCGACGCGCTGCTCCACTTCCTTCTCGGTCATGCCTGCCGCCGCCGCGATCTGCGCCGCCGTGAAGCGGCTGTCCTGCTTCAAAATTTTGAGTATGGTCTCGTTTTTCTTGTCCATATTTCCTCCTCAATCTGCCATCTCGAGGTATTCCTCATAAGTGGTCAGCTTGTCGAATGTCTTGGTGCCGTCGATCTCGATGATCCTGTTGGCGGTGGTCTGCATCAGCTCTTGGTCGTGCGACGAGAAGAGCAAGCAGCCCTTGTAGTTGATGAGCCCCTTGTTGAGCGCGGTGATCGCTTCGAGGTCGAGGTGGTTGGTCGGTTCGTCCATGATGAGAACGTTGCCTGCCGTCAGCATCGCGCGCGCGAGCATACAGCGCACCTTTTCGCCGCCGCTGAGCACTCCTGCGCTCTTCTTGACTTCGTCGCCCGAGAAGAGCATCCTGCCCAGCCAACTGCGAAGATACGTCTCGTCGTGGTCCTTGGACCAGCGATCTATCCACTGCACGAGGTTGAGTTTGCAGCCGTCGAAGAAAGAATCGAAGTTTTGGGGCAGATAGCCCGTCTTGACAGTCTTGCCCCAGACCACCTTGCCCGAATCGGGCTTTTCGACGCCTGCGAGAATGTCGAAGAGCATGGACACCTCGACGGATCTCTCGCCGATGAACGCGATCTTTTCGCCCTTTTGGACGGTGAACGTCACGTCGTGGAAGAAGCCCTTCTTGGTCAAGCCCTCGACGGTCAGCACCTCTTTGCCGAGCTCTTGGTCAAACTCGAAATTGATGTACGGATACTTGCGCATAGACGGCTTGATGTCTTCGAGAGTGAGCTTTTCGAGCTCCTTCTTGCGCGACGTCGCCTGGCGCGACTTGGAAGCGTTGGCGGCAAATCGCGCGATGAATTCTTGCAGCTCCTTGGCGCGCGCCTCAGCCTTCTTGTTGGCCTCTCTCGCCTGCTTTTGCAACAACTGGTTGGTCTCATACCAAAAGTCGTAGTTGCCGACATACATATTGATCTTGCCGTAATCGACGTCGCAGATGTGCGTGCACACCTTGTTGAGGAAGTGCCTGTTGTGCGACACGATGATCAGCGTATTCTTGAAATCGAGCAAGAACTTCTCGAGCCACATTACGCTCTTGGCGTCCAAATTGTTGGTCGGCTCGTCCAAGATCAGGATGTCGGGGTTGCCGAACAGCGCCTGAGCAAGCAAGATCTTGACCTTTTGCTTGGCGTCGAGCTCTCCCATCAGCTTGTCGTTATACTCCTCGCCGAATTTCAGCTCGTTGAGCAGTGACGCCGCCTCACTCTCCGCTTCCCAGCCGCCCAGCTCGGCGAATTCGTTCTCGAGTTCGCCTGCTCGCACGCCGTCCTCGTCCGAAAAATCGGGCTTGGCGTAGAGTGCGTCTTTCTCGTCCCATATCTGCATCAGACGCTTGTGCCCGAGCAAGACCGTGCGCATGACAGTGCAGTCGTCAAAGTCGTTTTGGTTTTGGTGCAAAACGCTGATGCGTTGTCCCTTGGTCACAGAGACGTGCCCTCTCGTCGGCTCGATCTCGCCCGAAAGGACTTTGAGGAATGTGGACTTGCCTGCGCCGTTGGCACCGATGATGCCGTAGCAGTTGCCCTCTGTGAATTTGAGGTTTACGTCCTCAAACAGCTTTCTCCCGCCGAATTGAAGCGTAAGATCATTGACTTGGATCATTATCTCTCCCGATGCGTTGCCGCATTCTTAGTGTCATTGTTCCGCCCTCAGCATCCCGACGCGGAACACCGCGTTGCGGAAAGTGAGAGAGCGCTCGCTGTTGTCCTTCTCGACAACAAAGCCTATCCATGCCGTGCCGTCTATCACGTCGCCGTCGTACAGCTCTATCCCGAGTCGATCGGCGGCTTGGGCGACGGACGCGTCTGCCTCGGCGCCGTCCAACTCAAACTCGTCGACGGGCGCGCCGCTCGCCGTGATCTTGAAAAACACGAATATATTGTCGCCGTCGCCGCTCGTCTTCATATCTTCGAGCGTCACCTTGACGTCTCCGTCGACGTACTCGTCGCCGAAGTCGAGATATACCTCGGCTTCGCACCTGTCGACCAAAAACATCACGCCTATCACGACGCCGATGACGACGACTGTCAGCAATATCAAAAGCCCGAATCTGAGCCGCTTTTTCTTTTTAGCGTCTTGAAGCATCGGCGATCCTCCGCGCTATCGCGGCGCATTCGTCGCGCAGCTGCTCGTAGTCCTCTCCCACGTCGATCGCGCCGTGGTCGAACACTATCTTGCCGCCCGACACCGTCATAAGCACGTTGTGCTTGCCTGCGGCGTAAACGACGTCGTTGAGCACGTCGTTGCCCGGCGACATGTTGGGCGCGTGCAGATCGAGCATGACGAAGTCCGCATACGCACCGCGCGCGAGCCTGTCCGCCCCTTCAAAGCCGTAGACGCTCGCCGAAGTCGCCGCCGACAGCACATATTGCGCGCCCATTGCAGCCGCGTCGTTCGTCGCGTACTTTTGGAGCACTGCCGCGAGATAGGTCTCGCGGAACATATCGAGCGCGTTGTTGCTCGCCGCGCCGTCCGTGCCTATGCCGAGCGCGACTCCGCGCTCCTTCATCTTCGCAAGCGGAGCGATTCCGCTGGCGAGTTTCAGATTGCTGCACGGGCAAGTCACCGCCGCGACGTGCGACGACGCCATGATGTCTATCTCTTCGTCGGTAGCGTGTACGCAATGGAAGCCGGCGCCGCCGTACTCGAACAGTCCCTTGGAATGCAGATAGGCGATCGGGGTCATCCCCGTCTGCTTGACGCAGGATCCTACCTCTCTGCGAGTCTCGCTCATGTGCGCGAACAGCGGCAACCAGTGCCTGCGCTGCGCGTTGCGCACTGCGCCGAGAGTGTCGTCCGAGCAAGTGTATTGCGCATGGACAGACAGTCCATAACGAACACGGGCAGGAAAATTCGAATAATATTCCACGCTCTCGTCGACGCGCTTTTCTATCTGCGAAGGCGTGCCGTCAAAGTTGAGGATGCCTTCCGTCACCGTCGCCGCAATGCCGCTGTCTACAAACGCGTCGGCGACTGCGCGCGTATGCCCGTACATCTCGCAGCAATAGGTCGTGCCGCCGCTGTAATATTCTGCGACGGCGAGCTTGGTCAGCTTGTAACAATCGTCGTCGGTCAGCTTTGCCTCCGCAGGGAAGACCTTGTCGGTCAGCCATTCTTGGAGCGGCAGATCTTCGGCATACGAACGCAAAAACACCATCGGCGAATGCGTGTGCCCGTTCTTGAACGAAGGCATGATCAAATTGCCGCCGCAGTCTATCTCCCTGTCCCAATCGCGATAGTCCATCGTGGACACGGGAGAGATATAGCTTATGCGGTCGCCCTCTGTGCGGAGCTCGCCGCGGAACAGCTTTTCGCCGTCCCAGATCAATGCGTTGAAGAATCTCAATTCCATCACATATCTCCGACGACAGCCCTGAGCAATGCGCTCATCTTGCCGACGACGCGCTCGCTCTCGCGGTTGACGTCCTCGTGCGAAAGTGGCTTGCCCGCAAGTCCGCACGCCTTGTTGCTTATGAACGACAGCCCAAGCACTTTGGCGCCGATATGGCGCAGCGCGATCGTCTCGATCGCCGTGCTCATGCCGACGGCGTCCGCGCCCATGACGCGCGCCATACGCACTTCCGCCGCCGTCTCGAAAGACGGCCCCGTGAACTGTATGTAGACGCCCTTTTTCAGCTCGATCCCGCACCGCTTCGCCGAGGCGAACGCCTTGTCGATCAAACTCGGATCGTACGGCTCGGTCATGTCGGGGAAACGCGGGCCGAACTTGTCGTCGTTGGGTCCTATCAGCGGATTGGGCGCAAGACAGATGTGGTCCGTGATCGCCATGATGTCTCCGCAATCAAGACTCTCCGCTATCCCTCCGGCGGCGTTGGTCAAGACAAACGTCTTGGCTCCGCTCAAAGCCGCTACCCTAACGGGAAGCACCGCCTCGGACGACGGATGTCCCTCATAGCAGTGTATCCTGCCCTGCAAGACCACGACGTCCTTGCCGCACATCCTGCCGAAGCTCATTGCGCCGCGATGCCCGTGCACGGTCGCCGACGGAAGTCCCAGCTCGCCGTAACCGATCGTGCAGACGGTCTCGTCCAACGCGACGGCGCCGCCGAGTCCGCTGCCGAGCACGATCGCGATCTCGGGAACAAAATCCGTCCTCTCCCTCAGCGATCCGAGCGCGCGAAGCGCCTCGTCGAACATCATTTGGCAAACACTCTCGAGCCGGGCTTGACCAGCTCTATCTTGCCCTCTTTGCACAGCGGGCAATCTTCGGGCTCGTAGGACGTGATGTCCATACTGATGAGGTTGACGAACTTGACGCCGAAGTCGACCTTGCCGTTGCTGCGATCGACGAGAGAGGCGACAGCCGCGACTTCGCCGCCGAGCTTGCGGACGAGAGCGATGACTTCTTTGACGGAACCGCCCGTCGTCACTACGTCTTCGGTGACAATGAAACGCGTGCCTGCCGCGAAGGAAAAGCCGCGGCGCAAAGTCATCTCGCCGTTCTCTCTCTCGGCGAAGATGTTGGGCTTGCGCATCTGGCGCGCCACCTCATAGCCCATCAGGATGCCGCCGATCGCGGGCGAGATCACCATGTCCGCCTCTACGCCTGCGGCGTTGAGTTTTTGGACGAGAGCGGCACACAGCTGCTCGCTGCACTCGGTGTCGACGAACACCTTTGCGCTCTGCATATAGGTGTCGGCGTGTCTGCCCGACGTGAGTTTGAAGTGTCCGTGCAGCACGGCGCCGCACTTGCGATAGATTTCCAAAGCCTGTTCTGTTGTCATATATTTCTCCTTTTGACCTCAGCCGTTGAGGATCAACGTTCCTACAAGGTCGTTTATGTCCATGTCTTGACGCGCGACATAGTCCGTGAGATCGCGCGCGATGTCGTATGCCGCCGTGGGGACGGTGAAATTGGCTGTCCCGACCTGCACCGCTCTCGCGCCGCAGATCATAAATTCCAACACGTCGGTATAGCTCGTTATGCCGCCCAAGCCGATGATCGGGATCTTGACCGCATTGTAGCAATCCCATACCATTTTGAGCGCGACGGGCTTGACGCACGGGCCGCTGAGTCCGCCGTTGTTGTTGGCGAGAACGGGTCTGCGCGTCTTGTAGTTGACCGCCATGCCCGACAGCGTGTTGATCAGCGAAACGGCGGCGGCTCCGCCGGCTTCTGCCGCGCGCGCATTGTCGGCGATGTTGGCGACATTGGGCGACAGCTTGGTGATGACGGGCTTTTTGCACACGTTGACGACTGCGGCGGTGACTTTTTCTACGCTCGACGGCAGCACGCCGAACGCCATGCCTCCCTCCTTGACGTTGGGACACGAGATGTTGAGCTCCACCATCTGCGCGTGCGCGTCGTTTATCCTCTCCCCGATCGCAATGTAGTCGTCAAGGGTGGAACCTGCGACATTGGCGATGACGACGACGTCCTCGTCGGCAAGCCTCTTGTCGTCTGTCGCAAGGAAGTGCTCTACGCCGGGATTTTGCAATCCCACCGCATTGAGCATGCCGCCGTAAGTCTCGGTCGCACGCGGCGGAGGGTTGCCCTGCTTGGGGCGTATCGTCAGTCCCTTCGTGCATATGCCGCCGAGTGCGGACAGCGGATAGAAGTGCGAATATTCTTCGCCGAATCCGAACGTGCCGCTGGCAGTGACGATCGGGTTCTTGAACTTGATCCCTGCTATCTCTACGCAAGTGTTCACAGCACCACCTCCCCGAGCGCAAAGACGGGGCCGTCCTTGCAGACTCGCGCATAGCTCTCTCCGTCGCCGCGGCGAACGCGGCAGTTGCAGACAAGGCATGCGCCTATGCCGCAGCCCATGCGCTGTTCCAGCGAAATATAGACGGGAATGCCGCTGCCCTCGAATTTGTGGGCGAGAATCTTGTAGACTATCTCGGGACCGCAGCAAAAGATCTCGTCGGGAGCGTCCTTTGCCGCGAGCTCGGCGGCAATGTCGGTGACATAGCCCTTTTCGCCTGCGGTGCCGTTGTCGGTAGCGAGCACGACTTTCACGCCCTTGGCGGCGAGCTCGTCGGTCAAAACGACTTTGGACGCGTCCGAAAAGCCAAGACATATCGTGTATTCTCTGTCCGGAAAAGCGGTGACTATCGCAGGGAGCACGGCGCTGCCCATGCCGCCGCCGATCAGCATTATCTTCTTGCCTGTCGGGCGGTAGCCGTTGCCGAGCGGAAAGAGGACGTCGAGCCTGTCTCCTGCGCGGACTGCCGCGATCTGCGCCGTTCCTTCGCCGACTACGGCGTAGCACAGAGTGATCGTCTTGGCGACAACGTCGAAGTCGCATATGCAGAACGGTCTGCGCAGCACATGCGCGCCGTCCGGTACGCGGACGTGCGCGAACTGTCCGCCGATCAGGTCGTCGGGCATGTCGTCTGTCTGCAAGATCATCTTCATCACTCCGTCCGCGACGCGTTCGTTGGAGAGCACGACGGCGGAGCGGTCTTTCATTTTATGCACTTGTTGATGTCCTCACGCATCGCTATCGCCGCAAGCCTTGCCGCCTCGTCGGGGGCCTTGCCTGCGTATTGCGGTTTTTGATAAGCGGTCAGGATCGCCCTCGACGAGTTGACGATGCCGCCGATCCCGTCGCGGAAACAGACCGCGAGGTCTTGCGCCTTGCCGCCCTGTGCGCCGTAACCCGGGATCAGGAAGAACAAGCCGGGGTGAGCGTTGCGAATAGCTTCCGCCTGCGCCTTGTGCGTCGCTCCGACGACGGCGCCGACAGCGGAATAGCCGTACTTGCCGCGCAAGTCCGCGCCCCACTCGTCGACGAGGCAAGCCATGTTCTCGTAGAGAGTCTTGCCGTTGTCCATCAATCTGTCTTGCAGCTCTCCGCTGCTGGGGTTGGATGTCTTGACAAGGACGAAGATGCCGCGATCGTTCTTGGCACAGTCGGCGACAAAGGGCTTTACTCCGTCTGTGCCGAGGTAGCCGTTGACGGTCACGAAGTCGCTCTCGAACGGCGTGACCGCGCTGTCGGTCAGCACCGTCTCGCCGAGATAGGCGTTGCTGTATGCGGACGCGGTGCTGCCGATGTCGTTGCGCTTGACGTCGGCGATCGTGAACAAGCCGTGCTGGCGCGCATAGGCGAGCGTGTCCGAGAAGGCTCTCATGCCTTCGACGCCGTACATCTCGTAGTAGGCGACCTGCACCTTGACCGCAGGGACGACGTCCTTGATCGCGTCGATCAGCGCGAAGTTGAAGTCGGTGATGTACTTCGCCGCATCATAGAGCGTATCGCACTTGGCGCGGATTTCCTCGGGCAGATAGGCCACACAGGTATCCAAGCCCACGACCGAGGGGTTGTCAGTCTGTTTGATCTTGTCGATCAGTCTGTCGATGATCATATTATTTACCGTCCTTTATGCTTTGCAAATGTTTCCGTCTTTGAATTTGATGTCGCCGTCCACCATGGTCATGCGCACCTTGCCCCAAACTTCTCTGCCCTTGAAAGGCGTATTCTTGCCCTTGGAGAAGAATTCGGACGGATCGATCTCGTACTTCGCGTTTAGGTCGACGAGCACGATGTCCGCAAGTCCGCCCTCCTTGATCTCTCCGCACGGGATCCCGACGAGCGCGGCGGGCGACGACGTCATCAATTGCGACAGCTTTTCGAGCGTGATCGCGCCGCTCTTGACCAATGTCGTGTATGCGAGCGCGAACGATGTTTCAAGTCCGCTGATGCCGTTGGCGGCGTCGGAAAGCGACAGCTTTTCGTGCGCGGCGTGCGGCGCGTGATCGGTGACGATCGCGTCGACGGTGCCGTCTTGGATGGCGCGGATGATCGCCTGTCTGTCACGCTCTTCGCGCAAAGGCGGATTGACCTTGCCCATCGGATCGCCGTCCGCAAGCAACTCGTCCGTCGCGGCGAAGTAGTGGGGGCAGGTCTCGCAGCTGACTTTGATGCCGGCGCGCTTGGCGTCCGCGATCATCCTCGCGCTGCCCTCTGTGCTTATGTGCGCGATGTGCACCTTGGTATCGAGAGCGTCGGCAAGCACGATCTCGCGCGCGACCATGACTTCTTCACTCGCTCTCGTGATGCCGCGATAGCCTGCTTCGGACGCGACGAAGCCCTCGTTCATCACCCCTCCGGCGACGAGCGAAAGGTCTTCGCAATGACTGATCAGCAATGCGTCGAACTGCTTGGCATATTCGAGCGCGACGCGCATGGTCTGCGCGTTCTCGACAGGTCTGCCATCGTCCGAAAACGCAACGGCTCCCGCCTCTTTGAGCTTGCCGAATTCCGCGATCTGCGCCCCCGCCTCGCCGACTGTGACCGCGGCGATCGGATATACCTTGGCAAGCCCTACTTCCGCAGCCCTGGTCTTGACATATTTGACTATGTACTTGTTGTCGATGACGGGCTTGGTGTTGGGCATGCAGCAGACAGACGCGAAGCCTCCTGCCACGGCGGCGCGCGAGCCGCTCTCGATGTCCTCTTTGTATTCCTGCCCCGGCTCGCGGAGATGGACGTGCATATCCACAAACGCAGGCAAAACCGCGAGTCCGTGCGCGTCTATGACGGTCGCGTCGGAGGACGGGGCGATCTTGCCCACCTTGGTTATGCGGTCACCCTCGACCGCTATGTCTACCGTCTTGCCGAACAGATCGGCGCCTTTGATCAAGATCATTGTTTGCCTCCCAAGATCGCTTTGAGCAGCGCCATACGCGTCGCGACTCCGTTGGCGACTTGTACGTCCTTGACGCAATAGTCCTTGTCGAGCACGTCGTAGGCAAGCTCCACGCCCCTGTTTACGGGACCCGGATGCATGACGATCGCGCCCTTGTTGGCGAGTTTCATACGGCTGTCGTTTATGCCGAAGAACGCGCTGTATTCGCCGTAACTCGGGAACAGCCCCGTCTGCTGACGCTCGAGCTGTATGCGCAAGCCCAGCACGGCGTCCGTGCCGATGAAAGCCTCCTCGATCGTGCGGCATACGGTGCACTTCATCCTCTCGGCGCCGATAGGCAGCATCGTCGGCGGCGCAAAGATCTTCACCTTGGCGCCCATCGTCGTGAGACTTTCCATATTGCTGCGCGCGACGCGGCTGTGCTTTATGTCGCCGATGATCGCGACCGTGAGCCCCTCGACTTTGCCGAAATGCTCCGCGATCGTGAACAGATCGAGCAGCGCCTGCGTGGGATGAGCGTGCAGACCGTCGCCTGCGTTTATGACGGGAATATCGACGCTGTCCGCAACGAGCTTGGGCGCGCCGGACACGGAATGACGGATCACTATCGCGTCCGTCCCCATCGCCTCGATCGTCTTGGCGGTGTCGACGAGCGACTCGCCTTTTTGCACGCTCGACGTCGCGACGTCAAGACTCGCCACCGTCGCGCCGAGATATTTGCAAGCGTCCTCAAACGAAGTGCGCGTGCGCGTGCTGTTTTCGTAAAACATCGTGGCGATCATCTTGCCTTTGAGCTCGTCCGAGAACTTGTCGGCCGACAAGATGCGCCTCTTCATCTCGAAGGCGGAATCGAGCAGCGCTTGGAGCTGCTGCTTGGTCACTCCCTTCATCTGTAAAAAATCGTTCAGCATAGGCCTCTCCGAATGTCGTTTGTATTATAATACCATATATGCGCGCAAAAATAAAGCGAAAGACGCCCGCGCCTCTCAATTGACAAAACTCGCGCACAAGCGCGCCGCATGTGCGATCTCCGACGAAAAACTCAATACAGGTCGCGAAAAATCAAAAAATGCCGAACATAATATCCACGTTGCATTTTTCGCCTGCGAAAAAAATTTGCAAAAAAAGGGAGAGCCGAAGCTCTCCCCGATCGGCAACCCGAAGATCACTTCCTGCTCCCGACGACCGCCGCCGCGCCGGCGACTATGCTGCCCGCCGTCGTGAGCCATGCGCCCACGGCAGGCTGACAAGTCGACTTGACGATATCGCCGACTTGCACGTCAAGATAACTCTGCGCGGCGACAAATGTGACTATGATCGCGACAATGCCGCAGATCACCGCGAGCGCGCCGACGATCAACGAGATCGTGCCCAAGAGCTTGCTCTTCAACAGCGCTTTGAGTGCAAGCACGACAAGCCCGACGATCGCGACTATCCCTGCGCACCAAGCAAACGCCTGCATGAGCACCGAGTTCTCGGGAGTGAGCTCGCCGAGGTCGTTGAGCTCCGCCCAATCTTGCAGCGTCATCCCCGAAGATTCTCCTCCCCCGATGATGGTGTCGGTCTTGACGACCGTCCAATCGAGGAACCAGCCCGTGACGGACAGCGCCACGCCGACGACGGCGACGACAAGCATCGCGAGCGTCAGGACGGACAGCTTTTTCTTTGCCTTTTTCTTTGCCATAAAATACCTCCTTGCAAATAGTGAGGCGGCAAAACCATACGGTCTTGCCGCCCAAATCTACTTTTTTATTATAGCATTTTTTCCGCGAAGTGTCAATGCCGATATCGGTTCAAAGCTGTTCTTCGTTATTGCTTTGACGATCTCCCCCTCCCTCGCCGCATTATGCAAAATGCCCGAGCATCCGACATAGCTTTGATGATTTTGTCAAAGTTCTACGTCCGCTCGTCCTTTCGAGACGCCGATCTCGAGAGACGCGCCGTCCGAGACAGCGCGGATCAGCGGCGCTTGCGCTTTTTGCGTTTGACTTCTCTTGCGTATTCGGGCGCGTCGAATCTGTCCCAATTCGTATCGCAGTCGGGCGCGAGCGGATAGTCCTTCTCGAAGTCGGCGACGTCGATCATCTTCAATCGTCCCTGCGCCTGCAAGTTGCGCGCGCGGTTGTATTTTGTGCACTTGCGCTTTTCGCCGTTGTCGTCGACGCGGTCGCATACGACATAGACGGCGGCGTCGGCAGGTCTGCGCGCATAGCCCATCCCTGCGGCGTCCAGCCTGCTCAGCGCGAGCATAGCCCTGTTGTAGTCAAAGCTCTCGATGTTGTCCGACAGGCATACCTTGGGCGCGTCTTCGCGGCGCTTGTTGATCTGCTCTGCGTATCTTGCGAACATCTCCGCGTTGCGGCTGCCACGCAGGCAGAAGTTCTCCTGCCCCGGCTTGAGCTTGCGATAGTGCGGACGCGGTGTCTTGTCGCGCGCGTCGCGCATCTCCTCGCCCTCATAGGCATAAAAGAAGTCCTTTGTCTTGCCCGAAAAGTCGGGATTGGCTGCGACGACGCCGTCCATATCCGTCTGCAAGTGCGCGCACAGCGCCTTGGCGACTTCCATCGTCATCTCGGCGTCTACGTCGCTGCGGTGCGCGTCGTGAGCGGGCTTTTGGCACCATTTTTCATAGGCGAGAGAGAGCTTGGTGACGTGCTTTTCGTTGCTCTCCTTTTGCTCCAAACGCTGGACGTCGAAAAACTTCAGCTCGAACGGCGGCAGATGATATCTCTCGCACTCGTCCAGCAGATATACGACGTCGGTCGCGACGTTGTAGCCTACGGCGACGGCGCCGTCAAGCAGCTCGAGCAGCCGAGGATAGATCTTGTCGAACTTGGGCTTGGCCTTGAAGATCTTCTTGTCGTATGCCATGATCTTCTTGACGACATACCAATCGAATTGGGCGTCGGGATCCATCAACAGATCCTCGCGCGGAGCGATGACGTTGAAGTTCTCGTCGGTGAGAACGTAGCCGAAGCTGAAGATCTTGCCCTTGCGATCAAAGCAATTGGCGCATTCTATGTCGAAAAACAGATATTTCATTGTCCTCCAAAATTGCGCCGCGCGCAGACGTTGCGCGCGCCGCCTCGATATGATATACTCTTTTTATGGCATCGTATTACACTCATTCCCGCTGCGCCGTGCGCGCGGCAAACGCCCTTCCACGCGACCTCGCCGCGATCACGGAAAGCCGCCGCGAAGTCTATCTCGCCGGCTGCCACGGCCCCGATCTGCTCTTTTATGTGTTCGGATCTTTTCGCGGTTACGCCAAAGAAGTCCACGAATGCGCCGTCTTTGAACAATTCCGCGCGCTGGTCGAGCTGTGCCGTTCTTCGGGCAGCGACGATCTCGTCGCCTATACTCTCGGCTATCTGTCGCACTATGCCGTGGACAGCAACTTTCACCCGTTCCAGATACACGACGCCGCGACGTATATGCCCAAGTTCTTCCCGAGCGAGCTGCGCTCCTCTTTCCATATGATGCAGGAAGCGGCGATCGACCGCATACTCTTCATGCGAGACAACGGCTCGGACGCAAAGTTCCGCGCCAAGGATTGGCTGCCCTACAACGACGCGTCGCGCACCGCATTCGCGACGGCGATGACCGAGATCGCAAAGCTGTTCGGCACGACGATCCCGTTCGGCAAGCTCTTCGGCACACAAAAACGCATGGCGCTCTATCAAAGCATGTATGACACGCAGGCGTCGTCGGCGGTGATGAAAGGCGTGGGCGCGCTGATCGGCAAGCCCAACTATATCTACGGATTCGCGGTACCGCCGCTCGATCGCGGGATAGACTATCTGAACACGGAACGCAGACCGTATCCGAGCATAGGCGACGAAGAAAATTCGCCGCCGCTCGATCTGTCCGTGGACGCGATCTTGGAGAACGCGCACGTCTGCTTTTTGTGCCTTGCCGAAAAATTCAAAGCCGAATTGGACGGCAATACGACATTTTCGCCGACCGACTTTGCCGTCAGCTTCGGCGGACGGCGCACGCGACAGGCGCGAACTTGGTCGGGCGGCAAATAACGAAATGACGCAAATGGGGCAAGCGATCTGCTTGCCCCTTCTTTTTTAGGCCTGACGGAATTGCTTCGCGATCTCGCCGAGCTCCTTTTTGCCCTCTTCCGAAAGAGGCAGGAAGGGCTTGCGGCAGGGTCCCATCTCGATGCCGAGGCAGTCGAGGATGTACTTCTCTGACGCGAACACTCCGTACTTGATCAATACGGCGATGATCTCGTTGACCTCGGTCTGGATCTCGCAAGCGCGCGCAACGTCGTTGGCGTGGAACGCCTTGTAGATCTCGATGTACTTCTCCGCCATGAAGTTGTAGGTGCTGCCGATGCCGCCGTCTGCGCCCATCGACAGTCCGCCGACGAACATCTCGTCAAAGCCGTTGTAGACGATCGGATTTGCCTTCATGGTCTTGAACTGCTGCAAAGCGAACAAGTCCGCGGTCGTGTGCTTGATGCCGATGAATTTGTCGTTGTGCGCGAACATCTCCTCCGCGGTGCCCTTGTCGAGGTTGAAGCCGTTGGCTGCCGGGAAATTGTAGATGATCATCGGCAGACTCGTCGCCTCGGCGATGTCGTAGTAGTACTGCTTGCGCTGCTCGGGAGTGAAACCGTAGTAGTAGGGAGCGACCGCGCTGATCGCGTCGTAACCGAGCTTCTCGGCGGTCTTTGCCATCTCGATCGCGTGCGACGTGCAGATGGTGCCGACGTGCGCGATCATCGTCGACTTGCCGTTGTTGGCGTCGGCGGCGTACTCGAACAGATCCTCTCTCTCCTCCTTGGTCAAGAGCAAGCCCTCGCCGGTGGAACCGCCCACATAAAAGCCGTTGACTCCCTTGTCGAGGTTGTAACGGATGAGTTTTTGCACAGAATTTTTGTTGACCTTGTCGTCCTTGTCGAACGGGGTCAGAAGCGCGGGCAGAACGCCCTTGAACTTCTCCTTGTCGTACATGATATGTTGCCTCCGAATAGAGTTTTGTTTATTGTCTTTCAAAGCTGCCGTTGAGCGCGGCATATGCCGCTCCGAGCGCTCCCGCTCTGTTGCCGAGCGACGCTTTCTTTATGCGATCGGCGAACACGGGTCCCAATTTTTTGGTGAAATCGTCCCACCATCTCGCTATCTCTGTCACGCCGCCGCCTATGACGATGTAGGGAGCATATTCGCTCGCCTTGCGCACCGCGAAGCACAGCGCCTCTTCAAACGCGTCGATCTGTGCGCCGTAGGTCGCCTTGTCGGCAAAGACGGCGTCGAGATCGCTGTTGGCGCAGTCGCGGCGCATCGCGGTCGCGGACACATATTGCTCCAAACAGCCGAGCTTGCCGCACTTGCATCTGTGCCCTCCCGGCACATAGGTGACGTGTCCCAGTTTGATGTCCGTCACTCCGGTCGCGTCGAGCCTGTCGGCGGCGACTACCGCCGCTCCAAGCCCCGTGCCTATCGTAAGCACTGCCTCGTCGCTGTCGATGTGATCGCCGTTGTAATGCTCGGCGACCGCGGCGGCAGTGGCGTCGTTTATCACACGCACGGGCATATCGAACTCCGCTTTGAGGAATCCTCGCAGATCAAAACCGCTGAAACCCGGCAGCGCCTCCGTCGCAAAGACGACTTTGCCGCTGTCCCAATCTACGGTGCCGGCGGTCGCGACGGCTATCGCGTCGCAGGAGCAACGCGCGAGCACGCTCTCGATCGACAAGAGGACGCTGCGCTTGATCGCCTCAAATCCCTGCGCCGCGCAAGTCGGAGCAAAGCCGTAGCCCTCCCACTTGTAGGACGAGAGCGGCGCGCCCTTTTGCGCCTCGACGAACAAGCTCTTGACGGTGGTGCCGCCTATGTCGATGCAGGCGAGTTTCACAGCTTGATGACCTCCGCGAAGCGCTTGGTGATGTCCTTGGGTCTTGTGATCGCGCTGCCGATCACGACGGCATAGACGCCCTGCGCCCATACCTTCTCGAGCTGCCCTCTCTCCCAAATTCCGCCCTCGGCGATGATCTTGGTGTCGGGGAAACTCTTGACGAGTTTGCCTATGAATTCGACGTCGGGCAGAGCTATGCCCTTGGTGTAGGACGTATAGCCGCGCAGCGTGGTGCCGACGTAGTCGAAGCCGAGTTTGACGGCGTTGGCAGCCTCGTCAAAGTCGCTGCAATCCGCCATGATCTCGACGTCGGGAGCCTTGTCGCGGATGTAGCGCACGAGCTCGGCAAGCTCCACTCCTCCCGGACGGCGCCTGAGCGTGGCGTCGAGCGCGATCACCTTTGCACCGCAATCGATGAGGTCGTCCACCTCTTTGCGCGTCGGAGTGATGTAGACTTCGCTGTCTGGATATTCCGCTTTTATGATCGCGATGATCGGCACGTCGACTTCGCTCCTGATGTCTAGGATGTCGCTGACATAGTTTGCCCTTATGCCGACGGCGCCTCCTTGAACAGCCGCGCGCGCCATATATTTCATGATCCCGAGCCCGTACAACGGCTCGCCTTTGACTGCCTGGCAGGACACTATCAGTCCCCTGTTGAGATGCGCCATTTTATGCCTCCGTACTTGATTTTATGTCGTCCAATGTCAGCTTGACGAAGTCGACGGTCTCGTGCATCGTACTGCCCTCGTAGAGCACGCCGATCGAGCCGTCCGCCATCTGCGTCATGCAGCTGTATACGAATTCGCCCTCTTTGATCGTCAGCGAATGCGCGAACGTCTCGCCGTAGTCGTAGGACAGACGGATGACTCCGTGCTCGCGCTTGTTTTCGCTCGCGGCGTTGAGGACGAGAGTCGCCTCGCGGTCGCCGTCCATGACGTTGAGCGCGCTGATCTGACAGATGGGCTGAGGGATGTCGAGATAGTGATAGTCATGCCAAGTCTCGCCGCCGTCGGTGCTGGTCGCTACCGCGACTCTGCGACGCGAGGAATGGTTGCGGATAAACGCTTTGAGCCCTCCGCCCGGCAGCGTCACGATCTGGGCTTCGCTGGTCCTCTCTCCGTCCGCGATCAGCTTGTGCCCGACTTTGAACACGCCCAAACGCTTGCGGTTTTCGCCCATAGCTCCGCCGCGGCGCCATGTGTTGCCGCCGTCGTCGCTGAAAATGCAGGCGGCGCACTCCATCAACGGCCAAAAGCGCGGAGTGAAGTAGATGGGCACGACGATGCGTCCCTTGTGCTTGCCCTCCGTCAGCTGCACTCCCACTCCGGGTCCGGCGCCGATGAAACACATATAGTCTTCTTTTACGGACGGCGAGATGCACTCGGGAGTCGTCCATGTGACGCCGTTGTCAAAGCTCTTCGCGATGTACATGTATGAGGTGCGATATTCGCTGAAACCGCCCTCTCCCGTGCGGATGTTGCCGACTTTTTCGCCGTTCGCGAGCACGTCGAAATGCCCGTCCACGCAAAACTCGGTCGCCTTGGCTCCGTCATAGAGTTTGCCGTCGCCGCCGAGAGCGAGTCGGCGCTTGCCGTAGACGACGATCTGTCTGCCCTCGGAGTCAAAGCCCGTGCCTCTGCGGCTGTTGAGGATGCCGACGCCGGCAGGGGTGTGACTGTACAGCATCAGCAAAGTGCCCTTGGTCCTGTCAAAGACAAGGCAGGGATCTATCGCCGCGGACGAATGCTCGCGATCCGCGCCGCACTCGGTGACGGCGAAACGCATATCGCTCCAGCTCTCGCCGTTGTCGAAAGAACGGCAAATGACTTTTTCTATACGATTGGGGTTGTCGGAACCGCCATAGAGTCTGGCGTCCGCGCACGCGATGACAGTGCCGTCGTCTGCGGTGATGATCGACGGGATACGGTAGTTGTTTACGGGACCGCGCTCCTTGGAGAACAGTCGGAATGGAGTAGAACGCATGATTGCTCCTCGCCTCACGGCTTTGTTTTCAAATTATAGCACCTGCGCACGCGTTAGTCAATCTACGGCGCAAAACTGCACTGTCAAATCGGCAGATCGGTGAGCTCGTCTCCGCACTCGTCGGCGATCAACGCGTTGCCGCCATAGAGCACGATGTAGATCTCGGCGTCATAGCCGCGCAAAAACGCGTCCGCCTCTTGAGTCGCTATGCGGTAGGCTTCCTTCTTGGGATAGCCGTAAACGCCTGCCGACACGAGCGGCGTCGCGACGCTCTTCAAGCCGTACCGCTTGACCAGCTCGAAACAACTGCGATAGCACGAACGCAGCAATTCCTCTTCGCCAAAACCGCCGCCGTGCCATATCGGGCCGACGGTGTGGATGACGTACTTTGCTTTCAGGTCATAGCCTCGCGTGATCTTCGCCTTGCCCGTCTCGCAGCCGCCGAGAGCGCGGCACTCGGCAAGCAGACCGTCGCCTGCCGCCCTGTGTATCGCGCCGTCCACGCCGCCTCCGCCCAACAGCGAATTCTTGGCGGCGTTGATGATCGCGTCGACGCGGCATTGCGTGATGTCGCCAGTGCAGACGTGGCGCGCCATCAGTGCATCAAAGGCGACGTCATCACAAAATCGGCGGTCGCCTTGTTGGTCGCTATCGGTACGTCATAGAGCGCGGCTATGCGCAGCAACGCCTTGACGTCGGGATCGTGCGGCTGCATGGACAGCGGATCCCAAAAGAAGATGACAACGTCGATCTGCCCTTCGGCGATCTTTGCGCCTATCTGCTGATCTCCGCCGAGCGGCCCCGACAGATAGCGATAGACTTCCAGCCCCGTGGACTCGGCGACCAACTTGGCGGTGGTGCCTGTGCCGCAGAGCTGATATTTGGCGAGCAAGTCGCGGTTCTTCATCGACCATGCGACCATCTCGGCTTTTTTGTTGTCGTGCGCGATGAGCGCTACTGTCTTGATCTCTTTCATATTCTCCTCTTTCTGTTTCTAAAAACAGTTTATCACATCGGCGCAACGACTGCAAGCGAAAGCTCTCGACAGCGGACGGCGGCGCAAACTTTTCTTGAAGTCGACGCGGCGAAAACGGAAAAGGAAAACTTCGCACGACGCGTCCGCGCATAAACATTGTGTATTTATTTGTTCCGCTCCCGATATTGAGGGAAACTTCGCACGACGCGTCCGCGCATAAACCCTTTGCGACAAAGCTCCGCCCTTCGACTAACTCTCGCGAGCAAACGAGAAGACGCGGATCGGAGCGGCGCAAATATCGGTTAGCAAGCACTAACTTGATGCCTGTCTCGAATTTTTGTGTTATCATCGAAAAAAACAACGGAGGTACACCATGAACGAAACGCGCTCAATGCCGCTCATCGGCGACGCTGCGCCTGCTTTCGAAGCGGTGACGACGCAGGGGAAGATCAAGTTCTCCGAAGACTACAAGAGCAAGTGGGTGATCCTCTTCTCCCATCCTGCCGATTGGCGCGAAGGCGACGACGTCATCGTCCCGACCGCAGGCTCGTGCGGCGTGGCGAAAGAGAGAATGGGATCGTCCGACAAGGATATGTATTGCCCGGATTGGTTCCTCTGCTTCCGCAAGGAAAGCAAAAACTAACATCGCCCCCAGACGGCTCTGCCGTCCGTATATTGCTCTGCACCGTCTCTTTCTCAAAGGGGCGGTGCTTTTTTTTGCGCGGCAAAACGTGCCGCTGCGCAAGGCAGACGGTCCTTGCACAAAAACGCATTGCCGCGCCTTGGCCTGTTCGCAAGGCGCAAAGATGTGCCGCTAGTTTTTTCGCACAAAAAAGCTGCCACCGTGAAGTGACAGCTCTTTCGATCCATGCGATAAAGTCGCCTATCGGCTTAGAGCGCGGCGGCCTTGTTCAAATTGTCCACCAACTCGTCTACGTCGATGCCGTGGACTGCCGCTGCGTCGGCAACGGTCTCGTTGTGCGCGAGAGCGCAGCCCAAACAATGCATGCCCGCGCTGAAAAGCACATTGGCGATCTGCTCGGCATTGCCGCACTTGAGAGCGTCGGCGATGAGTGTATCCTTGGTGATCTTTTCCATATTTACCTCCGTACCCCGTCAATTCATACTATTTTGGTGGGGATTATCGTAATTATAGCATCGTTTGCCGATCAGGGCAAGCGTTTTGCCTCAAAAAAGGAACATATATGCGAGATAGCCGACGAGAGCGACCGCGCCTGCGATCACGATGCCGAGCAACGTCGCTCTGATCGGCGAGATCGGCGCCTTGCCGAACGCCTTGCCCGTACGCCCGTTGACGACGCAGCCATAGTCCTTTTTGCGGTAGCGGTAGCTGCTGATCCACAGCGGAGCGCAGACATACTTGTAGGTCGTGCCCGAATAGACGGGATAGACGTTGATGTATGCGACTCTGTCCGCACGCGGATAACGCGCCTTCACCTTTTCTTTGAGATCGGCGACTATGCTCTCCTTGGCGTATTCCCAGCTGTCGTCGAGCCCTGTAGAATAGCGTTCCGCCGAAAAGCCGCTCATAAAATCGTCGTCATAGGCGACGGCGTTGACGGTGTCGAAGCCGCCTATCTTGTTCATCGCCTTGGCGTCGACGTATTGGCTCGCCTCGACTTGGATGTCGTTGTATCTCTCGCCCAACGATCCGCTGACGTGGAACCAGCGCACGCGCGTCTCCGTCCTCCTGTTCTTGCCCGAGCCGACGACGACGGTGTAGGTCTCGCCCAGCTTGGCTTCGTAAGTGGCGTTGACGTTGCTGTCAAATGTCCACACGGGGATATAGACGCCGCGCATCTCCTTGACTTTCGCCTCTTTTTTGAGCTTGTGCGGCGAGAGCCATTTCTTTTTGAGCCACTTGCGCCAATAGCCCTGCGCCTCTTGCCGAGGTATGGAAAAAGGCAGGATCGCGTTGGGTTTGAGCCCGGGCAAGTCGTCGCGCTCGATGATGTTGGGCGCGCCGCAGAACGGGCATACCGACGACGTCTGATATTCTTCAAGCATCGTCTCCGCGCCGCATACGGGACACTTGTATGCCTTGACTCCGCCCCAACTCTGATAGTCCTGCTCGGACAGCGCCGTGTAGTACAGCTCTTGCGCCGGCTTGGCGACGATCTCGCGCTCGGTGCCGCAATAATCGCAATGCAGCTTTTGCGTGGCGGGATCGAACTTCAAAAAGTTGCCGCACGAAGGACACTTGTATGTCTCGGACGTGACGCCTTCCGCCTTTTGGGTCAACGGCTCGTCTGCGCCCAAAGTCTGCTCCTGCTCGCTCATTTAAGCTTTTCTCCGCACTCGGGGCAGAACTTGGCGCCCGGCTTGACTTGCTTGCCGCACTTGGGGCAAGTGCTGACGAGAGCCTGACCGCATTCGGGGCAGAACTTGGCGCCTTTGCGTACCGCCGCATGGCACTTGGGGCACTCGACGGTCTCGACCATGGTCTTGCCGCACTCGGGGCAGAATTTGGCGCCTTTGCGCACCTTGGCTCCGCAATGCGGACACGTCTCCTTGTTGTCGTCCGCGCCGATGTTGCTCATGCCGTCGGCGAACATCTTGCCTATCCCGAGCCCTGCGCCCAAGCCTACGCCTGCGCCGGCAATGCCGCCCGGATTCTTCGCCGCGTCGCGCATCGCCTCGACGGACTGCATTTGGGCATAGCCCTGCATGGCGCCGTTCATCACTCCGACGGACGTGCGCTTGTCCATCATCTTCTCCACTTCTTCGGGCAGAGACAGATTCTCGATGTACAGACCCTTGATCTCGATGCCGAGACGAGCAAAGTCGTCCGCCATCTTTTGGCGCGTGAGCTCGGACAGCTCGTCATAGTGCCCTGCAAGATCGATCGCCGCGATGCCCGACTCCGCGATCGCGGTGCTGAGCTCGGACACGATGATCTTCTTGAAGTAGTTGTCGACGTCCTTGACGGACAGCTGTCCCATGGAGCCGAACAATTCGCTCATCGCCGCGGTCGGCGTGCCCACCGCGAACGAATAGACGCCGAATCCTCTGATGCGCACCATGCCGAACTCCTTGTCGCGCATCATCACGGGGTTGGACGTCCCCCACTTGTTGTCGATGAATTGCTTGGTCGAGATGAAATAGATGTCGCCCGTGTACGGCGTTTCCCAAGCGTATTTCCAGTTGTAGAGCGCGGTCAAGAGAGGTATGTTCTTGATGTCCTCGAGCTTGTAGGTGCCCGGCCCGAACACGTCGGCAAGCTTGCCCTCTTGGATGAACATCGCCTTCTGCCCCTCGCGAACGACGAGCACGGAGTTGCGCATGATCTCCTCTTTGCGCTCCAAAGGATATTTCCAGACAATGCTGTTCTGGTCGTCATTCTCCCATTGAATGACCTTGCGGAATTGTCTTTTCAGAAAATCGAAAAGTCCCATATGTCCTCCTCTTCGGCGGTTCGGGCTCTGCCCGAATATCATCTGTCATACCGCCATGATATCATTTCAATTATATATCATATTCGCGAAATCGTCAACGATTCTCAAAGTCTGCGCTCGAACTCGTCATAGCCGAACTCGCGCACGAGCTCCAAACTCCCGTCCCTTTTCCGCACACAGATCGACGGCAGACGCATGCCGTTGAACGTGTTGGTCTTGACCATCGTATAGAGCGCCATGTCCTCAAATCGCAGCTTGTCTCCGACTTGGAGCGGCGCGTCAAAAGAATAGTCGCCTATCACGTCGCCGGCAAGACACGTCGGTCCGCCGAGACGATAGGTGTATCTCTTCTCCCCTGCAAGTCCGCTGCCCGTGAGCGGCGGCCGATAGGGCATCTCCAACACGTCGGGCATATGGCACGCCGCCGACGCGTCTACGATCGCGATCTTCATCCCGTTGGTCACGATGTCCTCGACGCGGCAGATCAAATAGCCTGCGTTGAGGACGACGGCCTCGCCCGGCTCCAAATAGATCGTCGCGCCGTACTTGTCCTGCAAGCGCTTGACTATCGCGACGAGCCGCTCGCGGTCATAGTCGGCGCGAGTGATGTGGTGCCCGCCGCCCAAGTTGATCCACTTGCAGCGTTTGAGCACCGCTCCGAAAGACGCTTCGAGGGCGCCGACGGTCGCGTCGAGGTCGTCCGAGTTTTGCTCGCAAAGCGTGTGCATATGCACTCCGTCGAGCATGGACGCAAGCTCTCCGTCAAGCTCGGACGCTATCGTCCCGAGCCGCGAGAACTCGCCGCACGGATCGTATATCCCGTGTCCTCTCTGAGTGGAGAAGCAGGGATTGAGCCTCAGCCCGACTTGCTTGCCGGCGGCTTTCGCGCGAGGCAAAAATTTTCGTGCCTGTGTCGGTGAATTGAATATTATGTGATCGACGTAGCCGAGCAGCTCCTCCCACTCTTCTTCGTTGTAGGCAGGCGAAAAGACATGTGTCTCCTTGCCGAAGCGAGTCTTGCCCAAGCGCGCTTCGTACAGTCCGCTCGCCGTCGTGCCGTCGAGATATTCGCCAATGAGCGGATAGGTGCAAAAGGCGGAGTACGCCTTCTGGGCAAGCAAGATCTTGCAGCCTGCCCTCTCGCGTACTTCGCCGAGGATCTCCAAGTTGCGGACAAGCGCCGCTTCGTCTATCTCAAAATACGGGGTGCGCATCAGTCTACGAGCACGGGGTCGTCGACGATCTTCCACGGCAAGCCGTTTTTGTTGAGCTCGTCCATGAACGGATCGGGGTCAAATTCCTCGGGAGTGAACACGCCCTTCTTGTCCCACTTGCCCGTCAAGATCATCTTTGCGCCTATCATCGCAGGCACTCCCGTCGTGTAGGAGATCGCCTGAGATTCGACCTCTTTGTAGCACTCCTGATGGTCGCACACATTGTAGATGTAGGCGGTCTTGCGCTTGCCGTCCTTGACGCCCGTAAAGATGCAGCCGATGTTGGTCTTGCCCTTGGTGCGCGGTCCGAGCGACGCGGGATCGGGCAGCAGCGCTTTGAGGAATTGGATGGGCACGATCTCTCTGCCCTCGTATTCGATCGGCGTCGTCGAGAGCATCCCGACGTTTTCGAGACACTTCATATGCGTGAGATAGCTTTGCCCGAACGTCATGAAGAATCTTATCCTCTTGACTCCCTTGATGTTTTTGGCAAGAGACTCTATCTCTTCGTGATGCAGCAGATACATATCCTTGACTCCGACTCCGTCAAAGTCGTATTGGCGCTTGATGCTCATCGGCGCGACCTCTATCCACTTGCCGTCCTGCCAATAGGAGCCGGGCGCGGAGACTTCGCGCAGATTTATCTCGGGATTGAAGTTGGTCGCGAAAGGATAGCCGTGATCGCCGCCGTTGCAGTCAAGGATGTCTATCGTCTCTATCTCGTCGAACAAGTGCTTTTGGGCATAGGCGCAGAACACTTGCGTGACGCCCGGATCAAAGCCCGAGCCGAGCAGCGCCGTCAAGCCTGCGTCCTTGAACTTGTCCTTGTAGTCCCACTGCCATGAGTAGTCGAACAGCGCGCTGAATCCCTCCTCCTTGCATCTCTTCTCGTATCTCGCCTTCCAGACGGGATCATCGAGGTTTTCGGGTTCATAGTTGGCGGTGTCCATATAGTCCACGCCGCATTGCAGGCACGCGTCCATGATCGTCAGATCTTGATAGGGCAACGCGATGTTCATCACGAGATCGGGCTTGTAGCTGCGGATGAGCTCGCAGAGCGCGTCTTGGTCGTCCGCGTCCACCTGCGCCGTCTTGATGACGGTGTCGGTCGTGCCTTTGAGCTTGGCGGCGAGCGCGTCGCACTTGGAGAGCGTGCGGCTCGCTATCATTATCTCGCGGAACACATCGCTGTTTTTGCAGCACTTTCTGATTGCGACCGAGGCGACTCCGCCGCAGCCGATGATCAATACTCTTGCCATGATATTCTCCTTATTTGCCGAGCGCGATCAGCATTTCGCGCACGATTTTGCAAGCAACGGCGGTCGAGGCGCCGCTTGGGTCATAATGGGGACTCAGCTCGTTGACGTCGAGTCCCTTGACGTCGCAACCTTTGACTACCGCGGTCGCGGCGCGACGCAGCGCGTCAAAGCTCACGCCTCCCGGCTCGGGCGTACCGGTGCCGGGGAACACGGACGGATCGAGCACGTCGAGGTCGAGAGTGAAGTAGACGGGCTTGCCTTGAAGCGCGCGGACGGCGTCGTCCAAGCCGTCGAAACCGAACTTGACCGTGTCCACTCTGCCCTTGCCGAAAACGAACTCGGACTTGTCGCCGGAACGTATCCCGAATTGATGGATCCTGCCGTCTCCGACAAGCTCATAACAACGTCTTAACACACACGCGTGCGAAAATTTTACTCCGAGATAGTCGTCCCTGAGATCGGCGTGAGCGTCAAAGTGCACGATGTGCAGATCGGGATATTTTTTGACTGCTGCGCGCACCGCCCCGAGCGTCACGAGATGTTCGCCGCCCAGCATGAACGGCGCCTTGCCGTCGCTCAAAATGCGAGCAGCCATATCCTCTATAGCGTCGGTGACGAGGACGGAATCGCCTATCGCGAGCTCGAGATCGCCTGCGTCAAAGACGTCGACGTCGGACAGCTCGCGGTCTTGGTAGGGGCTGTATTCTTCAAGCCCGTAGGACTCGCGTCTGATCGCCGACGGGCCGAAGCGCGTGCCCGGTCTGAACGACGTCGTGCCGTCGTAGGGCGCGCCGAACAGCACCACCGAAGCGCGGTCATAGTCACAGTCGCAGCCCATGAATGCGTCAATCTGCCTGTTCAACATTTTTCAAAAGCTCCTCCACATATGCGGGAATGTAGAACGCTCCTTTGTGAAGCATCGTCGTATAGTATTTGCATTGCAGTCCGCGCGCGTTCCATCTCTTCTCGTCGAGGTCGCGCAGCGGATGATATTTTTTGGACGCAAAGCCGAACAGCCAATGCCCCGACGGATAGGTCGGGATGTGCGCCTGATAGACCTTGCTGATCGGGAAGGACTCCACTATCCGCTTGTGCGCGCGCTGGCACGCGAGCGCGTCCTCGCGGTAGAACGGACTCTCGTGCTGGTTGATCATTATGCCGTCCTCTTTGAGCGCCTTGTAGCAATTGCCGTAGAATTCGCGCGTGAACAGCCCTTCGCCGGGGCCGAACGGATCTGTGCTGTCCACGATGATGAGGTCGTATTCGTCCTTGCATCCGCGCACATATCTCAATCCGTCGCGGTAGTGGATCTTCACGCGCGGATCGTCGAGCGAACAGGTGATCTCCGGGAAGAATTCGCGGCTGACTTCGACGACCTGCTTGTCTATCTCGACAAGGTCGATGTGCTCGATGTCGTCATAGCGGCACAGCTCGCGCACCGCTCCGCCGTCGCCGCCGCCTATCACGAGCGCGTTGCGCACACGGGGATGCACCGCCATCGCCGGGTGTACGATCATCTCGTGGTAGATGAACTCGTCCTTTTGGGTCAGCATCATATAGCCGTCCAGCACGAGGAATCTGCCGAATTCGGGGCTGTCGAACACGTCTATGCGCTGAAAGTCGCTGTGCGCGCTGTAAAGCTGCTTGTCCACGCGGATGGACAGCTTGACGTCGTTGGTATGTTGTTCCGAAAACCAAAAATCCATGTCATTCCTCCACAACATTGAGCTTCTCGATGTACGGATCTTCGGGGCCCGTCATCTGGCAGCCCTTCTCTTTGGCATAGGCGATATAATCGAGGATGCGACGCGTGATGCGCTCGCCGGGCGCGAGAATGGGGATGCCGGGAGGATAGCACATCACGAATTCGCTGCATATCCTGCCCTCTGTCTTTTGGATAGGGAGCATCTCCTCTTTGTCGGCATAGAACGCGTCCTGAGGGCTCATCGCGACGATGGGCTCGATGTATTCATACTTCATCAATCCCGCCTTGGACTTCTTGTAGAGGCGGCGTATCTCGGCGAGCGCGCTGACGAGCCTCTCGATGTCGCGTTCGCGATCGCCGATGGAGAGATAGGCGAGGATGTTGCCGAGATCGCCGAATTCTATCTGAATGTCGTACTCGTCGCGCAGCAAGTCATAGACTTCGATGCCGGCAAGACCTATGTCGAGAGTGTTGACGGACAGCTTGGTCTCGTCAAAGTCGAACACGCTGTCGCCGTTGATCAGCTCTTTGCCAAAAGCGTAGTAGTCGCCGATGTCGTTGATCTCGTCTCTCGCATAGCGCGCCATCCTCACGACTTCGCCGAAAGCCGCTTCGCCGCGAAGGGCGAGATTGCGGCGCGAGATGTCGAGGCTGGACAGCAGCAGATAGGACGCGCTGGTCGTCTGCGTGAGGTTGATGACTTGGCGCACATAGCCGTCCTGCATGGACGGACCTGTGAGCAACAGCGAACTCTGCGTCAGCGATCCGCCCGACTTGTGCATGGAGACCGCCGCCATATCCGCGCCTGCCGCCATTGCCGAGACGGGCATGTCCTTGCCGAAATAAAAATGCGTGCCGTGCGCCTCATCGACGATGCAAAGCATCCCGGCGGCGTGCGCAAGTGACACGATCGTGCGAAGATCGCTGCATATGCCGTAATATGTAGGATTGTTGACGAGAACAGCCTTGGCGTCGGGGTGCTCGGCGATCGCCTTGCGCACCGCCGCCACGCTCATGCCGAGCGAAATGCCGAGTCTGTCGTCCGTCTCGGGATCGACATAGACGGGAACGGCGCCGTTGAGGACCATGGCGGTCATGACGCTGCGATGCACGTTGCGAGGCAAGATGATCTTTTCTCCGCGCTTGGTGACGGTCAAGATCATCGTCTGTACCGCCGACGTCGTGCCGCCCACCATCAAGAACGCGCCGTGCGAGCCGAACGCCTCGGCGGCGAGCAGCTCCGCGTCGCGGATCACCGATACGGGATGGCACAAGTTGTCGAGGCACTTCATCGAATTGACGTCGAGGCTGACGCACTTCTGTCCGAGCAGCTCTGTCAATTCGGGATTGCCTCTGCCGCGCTTGTGCCCCGGCACGTCGAACGGCACGAGCCTCATGCTCTTCATCTCTTGCAGCGCCTCATAGATGGGCGCGCTCGTCTGAGACAGCTTCTTCATTTACGTGCAGAAAAGACGTTGCGGCCGCTGAATATCTCTATCATCTCGCGGCGCAGGTTGTCCATGATCTCGAGGCGCGTGCGCGGCGGCAGTTCATAGACGTCTGTCTTGAACAGATAGTTTTGGAGATCGATGTCCTTGACCATCATTTTGGTGTGGAAAATGTTGGCCTCATAGACGTTGATGTCCACCGCGTCGTAGCGGCGCAGCGTCTCGGGGGCGATGTAATCTTGGATGGAAGTGACGTTGTGGTCCATGAAGAGCTTCTGCCCGTCCACGTCGCGCGTGAAACCGCGCACGCGATAATCGAGCGATATGATGTCCGAATCAAAGGACCCGATCAAATAATCCAGCGTGGACAGAGGCGTGATCTCGCCGCACGTCGCGACGTCGATGTCCACACGGAAAGTCGCGAGCGACGTCTCGGGATGGAACTCGGGATAGGTATGCACGGTGACGTGGCTCTTGTCGAGGTGCGCAAGCTGCGTTTCGCCGGCAGGGACCATGCTGTTCTCGGCGATGAGTACGGCGACGGACGCGCCCTGGGGATCATAATCTTGACTTGCGATGTTGAGCACCTTCGCGCCGATCATGTCGGTCAGCGTGGTCAAGATGTTGGTCAGTCGCTCGGAATTGTACTGCCCGTCGATGTAGGCGATGTAATCGCGCTGCTCGCGCGCCGTCTTGGCGTAGCAGACGTCGTAGATGTTGAAACTGAGCGATTTGGTCAGGTTGTTGAACCCGTACAGTTTGAGTTTGTCTCCCATATTCGTCTCCGAGAAAAAGGGCGATATGCTGTCTGCATATCGCCCGTAAAACAATCTCGTTATCCGACACGGATACCTCACAGAGTCTATATAGCAAATACACTTTTACTACTCTTATTGATTGTTTTACAAGCGGTCGTGCTCTCGCACCGGTTATTAAGTAACCAACTCATAAGATCGAGCGAACTCGATCACAATAAGGCAACTTGCGTTGCGTTCGGCAGTGGACCCGGCTGTCCGTATGGCCTTACCCCTTTCGGGAGGTCCGAATATTTGCATGGATACTCTGATGATATCGCATGTAACCTTATTGTAGCCGAACACAGACGATAAGTCAACCATATGCGACCAAAAAGATATGGCGCTCATATGTTCGCGCTCTTTTTCGCACGCATGCGCTTTTTGAGTTCTTCCTTGATCGTGTTGGATCGATCGCGCCCCAGCTCTGTGCGAAAATATGATCGAGACCGAGAAGATCGCTCCCGGCAACACTTCTTTTCCCTCTATTTGGTGCGCGCGTGCGCTCACAAGCATATGCATGCTCGCGCGCGGAATTTTCGCGCAAATTTTACAGTCGAGGCGTATTTTTCTTTGAATTCCGCCGCAGTTGTGTTATTATAGAGGAAATCAGGAGAAACAATGGAAAAAGTTAGAACGAGATTCGCCCCCTCTCCCACGGGCTTTATGCATATCGGCAACCTTCGCACCTGCCTCTATGCCTACCTCTTTGCGAAAAAACACAACGGGACTTTTGTCCTCCGCATCGAGGATACGGACCGCGAACGCTATGTGGACGGAGCCGTCGACGTCATCTACCGCACGCTCCAAACCGCAGGGATCACCCACGACGAAGGCCCCGACAAGGACGGCGGCTACGGGCCGTATATCCAAAGCGAACGCAAGGACATCTATATGCGCTATGCCCGAGAGCTCGTCGAAAGAGGCGGCGCGTACTACTGCTTTTGCACCAAAGAACGCCTCGCGTCTTTGGGCGACGGCAGCGGCGTGCACAAGTACGACAAGCACTGCCTCTCGCTCTCGCCGCAAGAAGTCAAGGCAAAACTCGACGCAGGCGAGCCTTTCGTCATCCGCCAAAACGTCCCCACCGAAGGCGTCAGCGAATATGACGACATGGTCTTCGGTCACATCGCCGTTCCCAACGCCGACATGGAAGACAACATCTTGATCAAGTCGGACGGCATGCCGACTTACAACTTCGCCAACGTCGTCGACGACCATCTGATGGCGATCAATTACGTCATCCGCGGCATGGAATATCTGTCGTCGACGCCCAAGTACAACTTGCTCTATGACGCGTTCGGCTGGGAAAGACCGCACTATATGCACCTGCCGCCGATAATGAAGGACGCACAGCGCAAGCTGTCCAAGCGTTACGGCGACACCAACTTCGAGGACTTCCTCGCCAAGGGCTATCTGCCCGAAGCGATCGTCAACTACATCGCCCTGCTCGGCTGGAGCCCCAAGGACAACCGCGAAAAGATGAGCATGCACGAGCTCGTCGAGCTGTTCGACGTGGACGGCATCTCCAAGTCTCCGTCCATCTTCGACGAGGCAAAGATGAAGTGGCTCAACGGCGAATACATCAAGTGCATGACGCCCCGAGAGTTCGCCGATCGCGCCAAGCCATTCTTGGACGCGAGCGCGGTCGCCGGCAAGTTCGACTATCTCAAAGTCGCGAAACTGCTCATCCCGCGCGTCGAGATCTTCTCGGAGATCGCCGACAAGGTGGAGTTCCTGCGCGGCTTCGGCAAGTACGATCCCGCGATGTTTGAACACAAAAAGATGAAGATCACTCTGCCCCTCGCCCTCGAGGTGCTGACGCAATGCGCGGAAGTTCTGCCGAGCGTGGACGAGTGGACGGACGAAAACCTCAAAGCCGTCCTCGGCGAGATCGCCCAAAAGGACGGGCGCAAGAGCGGACAGATCTTCTTGCCTCTCCGACTTGCGCTGACGGGCGCCGCGACCACCCCCGGCGGTGCGACCGAAATGGCGGAGCTGCTTGGGAAGGAAGAATCGCTGCGCCGCCTCGACTTCTCGATCGGACTGCTCAAAGAGGCGCTTGCATGATCAACGTCGTCTTGGTCAATCCCGAGATCCCCAACAACACCGGCAACATCGTCCGCACATGCGCCGCAACGGGCGCTGTGCTGCACGTCATCGAGCCGTGCGGATTCAGCTGGGAAGACAAATATCTCAAACGCAGCGGGCTCGATTATTGGGAGATCTCCGACGTGCGGCGCTATCCGAACATGGACGCCTTCCTTGTCTCCAATTTCGGCGAAAAAGCCGCGGCGAGCGGCAATGTCCCCTGCGATCTCAAACAGACTTCTATCAACACGGGCGCCAAATTTTGGTATGCGTCGACCAAGGCCGCGCACGTCTTTTCGGACGTCGACTTTGCCGGCGACTGCTATGTCTTTTTCGGCAGAGAGACCACGGGCTTGCCCGAGGATATCCTGCACGAAAACTACGCCTCGTGCATACGCATCCCGATGCGCGCCAACGCGCGCTCGCTCAATCTCGCAAACAGCGTCGCGATCGTCGTCTACGAATATCTCAGACAGCATGATTACGACGGACTCAAAGAACAAGGCAAGCTGACTCAATACGACGATTGACCTTTGAAAAAGAAAGGCGGTCCCGATCGGGACCGCCTTTTTGCTTTTCGAGATCGCGTCAGATCTTTTTGTCCGCCTTATATGCGGTGTGAAGGAGCTTGTGCGCCTTGCTGCTGTTGGGGAATCCGAAGTAGTCGTCATAGATGACGCCCATGACGGGAGAATCGGACGAGCGACGCAGCGTGTTGGTCGCGTCGGCGGTGTAGAGCGCCTTTGCCCTCGCCTCTTTGAGCTCGGTGGAATTGCGCACGCTGTCGGAGAGCGTAGGCTGTCCGCCGCCGTTCACACAGCCGCCGGGGCAAGCCATGATCTCGATGAAGTCGTATTGCTTCTCGCCCGACTTGACTTGCTCGACGATCTTGCGAGCATTGGCAAGCCCGGACGCGACGGCGACCTTGATCGCGTGCCCGGCGACGAGATAGCTCGCCTCTTTGAGGGGGTTGGTGCCGCGCGCGCTGAAAAAGTCGAGGACGTCGAAGCTGCCGTCGAGCATATGCGCCGCGGCTCTGAGCGCTGCTTCCATGACGCCGCCCGTCGCGCCGAATATCGCGCCGCCGCCCGTCGCAACGGCGAACGGATTGTCGAATTCTTCGTCGGGCAGCTCGGTGAACTTGATGCCTGCGGTCTTGATCATGCGCGCCAGCTCGCGCGTCGTGAGCGCCGCGTCTACGTCGCCCTTCATCTCCTCGCGCTTGCACTCGTACTTCTTCGCGGTGCAAGGGATGATGCTGACGACATAGAGGTTGGCGGGATCGATGCCGTTCTTCTCGCACCAATAGCTCTTGAGCAATGCGCCGAACATCTGTTGGGGCGACTTGCAGGTGGACAGGTGCGGTATCATCTCGGGATAGGTCTGCTCGACAAACTTGACCCAGCCGGGACAGCACGACGTGAACATCGGCAAAGGCTTGCCGGTCTTGATGCGGTTGATCAGCTCGCTCGCCTCTTCCATGATCGTGAGGTCGGCGGTGACGTCCATGTTGAACACGGCGTCCGAGCCGAGTCTGCGGATCGCGGAGACCATCTTGCCCTCGACGTTGGTGCCGACGGGCATATCGAACGCCTCGCCGAGCGTCGCTCTGATCGACGGCGCGGTGAAGAACACCACCATCTTGGTCGGATCGGAGAGCGCTTCCCACACCTCGTCGACGGTCGATCTCTCGGACAGCGCGCCCACGGGGCAAGCGACTATGCACTGTCCGCAGCCCACGCACGGCGACTCGGACAGAGGTCTGTCAAAGGCGCTGCCTATATGGACGTGGAATCCTCTGCCTATCGAACCGATGGCGTTGACGCTCTGCTTGTTGCACGCCGCGACGCAACGCATACAGTTGATGCACTTGTCGTTGTCGCGGACAACATACGGAGTGGAGTTGTCGATCGGCAGCACGAAGTCTTCGCCCTTGAACCTGTCCTCGTCCACGCTGTATCCGAGCGACAGCTTTTGGAGCTCGCAATTGTGGTTGCGCTCGCAGGAAAGGCACTTCTTTTTGTGCTTGCTCAAAATGAGCTCGAGCGTGAGCTTGCGCGATCTGCGGCACTTGTCGGTGTTGGTGCGCACCTCCATGCCCTCTGCGACAGGATAGACGCACGCGGCGACAAGTCCCCTCGCGCCGGTCGCCTCGACGACGCACATGCGGCACGAGCCTACGCAGCTGACGTCTTTGAGAAAACACAGCGTCGGGATCTCGATGTGCGCCTTGCGCGCCGCCTGCAATATCGTCGTCCCTTCGGGAACGGTGACCGATATGCCGTTGATCTTCAAATTGACCATTTTCTGTTGTTGCTGCATACGATCACCTCCTCTCTATCGCGCCGAACTTGCAGTTGCTCTCGCACAGTCCGCACTTGACGCACTTGGTGCGATCGATGACGTGCGGCTGCTTTACGCTGCCGCTGATCGCCTTGACCGGGCAGTTGCGCGCGCAAAGCGTACAGCCGCGGCACTTGTCCGGATCTATGTAGTAGCTGAGCAGCGCCTTGCACACCTTCGCCTCACACTCCTTGCGGACGATGTGCGCCTCGTACTCGTCGCGGAAATAGCGCATCGTGGACAGCACCGGATTGGGAGCCGACTGCCCCAGCGCGCACAGCGACGACTGTTTCATATGGTTGGCGAGCTCTTCGATCTTGTCCAGGTCTTCGGGTTCGCCCTTGCCGTCGGTGATCTTGGTCAGCAATTGCAGCAGCCTCTTGGTGCCGATACGGCAGGGCGTACACTTGCCGCACGACTCGTCGGCAGTGAATTCCAGATAGAACTTGGCGATGTCGACCATGCACGAATCTTCGTCCAATATGATCATGCCTCCGCTGCCCATCATAGATCCTATCGCGATCAGGCTGTAATAGTCGATCGGCGTGTCTATGCACGACGCGGGGATGCAGCCGCCGGACGGACCGCCCGTCTGCGCCGCCTTGAACTTCTTGCCTCCCGGGATGCCGCCGCCTATCTCCTCGACGATCTCGCGCAGCGTCGTGCCCATTGGGACTTCGACGAGTCCGACGTTGGTGATCTTGCCTCCGAGAGCGAACACCTTGGTGCCCGACGACGACTCGGTGCCTATCGACGAGAACCACGCCGCGCCGTTGAGGATGATGGGGTTGACGTTCGCCCACGTCTCGACATTGTTGAGGATGGTCGGCTTGCCGAACAAGCCCTTGACCGCCGGGAAAGGCGGCCTCGGACGCGGCTCGCCGCGATGGCCCTCGATGCTGGTCATCAATGCGGTCTCTTCTCCGCACACGAACGCGCCTGCGCCCAATCTGATCTCTATGTCAAAGTCAAAGCCCGTGCCGAGGATGTCCTTGCCGAGCAAGCCGTATTCGCGCGCCTGAGAGATCGCTATCTCCAAGCGCTTGACGGCGACGGGATATTCTGCCCTCACATAGATGTAGCCGTAGTTGGAGCCGATCGCATAGCCGGCGATCGCCATCGCTTCGAGCACGCAGTGCGGATCGCCTTCGAGCACGGATCTGTCCATGAACGCGCCCGGGTCGCCCTCGTCGGCATTGCAGCAGACATACTTGACGTCGCCCTTGGACGCCTTGGCGAACGACCATTTGCGCCCCGTCGGCAAACCAGCGCCGCCTCTGCCGCGCAGTCCCGACGCGAGCATCTCGCTGATGACGTCGTCGGGAGTCATCTGCGTGAGCACTTTTTCGAGAGCGGCATAGTCGCCTGCGGCGATCGCCTCCTCTATGTCCTCGGGAGCGATCACGCCGCAGTTGCGGAGCGCGATGCGCATTTGCTTTTTGTAAAAAGGAGTCTCGGCGAACGGGATGATGTCGCCGCTGTCCGTTACGGTGCCCGAATAGAGCAGCTCTTTGACTATTTCGCCGCCCTTGACAAGATGCTTGCGCACGACTGTCTCGGCATGATCGGGAGTCATCTGCGCATAGAACGCGCCCTCGGGATAGACGATCATGATCGGCCCCAGAGAACACAGCCCGAAACAGCCTGTCTTGACGACGAGCACGTCGTCAAGCCCCAGCTCGGCGAGCACGCTCTCCAATCTCTCGATGACTTTCATCGAATGCGAGGACGTGCAGCCCGTGCCGCCGCATACCAAGACTTGCTTGCGGTAGCCCGTCTTTTGGGCGAGCTTTTCGCCCTCCTCTTTGACCAGTCGGCGCACGGCGATCAGGTCCTTCTTTGCGGCGCGTATCGCGTCAAGCTCTTTGATCGTCATCTTTCGCCTCCCTGTATTGGTCAATGATCGCCTTGACCTTCTCCGGACGGAGCTTGCCGTACACCTCGTCGTCGATCATCATGACGGGCGCAAGGCCGCATGCGCCTACGCAACGACAACTGTCGATCGAGAACATGCCGTCTTCGGTGCATTCGCCGCACTTGATGCCGAGCTCTTTTTCGACAGCGTCGAGGATCTTGTCCGAGCCCTTGACATAGCAGGCGGTGCCGAGGCAAACGCTGATGCGGTGTTTGCCCTTGGGCGTAAGCGAAAATTGGGAATAAAAAGTGGCGACCCCGTAGACCTCGGATAGCGACACTCCCAGCCCTTCGGCTATCAGCGTCTGCACCTCGATCGGGAGGTAGCCGTAGATCGCTTGCGCGCGTTGCAGCACATGGACCAAGCAGCCGGGGATGTGCTTCGACTCTTCGATAACAGCCGAAAGCTCCGCCTCCTGCGCGGCAGTGCCGTGGAAACAGCTCTTTTTTTCAGTCATAATCTTCACCCGATAATTGCCGCGGCTTGCGGCTTGTTTATAATTTAACATATCCATTATATCAAATATGCAGGCAATATTCAACATCTTTGGAAAAATTTGTCAAACTTTTGACGATCGTCCGAAAAGATTAGAACGGCAAAAAAATATCCGCGGCGAAAAACCGCGGAAAACTCGATACAGGTCGCGAAAATCAAATGATCACGAAGTCCCCCGGCGTGACGAACAAAAAGCTGATGATCGCAAAGATGACCGCCAAGACGACTTGATGGAGCACATATACCCACAGCGCGATCCTGCCCCAAAAGTCAAAGGGCTTGTGCCAATCGTACTTGCCAAGCCACGGCAACAGCGAGCGACGCTTGGGATAGAGAAGCGGAGCCATTGCCGCGCCGATCAGCATATATCCTGCCGTGGGGAAGACGGGATAGTAGTCGGAAGAATGGACGGCGTCGGTCGGTTTGAGCCATCGCGCGAGCCAAAAGAACGTGTCGTCGTCGGCAAAGGCGAAGCGATCCGCCTCAAAGCGCTGCGAACAATAGTAATCTATCAATATTATCGCGAGCCCGACGACGAGGCAGACGATCGCGGTCTTTTGCCTGTCCTTGTTGCAGCAGACGTTGATGATGACCCAGATGAAGATAGCCACCGCGAACATATGCAAAATGCCGAAAGTGATCGGCGAACCTATCCATGTCGTGACCACCGTGATGATGCCGGCAAAGAGCGCGACTTCGACCGCGCGGCGAAAGTTGTTTTTGGAAAAAGAACAGGAGATGCCGCACAGCAGCGCGAATGTGCAGACAACTATGCTCTGCACCGTGAGGCGCAGATCGGACGCCCAATATTGCTGCGAACGCAGGATGAGCTCTTTGAGGAATTCGCTGTCCGTCACCGCGAGCCACTCCCTGCCGAATTGATAGGCGAGATCGTACATCGCGTGGTCGAAGACCATGAGCAGCACGCATACGCCGCGCAAAAAGTCGAGCTCCCAAATGCGGGAGCGCTTGCGGACGTTCTTCTGCGCCATTTCTTCTTGATTCGCGATCGTGTCTCGGAGTTGTTGCATAAGTTGATTATAACATATGCGCGCTACCAAGGCAAGTTCAATCGCTCCGCTTATTTCGTAAACACGCTCACTCGGACGTCCAGTTTGAGTCTCGACAGATAGTCGTTGCGCACGAAGTCGGCGCCGTATTTGCGATAGAGCACCTCTCCAAGCCCCAAGACGTCGCACTGCTCGTCGCGGCAGACATTGAAACATTGCTCGACCGCCGACTGCACCGCGCCCGCTATCTGAGCCTTCGCGTCCTCGCCCGGAACGCCGACTTGCCTGCCTCCCTGCGAATGCGACTTTTCGGCAGGACGGCAGATCAGCGTCAGATCGAGCTGCACTTCGTCCTCTGCGACGGCGCGGTAGTCAAAGCGCGTGTCCAGAATGACGGCCTCTTTGCGCTCCCCGTCCTCTTCATAGGGAAGCGCGCCGCTGTTGAGCCGCTTGGTCGCATACGAAAGCCCCTTGCTCTCTTCGCGGTCAAGCCTCATCAGATAGCCCTCGCGCGTCATCACGACCGTCTTGGACAGATCGAGCCGATAGGCGTCCTCCGCCTTGCCCGAGTCGGGAGTCAGGCTGCCCTCTGTCTCTTTGACGACGTTGACGAGCGGCATATATCCTGCTCCGCCTACGGTGAAATAGTTGAAGAAATAGCGCTGGAGCGTCATCGGGTTCTGCCCTGCCTCGTCGCGGTTGGATTGCAGCATCTCGATGAGGTGATAGCTGACGACTTCGTTGACCGGCAGCTTGATCTTGAGCAGACGCTTTGCCTCTCCGGGCGCCGCCACGAGCAGCGCGGTGTCGCGGACCAGCTCGGACTTGAAAATGTATTCCAGCACGTCGCCGGAACCGCTGCGCAAAAAATCGGTGCCGAACATGATCACGTCGGTATGTGCGAACGACGCTCGCAGTCCCGTCGTCGTCGACAGCGCCTCTATCGCCTCGCGCAGCGTCGCGCCCTTGCTTTCATAGACGGCGAATCTCCCTCCGCCCGAGCTGACGCCGCCATTCTGCGGCAGTACGATCTGGGCGGACAGCTCTATCTCATCGGCACTGCCGTCGATCGCAAGTCCGACGACGATCGCGCGGTCAAGCAGATTTATCCCCGACGACAAATTGCCGAACGCGACAAAGAGCACGAACAGCAACGGAATGATTATCCACTTGCGCGACGCGGGTCTCTTGCTCATGCCTCTGCTCTCCTGCGGCGGCGCAGCTCCCACGCCGCCCACACCGTCATCGGCACGACGTATTCGGACAGCGCGGCAAAGTAGCGTATCCAACCGCTGAAAAAAGCGTGCGCCGCCGCGATGTTGACGACGGCAAACTTGCAGATCACGCCCACAACGACTGCAAGCACAGCCGCGATCAGTCCCCTGTGCCCGACAAAGTGAGCGAGCCCTTCGCAAGCCGCGCCGAGCAATAGGGACAGCTTGACGGTCGCCATGAGCAGCCACACGCAGACGACCGGGAAGTCGAGCGCGCCGAGCAGACGCGACAGCTTGTTGAAGATCGCGAGCTTGCCGAACGCATAGGAGATCAATGTCGATCCGCCGCCGTAGACGCTGTTGAACGCGAGCACGAATCCGACGGTGAACACAAAGATGAAAGCAAGCGAGATCAACACGGGCACGTGTTTTTTGCGAAAGTCGGCAGTGACCGAACAGAACATCAGCGGCGTGAAATCTCCGAACCAAAACAGATATCTGTCGCACGACGTCGCCACTCTCGCCGACGGCATAAACGGCAGCACGGCGTCCGCTTCGCCCTGAAAATCGGCGAGCAGTATGCTGAGCACTATCACGGCGGCGACAAGCCAAATGGCGATCTGCGCGACGCGCGCCATCACATTGAAGCCCTTGTAGGCGACATAGGCGATCGCAGGGATAAAGCCTGCGAGCACGAGCCGCCAAAGCCCCTCGTCGAACAGCGTGGTCGCCGTGTAGCCGATGCACTCCGAACAGAACAGCACCGCTTTGAGCAAACTGCCTGCGACTATGACGACGAGCGCGCCGTTCTTGACCGCAAGCGATATGTCGAGCGATCGTATCCCGCCTGCGCACGCGATCTTGTAGACAAACGCAAAGACGGCGATGTCGAGCGCGATCATGATCGCCATCGCAAACCAAGCCTGTCTGCCGCACTCCCCTGCGAAGTAACGCGGCAGCATAAGCACCTTGAATGTCACCGACGCCATGAACGCGAGCACCGCGACTTGGGACGGATAGACGTCGGTCGACGTCATGCTTTTGTGCGCTCTCATCTCTTTATCCTCCTGCGGTTGGCCGTCGGGATGCTGTACGGACGAGTAGTCTGCTCCATGGCGTTGCCCTTGATCACCGTGTCCTTCCAGTCTTGCGTCAGCGCAGGCGCGAACGGCGCGAGATAGGACGTGCCAAAGTTGCGCAAGTCGGCAAGATATGCGATCAGTGCGACGCACGCCAAAATAACGCCCAGCAAGCCGAGCACTCCGGCGACGGCGACGAACACGAGCCTGAGCACGGACGCGGAATTTGCCTCGTCGGGCACGCAATACAGCCCGATCGTGGAGATGGAAATGATAAGCACCGTGGGCATCGACAGCAGCCCGGCGCTGACCGCGGTCTCGCCGAGAATGAGCGCGCCGACGATGGACAAAGCCATGCCGATGTAACGCGGCATCCTCACGCTCGCTTCGCTCAATATCTCGAAGATCGTGAGCACGACGAGCATTTCGAGAGTGGGCGTCAGCGGTATCCCGTAGACGGAATTCATGATCGTCACAAGGAATTTGAGCGGAAACATTTGATATTGGAATTCCTGCAACGCGACATATGCCGCAGGCAGGAGCACCGCGATCGCAAGCGCCATCACGCGCACGCACCTCAACAGCGTCGCGCGGTAGCTCTTGACGTAGTAGTCCTCGGACGACTGCAAATGCTCGAACATCACGAACGGCACCGTCAGCACTATCGGCGAGCCGTCGACGACGATAGCGACTCTGCCTTCGAGCATCTTTGCGACGGCGATGTCGGGCTTCTCTGTCGAGCCGACTTGGTCGAACAGCGAAAAGTTGTCCTCTTCGAGCCGACGCGCTATATATGCAGCCTCGACGATCCCGTCGATGTCTATCGAATCTATCCTCTCGTTGACTTGAGCGACGACTTTGCCGTCGGCGACTCCGTCGATGTAGGCGACGCACACCGCCGTCCGCGTCAGTCTGCCGACGGTCTTCATCTCAAAGCGCAGCTTGGGCGTGCGCAGTCTGCGGCGGATCAGCGTCATGTTGGTCTTCATGTCCTCGACAAATCCCTCGCGCGGTCCGCGCAATACGTTGCTGACCGGAGGCTCGGCGACGGCTCTCACCGTGTACTTGCGCTCCGAATAGACATAGACGCACGGCGCGCCGTCGACAAGCAGCGCGATGTCGCCGTCGGAGACGGCGCAGACGGCTTCCTCTTGGGCGACTGTCTTGATCGGCGTCGTCGGACGCGTGCGCTGCTCCAAGATTTTTTGGATCTCGTCGCCTCTCGCCGTGTCTCGCGACGCGCGGAGCGGCTCTGCGATGTTGAGCTCGAACACTTCTTTGTCGATCAGTCCGTCCAGCCATACGAACGCGCACTCGCTCCCCATCGCCGCAAAACGCGTGACGATCAGGTCGCTCGTGTCGCCGAATTCGCCTTTTATGCACTCCAACGCGCGCTCCAAATCGATCATATCTTTGGTGTACGCCATCGAGCGCGTTATATGCGTTTCGCGGCTTTTCGCGCCTTTTTGCGCCTTTGCGCGCGGATGCGCCACACGCGCGGCTCTATAATGTTAGTCATGAAAAAGATATTCGATCTGCGCAAGGGCGACCTCGCGCTCTATCTGCTCTCGATCGTCCCCTTCTTCCTCGCCGCCAACGCGAGACTTTGGGACGGGATGTACGGGCTCTCGCTCGGGTTGTACGTCGCCCTCGTGTTCTGCCGCTGCAACTATTTTTTGATCTCGCCGATGTTCCTCGCCGGCAGCGCCCTCGTCGATTCGAGCCTGCAAGGCATACTCTATTGCGCCGCGCCTATCGCGATCTTGGGGATCGCCAAGCTCATCCACTACGCCGCCGCGCGCCCGATGGGGCTCCTCGGCGCGAACATCTATGCGATGATAGGTCAGCTCCCGTGCTTCTTCTTCGTCCCCGGCGGCTATGAGCTCCGCCTCGCAATCGCCTCCGTCGCCGCCAATCAGCTGCTCTGCTATTGCGCGATCCTGATCTGCTATGCGCTGATCGTCCGCGGCGTGCGCAACCGCCTGACTTCGGACGAATTGATAGGCGGCGCAGTCGTCGGGATCGTCCTATCCCTCGGACTGTACCGCCTCGATCTGTTCGGCTTTTCGCCCTTCTTCGCGGTGCTCGGCTGGACGATAGGCGCGTCCCTTCGCTCCTTCTCGCCCGTCGGAGGACTGTTGATCGCGTTCTGCATGGGCATGGGCGGCGCCGTCGCCGATCTCGACTTCGCCGTCTGCGGAGCCGTCGTCGCCGCATTCGTGGCGGCAAGCTCTTTTCGCAAACTGCCCGCATTCTTTCCGTTTGCCGCAACGATGATCGTCGACTTCCTCGCCGGCGCCTTCCTCAACGCCTATCCGTACACTCTCGAACATATCGTCTCTTTCGCATTCGGCGGCGCATGTTATTTGCTGCTTCCGCGCAAAGTCAGATCGAAGCTCGCCGTCTATACGCCCGAAGACAGGCTCGCGAGCGCAAAGCGCATGCTCGCCCACGGCAGAAGCGAAGTATTCGCGCGGCTCAACGATATTGCAGGCGTGTTTTTCGAAATGGGCAAAAGCTTTGCCGTCGCGTCGGACCGCCCCGAAAACAGACAGCCTGCCGCCCGGGAGATCGCCAAGGACGTAATGCTGGGCGTCTGCGCCCAATGTCCGTCGCGCGACGCGTGTCAGCACGCGCTGGGCGGAGACACCGCGCCTCTGTTTGTCTCCGCGGCGTCGTCCGCGCTCACCCAAGACGGCGCGTCGCCTGCCGATATGCCGCCGTTCGTGCTGTCGCGCTGCGATCGGATAGACGCGCTCGTCGCCCGTTGCAACGACGCCGCCGCGAGATATCGCCGACGAGAGGAAAACGCGAAACGCCTCGATCTGTCGCGGCGAGTGATTGGCGAGCAGATGTACGGCGTCGGCAACATCCTCAGCGACATCGCCGACGATGTGAACGGCGGCATCTCGGTCGACGACTCCGAAGAAGATAAATTGATCGAAAAATTGAGTTACAAAAACATCGTCTGCACCGAAGCGGTGCTCTACAACAAATCGGGGAAGATACGCGCGTCCGTCACGGTGCGCCGCGACGACGCTTCAAAAGACCAATTGGACAAGACGATCGACGAAGTCCTCGGCTGCGCGATGCAGCGCCAAGGCGATCCTCAGCCGTGCGGCAAAGATCGCGTGTCGTTGTCATACGTCGCGCGCCCGAGATACGGCGCGATCTACGGCGAGGCGACTGTGCGCAAAGACGATTCGGACGGCAACGGCGACAGCCGCGCCGTGCGCAAACTCAGCAGAGACAAGCTCTTTGTCGCCGTCTGCGACGGTATGGGCAGCGGCGCGCCTGCGGCAGCCAACAGCGCGTCCACTCTCGCGATGGTCGAAAAATTCTATCGCGCAGGTTTCGGCAACGACGCCGCGCTCAATATGATCAACCGCATCCTCATGCTCAAAGGCGCGGACGAGTTTTCCGCGCTCGACATCTGCGTGCTCGACTTGCAGACTGCTCTCGCGCACTTCGTCAAACTGGGCGGAGTGCAGAGCTTCATCAAACGCGATCAAAACGTCGACGTCATAGACTCGTGCGCGCTCCCTATCGGGATCGTAGAAGAGGCGACGCCATACGCAGACTCGCGCATGCTTTCGCCCACGGACAGCGTCGTGCTGGTCTCGGACGGGATAGTCGACGCCCTCGGTACGGACGGCATAAAGCTCATCTTGTCGCGCACCGATTCGCTCTCTCCGCAAGAGCTGTGCGACACGCTGCTCGCGCACGCGACCAAGCACGGAGCCAACGACGACTCCACGGTCGTCGCGGTCAGACTGTTCGCCGCATAAAACAAAAAAAGCGCCCTCGGGACATGCTCGGGGCGCATCCGTGCGGCGTCATTTCGCCGATCGCAATTCTGCTGCTCTCTTTCGCAACGCCGCGATCGCGGCGACGGGATCTTCGATCTCGGCAACCGCCTCTTCCATAGGGCATTGCCCCGTTCCTTTGCGGTTGATTATGATGTCTGCGAGCTCGTCGCACTCGGCTTCTATCCCATGCTCCGCAAGCGTCATTGCGCCTTTCTTTGACATCACTTGCGCGTGTACGGCATCGGGCTTGAGGACGGCATAGATCATAGCCGCCGCCTTGCCGACGATCTTGTCCGCGACATAGTATCCGCCAAGGTCGACGCCCTCGCTCTGCCACTCCAAAAGCGGCGCGATCCCTCTCATGTCGGACGTGCGCAACACTTCGCCGTCGCTTGCCGCGACGGTGCGCTCTCCCGAACTCACGAGGGCTTTCAGATATTGTCTGTCATAGCGTTTCATAGACACAGGCACCTAAATTTATCGGTTTTATGACGAGTGATCACATCAGCAATTCGCCGTCGTCGCTGTCTATCACCTGCATCACTTGCAGCTCGTAGCCTTTTTCGGCGTCGACATAGATGAAGTAGCGATAGCCTTCATAGGAGCCGTAGACTTCGTAACAGAGCTTTTCCGCGCCGGCGCCGACGGGGATGACGACAAGGCGCACGTTTTGGATCTCGAAGCCCGACTTGTAACCCGAGATGACCTCTTCTTCGGTCAAATCGACTTGGTAGTCGACCTCGTCCTCGCGGTTGTGGTTGAAGATATATTCGAGCGCCTCGAATCCTATCACTCTGCCCGTCTGCAACGACACCTTGATCTTGATCATGTCGGGATACATTATGATCCCGTCGTATTCGTAGCACAGATTGACGAACAGCTCGCTCTCGGAAACGGTGCTCCACACTGCGACCATGTCCTCGTAGCCGTGCGTGCGGCAATATTGTTCGGCGATCTCCACGCCCTCGGCGACGTCGTATGTCGGCATTACCATCTCTTCGTAGACGTCGAACATGACGAGGTGTCCGCCCTGCTTGCTGATCTGGACGCTGCCCGACTTGCCGTCCGCCGTCTCGAACGAGAACAGATAGCAGTCAAAGTAGCCGGTGCACAGCGATTGATACTCGACGTCGGTGACGTCGTAATCGTTGAGATATTCCTTCACCTTGCCTGCCGCCTCTTCTTCGGAGATGTCCTCTCCGTCCAGAGCGTGCGGCACGGGATCGTCCAAGCCGTCGCTGAACGGGCCGTCATAGATCAAAGTAGGATAGTGGACGGTGTTTTCGTCTACGCCCGAAACGATCTCCTCGAACGGATCCTCGTCGCCCAGCGAATCTACGAAGTAGTAGCCGTCGGTCTGCATATTGTCGCGCATCGCGGCAAGGCGCTTGCCCAGCTCCAGCGACGCGTCATAGAGCTGATCGAGGATCTCGTAGTCCTCGTCGGTGATCGGCTCGTCATAGTCTATCTTCTTGATGATATATCTCGCAAAGTCTTGGATCTGATTGCAGAACTTGATCGTCGGCTCGAGCTGATATTCGCCTTGCGCGAGCGCGTTGAGACTTTGCCCCGCCAGCTCCGCATTGATCGCCGTGCCGAGCATGAGCTCCGTCTGCATGGCCTCGGTCGACGCGACCTTCATCTTGGACAGATTGGTCTCGATGTCCAGCATGCTGTCAAGCAGTTTGAAGTACTCCGACCGATAGCTGTTCTCGGCGTCGAGGCGCGCCGCTGCGGTCTTGTCCGCATAGACGGCAAGTCCCACCGCAAGCCCTATCACGGCAGCGGCAAGCAGTGCGCATACGATCGCAAGAATTATTATTTTTTTGGTGCCCGTGTTTGTCTTGTCCATTTTTACCTCACTTGGCAAAGTTGTGGTTCCCGATCGAAAGCATGACGGGACGCGACCATATCCACGCGCTCGTCGCCGTCGCGGGATTGTAATAATAGAGACAGCCGTTGGTCGGGTCCCAGCCGTTCATAGCGTCGCGCGCCGCCTTGTATGCCGTATCGTCGGGCTCGAGATTGATCTGCCCGTCCGACACCGCAGTGAACGCATACGGCTGATAGATCACGCCCGCGATAGTGTTGGGGAAGCTGCTGCTCTCCACGCGATTGAGCACGACCGCGCCGATCGCGACTTGACCGATATACGGCTCGCCCCTCGCCTCGGCATAGATGCACTTGGCGAGCAGATAGATGTCGGATGACGAATAGGAACTGTTGGAGCTGCTGCTCGAGCTGAGCGTCATGCCCAAAGCCGCCGCCGTCTTGGCTCCGACTATCCCGTCCACCGTCAAGCCGTTCTTGGCCTGGAAACGCTTGACCGCCGCCAAGGTATTGGATCCGAAGATGCCGTCCACGGTGCCTGCGTTGTAACCCCAATTGTTGAGCTTGGTCTGCAATGTGCGCACCTGACTGCCGCTCGATCCGACTTTGAGCACGACGGCGTCTTGATCCTGCGCGTCCGAAAACGGCAAAAACGCGACCGCCGCCGTCACCGCGACTGCCAACACCGCGGCGACGCACAGCGCGCGCATCAATGCTTGTCTTTTTATTCTTTCCATATCCCTCCTGCAAGCCGTTCCAGCCCGAAAGCGACCGCACCCACCGCCGACTGCGCCACAGGCGTAGTCGAACCGTCGAGCCGCACGATCACCAGGCTGCCGTCCGTCTTGACTTCTACTTGCGCCGCTATGCCCTCGCGCCTCAACGCGCTCGTACATGCGGCGGCTATGTAACTTTCCTCGCCCTCGACATCGCCGCCGAGCGGCTCGATCGCATACTTCGCCGCGTCCAGCGCCGCATACGCGCCGTCGCCGTCCGCATAAACGCAAACCGTCACCCTGCCCTCGTCCGCAAAGACGTTGACGAGCACCAAGATCGCGACAAGCGCAACTATGACAACGACGACAGCCTTCTTCATATCGTCAACGAGTATTGACACTTTTGCGTCGTTTAACCTCGGCCGCGTTACAGCCCCGTGCAACGGCCGCATGGTTGAAAAATTCTAAGCACAACAAAAAGTATGTCACAGAAACTTGACAGCAGTGGTCGCGGCCGTGTGACGACAGCATATTTGGAATAATTCTAAGCGGAGCAAAAAAGTTGTCGCTGATACTTGACGACACGAAGCGGCAGAGTTGAGATAATTCTAAGAGGCACAAAAAGTGCGTCATAGATGCTTGACAGCTGTGGTCGCGGCCGTGTGACGGCAGCATATTTGGAATAATTCTAAGCGGAGCAAAAAAAGTTGGCACTGATACTTGACAGCTGTGTAACGGCAAATTGGTTGAAAATCTGAGCGAAGCAAAAAAGTTGGCACCGAAACTTGACAGCCGCGGCCGTATGACAGCCGTGTGACGGCAGCATAATTGAAAGGATCTAAGCGAAACAAAAAAGTGCGTCACAAATACTTGACAACCGTGTGACGGCGACATGGGCGGAAAAATTCCGAGCGGAGCAAAAAAGTGCGTCATAGACGCTTGACTCGATACGAGGCGAAAAATTTTTTATTTTGCCGATGAAGAAATATTGTTGTTTTTGCGACAAAATCATCGCAAAAACAGCGGTGTGAGCGGATCGCATTCGATGCGTTTATGCAATTATGCATTTTTGCACTCAATGACAAAATGTCAATGTTTTCGGGCTTTTTGAGATATAAATTTGTCACGGAATAATATATTCGCAAACAAAGTAAGCTTAATGAAATCAAAACATCGACAAAACTATTCGTGTCATGCGGTTTTAAGTATCAAATG